>CALKIF010000057.1:0-3949 GCA_937988715.1 uncultured Alphaproteobacteria bacterium | reverse complement strand
CCGCCGGTTTGCATCTGCCGGTGCAAATCGCCGCAGAGGTCTGGTATTGTGAAGGACGTGATAAAATTTCTGCCAATCTAGCCGAAGTGCGCCCGACATTGATGACCGCCGTGCCGCGCCTGTATGAAGTGCTGCATGACCGTATAACCAAAGGGGTGACAGCAAAAGGCGGGCTTTCGGCAAAGTTATTTACACAAGCCGTCAGTCTGGGCCGCAAAAAGCTGGCCGGCCAGAGGCTGGGCGTGGGTGAGGCGGTGCTGGACAGACTGCTGGATAGGCTGGTGCGACAGAAAGTGCGACAGAGGTTTGGCGGACGGCTGGCTTATTTCGTTTCTGGCGGGGCCGCGCTGAACTCGGATATCGGCACCTTCTTTCTGGCGCTAGGGGTGAATATCCTGCAAGGCTATGGCCAGACCGAAGCCTCGCCTCTGATCTCAGCCAATCGGCCAGGAGGCATCCGTATTGAGACAGTCGGCCCGGCTGTAGACGGGGTAGAGGTGACGCTGGGCAAAGACGGCGAGCTTTTAGCCAGAGGCGACTGCCTGATGAAGGGTTACTGGCGCAATGACGTGGCCACAGCAGAGACGTTGAACGGCGGTTGGCTGCATACAGGTGACATTGCCGAGATTGACGGCGATGGCTATATCACCATCACCGGCCGTAAAAAAGATATGATTGTGAATTCAGGCGGCGATAACATTGCCCCTACCAAAGTTGAGGCAGAATACAGTATTGAGTCTGAGATTGCGCAAATTATGGTCTGGGGAGACAAACGGCCTCATATGGTCGCGGTGATTGTGCCCTCTGAAGAGGTGAGAGCGCTGGATAAGGCTGGCCAGCAGGAACAGGTCGCGGCTGCCGTCCGCCGCGCCGGTAAGCGCTTAGCTGGCTACGAGCGGATCCGCCATTTCCTTATCGCAGATGAAGAGTTCAGTATAGAGAATGGCCAGATGACACCGACCCTGAAAGTCAGGCGTCATGTGGTGAGCGCTGCTTATGAACACCGGCTCGCAGGATTGTACCGAAATTAAAGGAAATAGGCGGTGCGTGTTTCCCGCTACTCCTGAGCCCATATCACCGGAAACCAGTCCGTCCGCAGCTTCTGACCAGGTTTCATATTATGGCCAGGAAAAGGTGGTGAGGTTCGGCCAGGCCGTTCGACATATACTGCGTCATCGCCGACAAAACGCAATGATAAGGCTCGCCGGCGCCTGTCTGTATGGTTGCCGCGCGCACCATGCAAGATACGGAAGTCAAACGCGACCGCATCTCCGGGTGACAGCGCCCATTCTGCCACATCCATATCCTCAGCATCCGGATCGGGAACAGGCCGATACGCGTCTGTATCCACATAGAAGTTATCTTCCTTCAGCCATTTTTTTGGTAGCACAGGTTTGTCCCATTTGTGTGACCCTTTCACACAGCGCAGCGTAGCGTCTTCTACAGCTTCAACTGGTATCCAAAAGCTGAGTGTCTGGGTCCCGTCTACAAAATAATAGGGGCTGTCCTGATGCCAAGGGGTCGGCTTGGCCGTGCCCGGCTCCTTTACCAAAACATGATCATGAAATAGCTGTGCGGTGCGTGACCTCATCAATGCGGCGGCCACACGGGCAGCTTCTGAGTTATAAATTACCTCTCGAAGGGCAGGCAGGCGCTGCCAGTTGCAATAATCATCAAAAAATCGACCTTGTTCACCAGGGAGTAGATTTTCCGCCGCATAAGGGCCTGGGCTGGCCATATTATGTTCTATCGCTTTTGCAATTAGCTCCATGTGGCCGGAGAACAGGCCTCGCAGCACAACAACCCCGTCATCGCCATATTGACTTATGATTTCCTCTGAAAGCGCAAATCCGGTCACTTTTTGAACCCTTCCATTTATGAATCGAGCTGTTTGGTTGTTCAAAGCTGATTAAGCTCTCTGAAAAGCAGGTAAGCTATTTTTTATTTGACCACGTCTTGAGGACAAGGCCGTATCTGTTCATAATATGGAAGTTATTTTGTTTAGTGAAGAAGTAGTCTAAGGGGCCGAATATGAATATGCTGCAAAAGCTAGTTATGGCGTCGATAATTTTGGTGCTTGTGATTTTCATTTGGCAAGGTATTGCGAGCCTACCTTAGTAATTCAGTTCGAGAATGTGCCACTAACGTTGTTTTACAAGACTGGTGAGGCGATCGAGTGAAAAAATTGATTGAGATGACTTTGACCTCGGACTAAATCTTAACATCAGCCCGCTCTCACAGAGCACAACATCGGCGTCTGTGCGGCCAGGGTGTCTGCAACTCAAAGTGAAATGAGGCAATCCGCCTTTAAGTGAATGGCCTGTAACTTCCCATAAATGTCCCGTGCCAACCTCGGTGAACTGGTCTCCGTGACATAATTTTTTTGCCACTGTTTCTTCCCCAAAAAAGCCTTGCTCGACCAGCCCCTCGATTAGTTTTCCACAGTTTTTGTTAAAAACAACATTAATAATACCCGATTTGTGTGCTCAAATTGGGTAATTACAGCTTTTAAATGTAATAAAATTACAGCAAAATGTTGAGAATGTATTGGTTGTTTGGGCCTAAACAATGACTAATGTAGCAGAGCTTTTAGAAAATAATTTTTCTCAAATTTGGCCTGACTGGCTCATGTTGAACATTGCCAGAACCAGGGTGTTAAACGAAGTACTTGGTAACCCAAGTGATGCTATGATTATTCAGGTGGTTTGCTGGCATCATTTGCTGGAGACATCAATAGAAAAAGAAAACCAGACTGGTACGTTTGATGAAGCATTTGACGCGTGGCACGATGGGCTTTCTCTAGAAAATAAAGAGGCTAAGGAAAAACGTTTGACCATCACCGCTATAAGTTTGTCAACTGCTCTGCCGTTTGAAACAGTTCGTCGACGGGTGAAAAAATTATGCCAAACTGGCTGGTTGCGGATTTGTGATGATGGCGGGGTCCATTACGCGCCAACCCCAGAACACAACAAAAAAATCGTCGAAGATATACACGGCGCAGAGCGCAAACTGTTGTTTCCGTTTTTGGCCAAGTTTGCAAAACTTACAATATGACAGTTGCAGAACGTTACATCCCAGCATGGATGTTTGACGCAGTGGTTGCGGATATGGCTAGCCATTTCCTGCGCAATGATTTGTCTCTTGGGCAGTTGGCTTTGAAATTTTCCCGTGGGCTGAGCAGCAGCTATATTGAGATTCACCCAACAGAATTCCAACAGACAGCTGAGTTGTTGCTTATGTTCCTGTCGGAAATTGACGCTAATGAGAATGCTGCAGATTTTCTGTGTGGGTTTGGGTTTTTTCGTGTCAATTATCATTCTGAAAATCGCCGTAGAAACTTGAACCCAACATTCTCATCAATCGAAACAGGCAGCCGACAACGGGAATATAACGGTTACGAGACATTAAAGAAATTTAGGGCTTATGTATTCTCCCGCAGATCAAATATAGGAATAATAGCAACGCCCGGATGGTCGCTGTCCTTACAGTCAGAATTGCCGACCCTAGCAAAATTGTCACGGGATTTAACAGATGTGTTTTTAGCCTGAGACTAAAAACCACAAAGCCTCCGCATCTGACCGGAGGAGTACAAATGCGAAGGCTTTATTGTTTAGCAGGCGCGACGTTTAGGGAGGAAGTAGCCGTACTGCTCATAAATTGGTGTGGGGGTGGTACTCTCCCGGGAGAGACTGCTCCCCACAATTATAATGTATAAACGGTGGACGCTGTTCTCTACTGCCAAATTTTTAGTGGTCTGCTGCAGTTTTTGCAGCATAGGTGTGGTTCAGTCAGTCGGGATGCCGGTATATACATACCCATCAGTAGAAATATCCCCCGCCCAGACATAAACAGACATAAAGGCGCTTTCACCTGTCCGTGTGGCATGAGGCAAATAGGACGGGTGATAAGACCGCTCTCCTGAACGGTGCGGGATGTAGGCGGTATCGCC
>CALKIF010000056.1:0-1701 GCA_937988715.1 uncultured Alphaproteobacteria bacterium | reverse complement strand
CCAGCATTACCGAACGGTTGGAGAATTCACCGCCCCATTCGCAGACCCGCAATCAGCCGTGCGTCAGGCAGGGCTAAAACTGGTTTCAGTTGAAACACGCCTGACCCCCTGCCCCTACAACGCCGCCTATCAAAGTGCCGGAGGGCAAATGTCGAAAGCTGATTATGCGGCCAGCCTGATCCCGACCATGCGCAGCTGGTCAGAAACGGTCTTCAAAACTGCCCTTGAGGGCCGGCCGGAAGCTGAATGTCAGGCCCTTGTTGATGCGTTCTATGGCGCTTATGAAGCACAGGTTGCCGCTGATCCAGACGGTCACGCCATGGATTATATCCATATTCTGATGGCGATCGAAAAAGAGTAACAGCAGCCATAACGCAAGAAGATAGCCGCACCAGATTCAGTATAAAAACCACTGCAGTTTTGCTGCCTTTGGCCTTGTACATTCACTTCTGGGGGAAGGCATTAAATTTCTGCACTCAGCGCTAACAATGAGCCCTTTTCGGTCGTTCCTTGATCCGGAAGGTGGAACTTGACGACGATAAATACAAATTTTGGGGCACTGCGTGCGCAGTACTCTGCGTCAAAAACTACAGAAGAGATGAAAACGTCAATTACCAGGCTGTCGACTGGATTGCGTTTGAACAGTAGTGCTGATGACGCGGCAGGGCTTGCTGTGTCCAATAAGATCAAGAAGCAGATTCACAGTGTTGAAAAAGCCTATCTGAACGCGTCAAATGCCATCTCTCTTGTGCAAACCGCAGACAGCGGGCTTTCAGCAGTAAACGACATCATCCACAGAATGAATGAATTATCCCTGCAGATGTCTAATGGTGTTTATGCCGCGTCTGACTATGATAATGCTGCGTTTGAATTTGAGGCCCTGCGGAAAGAAGTCTTCCGCATTGTTTACAATACCAAATATAACGGCGTTCAGCTTTTGGATGGCACATATGAAGCAGATATTCTGGCAGGCGCAAACCTGGGTGAAGAGCTGAATCTGGCCATAGATGGCCTTCGCCTGGAAAGCACAGTCACAGGACGTGTCGACCCTGTTGGGGGGTCTGTCTATGAAATTGTGGATATTGACCGCGCGTCAGGGACATCCATGTTTGATACACCGCTCACCGCTACCGCAACAGGGCAGACGGTTGAATTCCAGCATCCTCTGGGCACCGCGGTTCCGTCAATAGCCTCACGCTATATCGGCGGCGGTTTCCAGAATGGCGATTTTAACAATGTGACTGTAACAACCAGTGGAAATGTCGACACATTTGCCGGATGGGAAGTTCACCGCCGGCAGGTGATGTTGGGCCCGAATGCAGATATATTCCAGTCCACCACAACCCTGAGCGCGAATGAGACAACAGGAACAATCACCGCCGATGAAACTGTTCTGACAAGCATCAGAACATTTTCTGATCTGACCACCTCCACCGGCGGCAGCTTTTCTCTGTCAACTGCCGGAGACGGCAATTTGTTCACCTTTGTTGATAATGGAAACGGGACATTCGATCTGACCAGCGGGTCAGCCCAGCTGGAAACAATTTCCGCCATAAACGGTGATGTCGCCACAGCGGTGAATGGTGACAGCTTTTCGGTTGATATTGTGGGCACAGGCACCATCAGCACAGGGGCGATTACCGGTGCGGCAAACCCGGGCGATTATTCTGTAGCCGAATTGGCTGCTGATATGAACGAAGC
>CALKIF010000055.1:0-28307 GCA_937988715.1 uncultured Alphaproteobacteria bacterium | reverse complement strand
TTTATTATGTGGTTGTCTTGCTGGAACGTATTTTTGCTGGCTGGGCAGAACGCCAAGCCGACTAAGCATGCTTATCGACCAACAGCACATCTGATTTCACAAGGGCCGGGCCTTACTTGCGCGGGATATCCGTTCCTGTATAGACTTCGCTAACATAGATGGTCGAGTCTATCAGTTCTGGGTGAAGGTGGCGGAGGAAGGGGGATTCGAACCCCCGAGGGGCTTTCACCCCAACACGCTTTCCAGGCGTGCGCCTTAAACCGCTCGGCCATTCCTCCAGACACTGATATACGATTTTCCGTACTATAGCGGGCCTCTTTTGAACATGCAATTCCCTTCCGGTTTTTGAAGAACAGTTCATGGTTGCAAAATGGTCTAACTTTCGACATGATCTGTGCCATGGGACGTTTGCTGTTTAAACTTCTTGCGGGGGCCTTCCTGCTATTGGGCATTTGGGTGATGTGGGGCGACATCACTGACGATAATGCCGCCTCGGTCATGCTGGGCCAGTATTTGTATGAACGCACGCCATCTACACTACAGATTGCCGAAGCGGTTATTGATCGCTATATCGACCCGTGTAGTTTGATTGTGGCTTTGGGCTGTTCGCCCTTTTTATGGCATCCGTTGATATCCGGGCTGCTGCAATGGCCAGCCGCGATCGTGTTTCTGGTCATAGGTGTTTTGTTCTGGCTGATCTCGCGCCTGTTTCCCGGCCTTAAAGGCAAGCGGCACAGACAATATCACAGAGAAGGCCGCCAGCCTTAACTGGTCAGTTATCCCCCATTTTCAGGGCTTCAAGAAACGCGTTCTGCGGGATATCCACGCGGCCGAACTGGCGCATGCGTTTTTTGCCCTCTTTCTGTTTTTCCAGAAGTTTGCGCTTCCGGCTGACATCACCGCCATAACATTTTGCTGTCACATCTTTTCGCAACGCTGAGATGGTCTCACGCGCAATGACTTTGCCGCCAATGGCTGCCTGCAGGGCAATTTTAAACATCTGGCGGGGGATCAGATCCTTCAGCCGGGCACAGATAGCCCGGCCGCGATATTCAGCCTGTTCACGATGCACAATCATCGCCAGCGCATCCACAGGATCGCCATTGACCAGAATAGACACTTTGACCAGATCACCTGAGATATAGTCGTCCATCTGATAGTCAAAGCTAGCATAACCGCGTGTTACGGATTTCAGCCTGTCATAAAAATCGAACACCACTTCGTTCAATGGCAGGCGATAAACCACCATCGCCCGGCTGCCCGCATAGGTCAGATCTATCTGCTCCCCACGACGTTCAACACATAAAGATAACACCTGCCCCAAATATTCATCAGGGGTCATAATGGTGGCCTTTATCCACGGCTCTTCGATGGATTGAATGCGGGTCACCTCAGGCATATCGGCCGGGTTATGCATATCTAACTTGCTGCCGTCAGTCATGGTCAACTGATACACAACAGATGGCGCGGTTGAGATGAGATCAAGGTTGAATTCACGGCTCAGCCTCTCGCGAATGACCTCCATATGCAACAGGCCCAGAAAACCACACCGGAAGCCAAAACCAAGAGCGGCAGATGTTTCCGCTTCGAATGAGAATGAACTGTCATTCAAGGATAATTTTTCAAGGGCCTCACGCAGGCCAGAAAAATCAGCCGCGTCAATCGGGAACAAACCACAGAAAACCACCGGCACAGATGGCTTGAAACCAGCCAGCGGCTCGGTACATGGGCGCCTGTCATCAGTAATCGTATCACCGACCTTTGCATCAGAAACGGTTTTTACACCTGCGTTGATAAAGCCAATCTCACCCGGGCCCAGCTGGTCAACCGCTGTTGGTTTCGGGCCGAACACCCCAACCCGTTCCACAGTATGCACAGCCCCGCTGGCCATCATACGGATTTTCATCCCCTTTTTAATGATGCCGTCACGCACACGGATCAAGGTCATCACACCCAGATAAGGGTCATACCAGCTATCAACCAACAACGCTTTCAGGGGCGAGGCGTCTGCCCCGGTCGGCGGCGGTAAATCTGTGACAATCGTCTCAAGAACCTCTTCAATCCCCATACCTGTTTTTGCCGACACCGCAATGGCATTATCGGCAGGCAGGCCGATAACATCTTCGATTTGCGCTTTGACCCGGTCTGGTTCTGCAGCGGGCAGGTCCATCTTGTTCAGAACCGTGACCATTTCATGATCTGCATCAAGCGCCTGATACACATTAGCCAGCGTCTGTGCCTCTACCCCTTGTGAGGCATCCACAACCAGAAGAGAGCCCTCACAAGCCGACAAGGATCTGGAGACCTCATAGCCGAAATCAACATGGCCGGGCGTATCCATCAGATTCAGCACATACTCCTCACCTGATTTTGCCTTATAGCTTAAGCGCACGGTTTGGGCTTTGATGGTGATGCCGCGTTCCCGCTCAATATCCATATTGTCCAGAACCTGTTCGGACATTTCGCGCTCGCTCAGCCCGCCACACACCTGGATCAGACGGTCAGCAAGGGTAGATTTACCATGATCGATATGGGCAACAATCGAAAAATTTCTGATTTTGGATAAGTCAGTCATGAGAAGTATCTAGCGCACTTCAGCTGCGCTTTCCAGCAGAACAAACATGATTTTCCGCCCTTCAGCCTATAATTTCTGAAATCCCGGTCAAACGGGCATACTCTTGACCCGATTGCCGATCATGGTACAACATCTACTCTTGATATATTATGGCGACAACCGGACCTGACATGACTCAGATGAACCCTGCAAAATACAGCGCTTACCCGCCTGTGAACCTGGCTGACAGAAGCTGGCCGAACAAGCTGATCACCACAGCCCCGATCTGGTGTTCTGTTGATCTGCGTGATGGCAATCAAGCCCTGATTGAGCCTATGGACAGCCTGCGCAAGATGCGGATGTTCAAAACGCTCGTCGGCATGGGATTCAAAGAGATCGAGGTTGGTTTTCCGTCTGCTTCAGAAACAGATTTCAATTTCCTGCGCGAACTGATTGATGGCGGTCATGTTCCAGATGATGTGACGATACAGGTTCTCACACAAGCGCGTGAACATCTGATCGACAGAACCATTGAATCGCTGCAAGGCACGCCAAGTGCCATCCTGCATTTATATAACTCCACCTCTACCTTGCAGCGCCGGGTGGTGTTTAAATCTGACCGCGATGGTGTAAAGGAAATCGCCACAGACGGGGCAAAGATGGTTGCTGACCGGGTCAGCAAGCTCGGCTCTGAAACTGAGCTCCGCCTGCAATATTCACCAGAAAGCTTCACCGGCACAGAGCTGGATTATGCGCTGGATGTTTGTGAAGCGGTGATGGATATCTGGCAGCCTACGCCAGAAAACAAGACTATCATCAACCTGCCGGCAACCGTTGAGATGTCTACACCAAACATCTATGCCGACCAGATCGAATGGATGCACAGGAACTTCAGCCGGCGGGACAGTATGATTTTATCTCTGCACCCGCATAATGACCGTGGCTGCGGCGTGGCGGCAACAGAACTGGGGCTGATGGCCGGGGCTGACCGGGTGGAAGGCACCCTGTTCGGCAATGGTGAGCGGACCGGCAATGTGGATATTATCACGCTGGGGCTGAACCTGTTCACACAAGGTGTTGACCCGATGCTAGATTTATCTGACATCACCTCGCTGGTAGAGACAGCTGAATTCTGTAACCAGCTGCCTGTACATCAGCGCCACCCTTATGCTGGCCAGTTGGTTCACACCGCCTTTTCCGGATCGCATCAGGATGCCATCCGCAAAGGCATGGACGCGATCCAGAACGCCAATGATGACAAATGGGAAGTTCCCTATCTGCCGATTGATCCAGCAGATATCGGCTGTACCTATGAAGCGATCATCCGGGTGAATTCGCAATCTGGCAAGGCTGGCTCGGCCTGGCTGCTGGAGACAGAACATCATGTTCGCCTGCCGCGCGGAATGGAAATTGAATTCAGCCAGACCGTTCAGAAACAAGCTGATGCCAGCGGCCGTGAAATCACAGCTGATATGATCTGGGATATCTACACTTCAGAATATCTGAATGTTGATGAGCCGTTCTGCCTTGTCTCAGTTGAAACTCAACCTGCGTCTCTGGCTTCAGACAAAGAACGTATCACAGCTGTTCTCCGTTATAAAGGTGAGGAAAAAACCATCTCAGCAACCGGCAATGGCCCAATTTCAGCAATGGTCAATGCGTTACGAGATAATTTTGAGCTGGAGTTCACACTGGCCGATTTTGGTCAGAACACACGCTCATCCACATCAAAAGCAGAAGCAGCCGCCTATGTTGAGCTGAAGTCAGGCGCAGATGGCCGGTCAATTTACGGTGCGGGGATCAACACATCGATTACCCTGGCGCCGCTTTATGCGCTGGTCTCAGCTATAAATCGTCTGTAAGATAAAGGTCTGATGATCCGGTCTGTCTAAGCCCCGCGCAGGACGCCGCCACAATTTTTCGCGACTGTCGCCGCAATTTGATCTGACACTGATGACAGATCTTCCTCGCTGAAGGTCGTGTCTTTTGGCTGTAGCGTGACTGTGAGCGCAACAGATTTCTTGCCCGCCTCGATCCCTTTGCCCTGATAGACATCAAACACGCAAATATCGGTGACCACATCACGAGCGGCCCGCCGGACCGCGTCAACCAAGGCCTGAGCGGAAACAGCTTCATCAACAATAAAGGCGAAATCACGTGTGACCGGTTGCAAGGCAGACAGCTTCAGCAACGGTTTTGCCGGGCCTTTCTGACGAGGCAGCGGGATGTTATCCAACCACAACTCAAAACCCACAACCCCAGAAGGTAAGTCGAATTCATCACAGATACGCGGATGAATCTCGCCAAAGCAGCCCATTTCTGTTTTGCCCAGCAGCAAACGACCTGATCGGCCAGGATGCATCCAGTCCGGTGTGTCTGTTGAGACCATCAGGTTATCTGTGCGCACACCAAGGCAGCCCAGAGCTGCCAGCAGGTCAGCCTTGGCATCAAACGTGTCAACCAAGCGGCCTGTATCCTGCCAGTCCTTGGCATGGGCCGCACCAATGCGGATACCGCCAACAGCTGTGCGCTGGCCTGTCTCAGACGGATTAAGGAAGACCGGGCCAACCTCAAACAAGCTAATATCTGCCACTGCCCTGTTCAGATTACGGGCCGCCGCAGATAACAGGTTCGGCAACACAGATGGCCGCATCATGCTGAGATCTGTACTGATGGGATTGGCAACGCCTAACGCGTCATCACCACCACCAAACAGGCGCGCCTCTTCAGGCCGCAGGAACGAGAAGGTTACCGCCTCTGTCAGGCCGCGTCCTGCCAGAAGGCGGCGCAGCAACACAGGCCGAACCTGTTCTGCTGAAAAGGCTGGCTGGGCGATATAATTGTCGCGTGGCAGCGCGGTCATTTCCAGATTATCATAACCATGTATGCGGATGATTTCTTCAACCAGATCTGCTGGCCCGTCTATGTCATTACGCCAGGACGGCACGCCGACCTGCCATAAATCAGGCTGTGTGCGATCCACAGCAAAGCCCAGATCAGCCAGTATCTGTGCCTGCTGATCGTCCGAGCAGGAAATCCCTGTCAGGGCCTTTGTCCGTGCTGGTGAAAACGACACCATTTGTGGGGCGGTCTCAGAACTGCCGGACACAACCAGATGGCTGAACCGGCCGCCACAGACAGACTGCACCAGACGGGCAATATAGCCAGCCATCTGGACAGGTGAGGCCGAATCAAGGCCACGCTCAAACCGGTAACGCGCATCTGAATGTATATTCAACTGGCGCCCGGTACTGGCCACATTAATGGGATCAAAAATGGCGACTTCCAGAAACATGCGTGTGGTGCTGTCACTGACCCCGGTACGCTCGCCGCCCATAATGCCGGCAATATCATCCGGGCCCTGATCATCACCGATCACCAGCATATTCGGCACATAATCGTAGGTTTTCTCATTCAGGGCGAGGATTTGCTCCCCTTCACGGGCAAACCGCAGGATCAGCTTATCACCTGTCACCTTATCCGCATCATAGGCATGGAGCGGACGGCCCAGATCAATCATCACATAATTGGTGACGTCAACAAGAGCAGAGATAGGCCGTTGACCAACTGCAGTCAGCCGCTGAGCCATCCAGTCAGGAGACGAGCCGTTCGACACGCCTTCAAACATACGGCCTGAGATGAGAGGCACAAGAGAGGCAACCTCATCTTCAATCTGCCAGACCAGACTTGAGTCAAATTCGCCTTCAGCAGCTGAGAAATCAATCTGTTTCAGCTGGCCATAACCAGCAGCCGCCAAATCCCGTGCAACCCCGCGCACACCAAGGCAGTCGCCTCTGTTTGGGGTGATCGCAATTTCAATAACCGGATCAACCAGACCAGAAAACGCGGTTTCCGCAAAGCCAGCAAAGCTGGTCCCGACCGGTGCATCATCAGGCAATTCTGCAATACCGTCCTGATCTTCACCAAGACCAAGTTCAGATAATGAACACAACATGCCTTGCGAGGTCTGGCCACGGATTTTGCCTTGTTTGATGGTGATGTCCGGACCGGGCACATATGTGCCAACAGGCGCAAGTACTGTGCGCAGACCTGCACGGGCATTCGGGGCCCCACAGACAATCTGCAGCTCGGCCTCACCTGTATTAACGCGGCAGACACGCAGCCGGTCAGCATCAGGATGCGGGTTAGCTTCTATGATTTCAACAATCCGGAACGGGGCAAGAGCAGCAACAGGATTATGAAGGTCTTCGACCTCCAGCCCCAGCATGGGCAGCACATCACAAATAGCGGCAAGTGAGTGATCTGTTTCAAGATGGTCAAGAAGCCAGGAGAAGGTAAATTTCATCACGCCCCTCCTGTACCCAGACCAGTATGCAGACCAGGCACGTCAACCGGCATAAAGCCATAATGCTTCAGCCAGCGCAAATCACTGTCATAAAAGGTGCGCAAATCAGGAATGCCATATTTCAGCATCGCCAGGCGTTCAACACCCATACCAAAGGCAAAGCCCTGAACCTTGTCCGGATCAAGACCGCAATTTTCCAGCACGCGCGGGTTCACCATGCCAGAGCCGAGAATTTCCAGCCAGTCGTCACCTGCCCCGATTTCCAGCCCGCCATCAACACGGCGGCAGCCAATATCCACCTCAGCAGAGGGTTCAGTAAACGGAAAAAAACTGGGCCGGAACCGGACAGGCAAATCCTGTACCCCGAAAAAGGCGCGGCAGAAATCAATCAGACAACCTTTCAGATGGCCCATATGAATGTCCTCACCGATCACCAGACCTTCACATTGATGGAACATCGGGCTGTGGGTGGCATCATGGTCAGACCGATAAGTCCGGCCAGGCACAATAATGCGGATAGGGGGCGGCGTATTCAGCATGGTGCGGATCTGAACAGGCGAGGTATGTGTGCGCAATACGGGCCGTGCACCGGCCTCATCTGGATTCAGATAAAATGTGTCATGTTCCTGACGGGCGGGATGTTCAGGCGGAATATTCAGCGCGGTAAAGTTATAAAAGTCTGTTTCAATGTCAGGACCTTCTGCGATCGAAAAGCCCATATCAGCAAAAATTGCTGAGATTTCCTCAATCGTGCGTGACAGGGGATGCGTGCGGCCGGTTGTTTCTGAACGGGCGGGCAGTGACACATCAATTGTTTCACTGGCCAGTTTGTCAGCAAGCGCAGCCTGTTGCAGGTCGGCCTGGCGCGCTGTCAGAGCAGACGCGATTTCATCTTTGAGAACATTGAGGGCCTGACCAGCGCGTTTCCGCTCCTCAGGCTCAAGGCCGCCTAATGACTTCAACTGGGTAGAGATACGGCCTTTTTTACCCAGCGCATCAAGCCGCACAACTTCCAGATTATCGAGCGTTTCAGCAGCATCAATAGCTGCCATCAATTCTGCTTTGAGCTGGTCTGTATCTGTCATCACCTGCCTGCACTACCCATCAAAGACGCCTGCAACCGGCACCGGCCCGGAAAAACAGAGCCGGTGCACGAAAAGACAGCGTTCAGCTGGCCTGCTTTGAGCGATCAACCAGCGCAGCAAAGGCCTGAGGCTGATGTACAGCAAGATCAGCAAGCATTTTACGATCGACCTCAATCCCCGCTTTGGCCAGACCGCCCATCAGAGCAGAATAAGTCATGCCATGCACACGGGCAGCAGCATTGATCCGCTGAATCCATAAGGCGCGGAATTCGCGCTTGCGGACACGCCGGTCGCGATAGGCATATTGGCGGGCCTTATCAACAGCCTGTTTTGCGGTTTTGAAGGTGTTTTTGCGCCGGCCATAATAGCCTTTGGCAGCTTTGATAACTTTATTATGACGGGCGTGTGCGGTCACGCCGCGGCTTACTCGTGCCATCTCTCGTTCTCCTTAAAATCTATCAGGCGTAAGGCAGGAATTTGCGGACGATGCGTGCATCTGCTTCATGCAGAATCATTGTCCCACGGGCCTGGCGCTTCATTTTCTGGGAACGGCGGCGCAGATTGTGGCTGAGAAATGCAGCTGAACCACGAACCTTGCCACTGGCGGTTACGCGGAAGCGTTTTTTCGCTCCGCTTTTGGTTTTCATTTTGGGCATTTTGACCTCTTTTCTGTCATAAAGGCTCAGATCGTCTCTGATCCCTTTGGGTGTCGTCTTATGCCGGCTGGGCAGCCCTTTTCAGCCCAGACGCGACATCTGAATTTCCTTTCGGAAGCGGTGTTATAATGAATCCATGGCTAAAAATCAACAACTGATCGCCCATCCCTGCCACAGCAAGAGCACGAGCCGGCGATCTGTTTATTTGGGGGCCAGAACCATGATCATCTGCCGGCCTTCCATTTTGGGCAGAGATTCGATTTTTGCCTCTTCTTCAATATCCTCACGCACACGCTGCAGCAACTGACTGCCCAGTTCAACATGCGCCATCTCACGGCCACGGAAACGCAGGGTGATTTTCACCTTGTCCCCTGCTTCAAGGAATTTGCGCACGGACCGCATCTTCACATCATAATCATGACTGTCGATATTGGGGCGCAGCTTAATTTCCTTAACTTCAATCACCTTTTGCTTTTTACGGGCTTCAGACGCACGTTTTTGCGCCTGATATTTATATTTGCCGTAATCCAGAATCTTGACGACTGGCGGTTCTGCATTTGGTTGCAGCTCAACAAGGTCCAGACCAAATTCATCAGCCTTGCGTAGCGCATCATCAATTGTCAGAATGCCCATCTGTTCACCATCAGGGTCAATGCAGCGTACAGTCGATGACCGAATTTCTGTATTGATACGCGGACCGTCAGAGGCGGGCGGCGCATCGTTGCGTGGACGTGCTATGAAACTCTCCTTTAGCTGTTGTCAGTCCTAATCGCTCATTTTTGGACAGGCAGACCATATCGGCCCTGCTTTGCCACAGAACAAGCTGTTCTGGTCGTTGTAAATAGTCTGTTTTACTGAAAACTTCAAGTTTTTGCACGCTTCAGATCAGGAGCCATCGCCTCATCAGCCAGCATAACCATCACCTCATCAAGGCTGATGATTTCCTGTTTGTCCGACCCTAGACGGCGCAAGGCCACAGTTCCGGCTTCTGCCTCGCGCCCGCCAACGGCCAGAATGAACGGGACCTTTGCTGTGGAATGTTCACGAATCTTATAGCCGATTTTCTCATTCCGCGTATCGATTTCAGTACGCAGACCTGCTGCCAAAGCCGCTGTATGGACCTGTTCAGCGTAATCATTTGCACTGTCTGTGATCGGGGCAACAACCACCTGTACAGGAGACAGCCAAACCGGCATCCGGCCGGAATATTGTTCAATCAGAATACCGATCCACCGCTCCAGTGACCCTAAAATAGCCCGGTGTAACATTACCGGCCGGTGACGCGCCCCATCTTCAGCAACATATTCCGCATCCAGTCTCTCTGGCAGAACAAAATCAACCTGAAGTGTGCCACACTGCCAATCACGTCCGATCGCATCACGCAGAACAAATTCCAGCTTCGGGCCATAGAACGCGCCCTCACCTGGATTCAGAACAGTCTCCAGATCTGCGGCAGCGGTTGCATCGCGCAGGGCGGCTTCTGCTTTATCCCAGGTCGCATCATCACCTGCCCGCACCTCTGGCCGGTCAGAGAATTTCACGCGGATATCCTCAAAACCGAAATCGGCATAGATATCCTGAAGCAGGTTACAAAACGCAACAGATTCTGAATTAATCTGGTCTTCAGTACAGAAAATATGCGCATCATCCTGAGTAAAGGCCCGCACCCGCATAATGCCATGCAAAGCCCCGGACGGCTCATTACGGTGACAAGACCCGAATTCCGCCATCCGCAGGGGCAGATCACGATAAGATTTCACCCCTTGCCGGTAAATCTGAACATGACCCGGGCAGTTCATCGGCTTCAGGGCCAGGGTCCGGTCTTCTGTGGTTTCGGCGGTGAACATATTGTCACCGAATTTATCCCAATGGCCAGACGCTTCCCACAAGCTGCGGTCAACAAGCTGGGGTGTTTTCACTTCGCTGTAGCCGGCCTCATCCAGACGGCGACGCATATACATCTCAATCTCGCGATACAGCGTCCAGCCTTTCGCATGCCAGAACACAGACCCCGCCGCTTCTTCCTGAAGATGGAAAAAATCCAGCTGACGGCCAAGCTTGCGATGGTCACGCTTTTCCGCTTCTTCCAGCATGGTCAGATATTGCGCCAGATCTTTTTCTGTCAGCCAGGCTGTGCCATAAATCCGTTGCAGCATGGGCCGGTTTGAATCGCCGCGCCAATAGGCCCCTGCAACTTTCATCAGCTTAAAGGCATGACCTGCCCGGCCTGTTGACGGCAGATGCGGCCCGCGACACAGATCAATGAACTGGCCTTGGGTATAATAAGACACGGTCTCATCTTGTGGGATCGCTTCAACCAGCTCAATTTTGAACGGCTCGTTCTTCTCCCGGTAAAAGGCGACTGCCTCATCTCTGGTCCAGACCGCCCGCTCAATCGGCTCATCCCGGTCGACAATGTCATGCATCCGTTTTTCAATCGCGTCCAGATCATCTGTGGTGAAGGGCTGTTCACGATGAAAATCATAATAGAAACCGTTTTCGATCGCCGGACCAATCGTCACTTGTGTATCCGGATATAGCTCAAGAACAGCTTCAGCCATGATATGAGCACAATCGTGACGAACCAGCTCAAGGGCTGCATCTGTGTTTTTGGCGGTGATCAGCTCTACAGTGCTGTCTTCTTCGATGGCTCTGGTCAAATCCCAGTCCGCCCCATCTACAACCGCCGCCATTGCCGCCTTGGCCAGACCAGGGCCAATATCGCTGGCGATCTGTGCCGGGGTCACCGCCGCGTCATACTGGCGTTCTGATCCGTCAGGGAGTGAAATCGTTGGCATTGTCTTTCGTCCTGTTTTGTCGTGCAAAGGCGTTGCCTGACAGGTTATCCCGCCCTGTCTTGCAACAGATTATCGTAAATTTCCATTGTTTTCTGGCACATTTTTTCTTTTGAGAAAAATTTGGTGATATGCGCCCGCGCCCGTTTGGCCAGACGTGCCCGTTCTGTTTGTGACAAATCAAGAGCTGAGGTCAGCGCGCTTGTCAGATCATCAACATCATTCGGCTTTGCCAGCCATCCGGTTTTCCCATCCAGCACAGATTCAACTGCCCCACCATGGTTAAACGCCACAACCGGCCTGCCCATCGCGCCTGCCTCTACCGCCACCCGGCCAAAAGGTTCAGGAACAGTAGAGGGCATCGCAATTACATCTGCCAGCATGAATGCCGCAGGCATGTCATTACTGCCAGTAGCAATCCGCAGGCGGCCATCAAGACCGGTTTTGCGCGCCAATTGTTCAAGTCCGGCAACAAAGCGTGGCGGCCCGTCTCCGGCACCTACCAGCAAAAGGGTCACATCCGGCCGGTCAAGAGCCGCAACCGCACGGATAAGCACCTCATGTCCTTTCCAGCTGGTCGGCCGGGCCGGCAACATCACAACGCTGCCTTCTTCTGGCAGATTGAGCCGTTCAGCCTCGCGGATGATCCGCTGCTGGGTCACACTGGCGGGATCAAACACAACCGTATCGACGCCGCGATGAATCACCGTCACATCATCTTCTGATTTATGCTGGGCAAAATGTTTAGCGATGATCGATTGAATATATTCAGATATCGCGATCACCCTATCGGCTTTCAGCATCTTGCGGTTATACAAGTGTTTGATCGCATTTTTAGGCGCGAATTTGCTGTGAATGGTTGACACTGTTGCCATGGACAGGCGGGCCGCAACCGGCAGCGCGATCCAGGCCGGGGCCCGAGAGCGGACATGGACAATATCAGCCCCCTCAGCCCGCAGAATATCTGATAATTTTGACCGGATAAACGGCCATTTGAGAGGGTTTTTCGAATGAACCGGCAGGCGGTGAACAGCGACCCCCATCCGGATCAGCTGAGATTCAAGTAATCCCCCATTGCTGATCACCACAGCCTTATAGCCGCGGTCAATGATCGCTTTGGCCATTTCAACTGTGCCACGCTCAACCCCTCCTCTGTTCAGGGCAGGCAGAATCTGAACAATAACCGGGCGAGTAATAGAGTGGTGTTTGGGCATAAATTTCTTAATGATGACGGTACGAAATGCTACAACGATACAGGTAACGCGTCAGCCTCGCTTTGGCAACGACCTAATTTTTGTTTCTCACATCCCGTGCGCAGGGCAACGGGAAAGGACAAGACCAACCATGCAAAATACCGGCCATACAGATAACGTTTCTTTTCTGAACTGCCCTGACGGCACAAAACGCGCCTATCTGCGTCATGAAGGCCGTGCTGATGTCCCGGGGCTGGTGTTTCTGGCCGGTCATGGCTCTGATATGTTCGGCACCAAAGCAGAGGTGTTGCATCAGTTAGCGATAGAGGCAGATATCCCGTTTCTGAGATTTGATTATTTTGGTCATGGCCTGTCAGACGGGGCGTTTCTGGACGGCACCATCTCAACATGGGTTGATGATTGTGTGCTGATGCTTGATGAGCTGACCAGCGGCCCACAGCTTCTTGTCGGCTCCTCACTTGGCGGCTGGCTGATGATAAGAACGGCTCAGGAACGCCCGGAACGTGTCGCCGGGCTGGTCGGGATCGCCGCCGCCCCTGATTTCACTGAAACACTGATTTGGGACGCGCTGACAGCCCCGCAGAAACAGCAGATGCAGACAACAGGGCATATAGCCCTGCCAAACCCCTATGCCCCAGAAGATGTCATTTATCCGTATCATCTGGTGACAGACGGGCGTGATAATCTTGTTCTGGACAAGCCTGTCGGGCTTGATCTGCCTGTAATATTACTTCAGGGCATGGCTGATCATGAGGTCCCCTGGCTGACAGCTATAAATATTGCTGAACAGTGGCAATCAGGCGAGGTGCAGGTGATTTTAGATAAAGCTGCTGGGCACCGGTTTTCTGAAGACAGCCAGATAGAGCAGATTTGCTCTGTTGTCCGCGGGCTTCATAACCGGATATCGGCAGAACCACAACATAGCTGACTTAGAAATCAAGCTCGCTATAATGGGCCGCTGGCGGCATGCCGACCAGAATATCAGATAAAAGCGGCCGGAAGCTGGGCCGACTTTTCAGTTTCATGTACCACATTTTTGCTTCCTGACAGCGTTCCCAGTCGATATCACCGAAATAGTCAAGCACGGACAGATGCGCCGCAGCGACCAAATCAGCCAGTGACATATTTGCCCCTGCCAGCCAGACATTCTGGGCCGCCAGCCAGTCAATATAACCCAAATGAATTTGCGCATTTGCCAGCGCCGCCCGCATCACAGTTGACGAGGCAGGCTGACCAGAATCAAACCTCTTTATGATCCGCTCACGGATTAAGGGGCGGGACACTTCCAATGTGAATTTGGTTTCGAACCAGTCTATAAGGCGCCTGACTTCCGCACGCTCGCCAGCTGTTTCCGGCATTAACGCGCTGGTTTCAACAATTTCTTCCAGCCATTCACTGATGACCCGTGCGCCGCAGACAACGCCTAAATTTTCATCTTCCAGAACCGGCACATCACCTGCCGGATTCAACGTCAGAAACTCTTCATCACGCAGCCAGGGAATTTGTGTGCGCAAACTGATATCCAGCCCATATTCACCGCATTGCAGACGGATAAACCGGCTTGACGGAGATAACGGATAATGATGCAGAACAGCCATTGATCAGTCCTCCATCATCCGGCCTGTAATCGGCAAAACAGCGATAGGCCCGTCCGGCAGGTCATCCAGTCCGGTTTTGTTCAGCGCGCGAATTTGCAAAACATTGGGCGCGATATCCCCCGGCCAGATAAACTGGCCATCTGCTGTGGGTGCAAAGCTGAATTTAGGATAATAGTCAGGATCGCCTGAAACCAGCACAAAGTCCCAGCGGTTTTGTTGTTGGGCGCGCCTCAGCCCGTCAATGACCAGAGCGCGGCCAAAGCCCTGACCATGCAGGTCAGGCTGCACCGCCAGCGGGCCCAATAATAATTGAGGGCGACCACAAACAAGCACTTCCCAGAACCGCAGGCTGCCACAGATTTTGTTAGTCTTTGACGCGACCAGACATAAGCTTTCAACCGGCGGGCCGGGCCGCAAATGCCAGACTGCACGCTGGCTGCGGATCGAACCGAACGCCGCCGTCATCAAGCCGTCGACAGCCTGTGCATCTGTGTCTGCCTGAAGTCTGATATCCACCAGCGCCTACCCCCGTTGTCAGGCCTAAGGGTATAGCCTATGCGCTCTGGCTTGACAATTCAGCTTCTGCAATCGGCTGCGAAAGGGTAGACAGAATTTCAGTGGGCACAACATGCCAGAAGTGGTTCACTTCTGACTCCCAGTCATTCAGCAACCGTTTCGCCAGCGCAGAATCAGTCTCACGGGCATGCCGGGTGACAAGGCTGTACAATTCGTCCTGCCAATGACCGGCATTGACGCGTCTGATCTGCAAGGTTTCCGGATTCACCTTTGATAAGAACTGATTATCTGGATCGTAGATAAAGGCCATGCCGCCCGTCATACCTGCACCGAAATTATCACCTGTCGGGCCCAGAATGGCGACCACACCACCGGTCATATACTCGCAACCGTTTGAGCCACAACCTTCAACCACAGCCGTTGCCCCAGAGTTGCGCACACACAACCGTTCACCAGCCTGGCCATTGGCCAACATCACGCCTGAGGTTGCGCCATACAGAACAGTGTTCCCGATAATGGTATTCTTTTCTGCCGAAAAGCGGGCAGACGGGCCAGGGCGAACGGTTATCATGCCGCCAGACAGGCCTTTCCCGACATAGTCGTTCGCATCACCGATGACATCAAGCCGCAGTCCCTGCACCGCAAATGCCCCAAGTGACTGGCCACCTGAACCCCGCAGATTTGCGGTGATCTGGCCTTCACGCAAGCCTGTCATACCGAACCGGCGTACGATATGAGAGGACAGGCGCGTGCCAATGGCCCGTGCGGTATTTTCGATATTGTAGGCCAGCTGCATTTTGCCGCCGCTTTCCAACGCGTTACGCGCATCTTTTATCATCAGCGCATCAAGTGTGTCAGCCACTTCCACACGGCCTTCAGCACCGCTATAGCCAGATGCGCCTTTGCCATCAGCCTGAACCAGGATGGGGTTCAGATCCAGATCATCAAGCGCTGCATCACCGCGGGAAACCTGTTTCAGCAAATCAGTCCGGCCGATCACCTCTTTCAAGCTGGTAAAGCCGAGCGAGGCCAGAATTTCGCGCACCTCTTCTGCAACATGTGTGAACAGCTGGACCACTTTTTCCGGCGTGCCTTCAAACTTTGCCCGCAGATCATCACGCTGTGTGCAGACCCCGACAGGGCAGGTATTGGAATGACACTGACGCACCATGATACAGCCCATCGCCACCAGAGCAGAAGTGCCAATACCAAATTCATCTGCACCCAGCATGGCGGCCATCACAATATCGCGGCCCGTTTTCAAGCCGCCATCTGTGCGCAGCACAACCTTGTCACGCAAGCCATTCATGGTCAGGACCTGATGCACTTCTGACAGGCCCATCTCCCAGGGCATACCGGCATGTTTAATCGAAGATTGCGGGCTGGCCCCGGTGCCCCCGCCATGGCCTGAGATCAAGATGGTGTCGGCCTTAGCCTTAGCCACGCCAGCGGCGATCGTCCCAATCCCTGTTGAGGCCACAAGCTTCACACAGACACGGGCATCAGGATTAATCTGTTTCAGATCATAAATCAGCTGCGCCAGATCCTCAATTGAATAGATATCGTGATGAGGCGGCGGTGATATCAGCGTTACCCCTGGTGTTGAATGGCGCAGTTTGGCGATCAGGCTGTTGACCTTGATCCCCGGCAACTGGCCGCCTTCACCAGGCTTGGCCCCCTGGGCCACCTTGATCTCCAGCTCTTCACAATTATTCAGATATTCAGCTGTGACACCAAACCGGCCAGAAGCAACCTGTTTAATCGCACTGGACGGGTTATCGCCATTTTCGCGCAAGCGGAAGCGGGCTGGATCTTCACCGCCCTCTCCTGAATCTGATTTTGCCCCAATCCGGTTCATCGCGATCGACAGGGTTTCATGGGCTTCAGGGCTCAACGCGCCAAGCGAAATACCCGGCGAGACCAGCCGTTTGCGGATATTGGTGATGCTTTCCACCGAATCCACATCCACTTCTGGGTTTTTACATTCGAAATCCAGCAAATCGCGCAAATTCACAGGCCCTTGCCGGGAGACCAGTTCCACATATTTTTTCCAGCTGGCATATGAGCCGGTGTCGCACGCATGCTGCATGGCATGGATAATCTGGCCATCAAAGGCGTGGCGTTCACCTGATTTACGGTACCGGAACAGCCCGCCAACCGGCAGATAGGACAGATTGTCCAAGTAAGCTGTCTTATGCAGGGCCACCAACCGGGACTGAATCCCGCTCAGGCCAAGGCCGGAAATCCGTGACGACATAGGCGGGAAAAATTCAGCCACCAATGCCCGCGACAGGCCAAGGGCTTCGAAATTATACCCGCCCCGGTAAGAGGCGATAATCGAAATGCCCATCTTTGACATGATCTTCAGCAGACCATCTTCAATCGCTTTACGGTAATTCGCGACGGCATCTGCCAGGCTCAGCCCTTCAAGAAGGCCTTTTTCCATACGTTCAGCAATTGTCCATTCAGCTGCATAAGCGTTTATCGTGGTTGCCCCGACCCCGATCAGAACAGCAAAATGATGCACATCAAGACATTCACCAGATGCCACATTCACAGATGCAAAAGTGCGCAGCTGATGCTTAACAAGATGCGAATGCACCGCCCCTGTTGCCAGAATCATCGGCAGAGGCACATTCTCCTTTGATGCAGACCTATCTGTCAGCATCACATGTTCACATCCCCCCCGG
Source organism: uncultured Alphaproteobacteria bacterium (assembly GCA_937988715.1). Taxonomy (GTDB): domain Bacteria; phylum Pseudomonadota; class Alphaproteobacteria; order Puniceispirillales; family Puniceispirillaceae; genus JADHLI01. The sequence goes on along the minus strand of CALKIF010000055.1, from coordinate 10,893 downwards.
ACGGCTTGCTCTGCTTCTGCTCTTATTCTGTCGAGCGCGATACGCATCCCGTCTGGACCGGACGAGGCCGGGAAGCTGCAGTCAATCTCAACCGCTTTGTCCCCCAGATGGTCTTTCAAGGCGTGCCATTCAGAATTGGTCACAACCGGCGATTTTAAGACCAGATGATCACATTGTTCCGGACTTTCATCCAGAATATTGCCCAGATTGCCAAGCCGTGTGCGCAGCGTCATCACATGACGTTCACGAAGGCTGTCAATTGGCGGGTTTGTCACTTGCGAGAAGTTCTGGCGGAAGAAATGATGCAGACCGCGGTACCGGCCAGACAGAACCGCCAGAGGCGCATCGTCACCCATTGACCCCACAGCCTCTTTTCCGGTGGCGGCCATCGGCGCGAGGATCAATTCCATATCTTCCATCGACCAGCCTGACATCAGCTGGCGACGGCGACGGGTATCTTCATCAGGCCGATCTTCTGCTGTCTGCTTCGCCTCTGCCAAAAGGCTGTCCATCGGCTTTGCCCGGCTGGTCCATTTTGCCCAGTCCTGACGACCGGCAAGCTCAGACTTCAGCTCAGCATCATAGACAATCCGGCCTTCTGCCAGATTGACGCCGATCATCTCTCCCGGACCAAGGCGGCCCCGCTCAAGGATATGGGCTTCATCAATATGCACCATGCCTGTTTCTGAACCGGCGATCATCAGCCCGTCATCTGTCAGCGTAAAGCGCATCGGGCGCAGACCGTTTCGGTCCATACCGCCGATGACCCAGTCGCCGGACACCGCCGCAATCGCTGCTGGCCCGTCCCATGGTTCCATTACCGAATTGCAATAGGCATACAGCTTTGCCAGCTCAGTATCGGCGCTGACATCGACCGCCTGAGGGATCATCATGGTTTTGACCATAGGCAGATCCCTGCCCCCTTGAAGCAGCAGTTCAAACACAGAATCAAGCGCAGCTGAATCTGAGCTGCCTTTTGCGATCACAGGCTTGATATCTTCTATCGCCCCTTCAAAGACAGCTGTATCCATCCTGTCTTCATGACAGGACATCCAGTTCATATTTCCGCGGACCGTATTGATCTCGCCATTATGGGCCAGAACCCGAAATGGCTGGGCCAAACGCCAGGTCGGGAAAGTGTTGGTTGAATAGCGCTGATGATAAACAGCAAAGTTTGATACAAACAGCTCATCCAGCAAGTCTGGATAGAAAGCTGTTACCTGCTCAGCCAGGAACATCCCTTTATAGATGATCGAGCGCGTTGACAGAGAACAGATATAAAAATCAGTAACCAGTTCAGCCAGAACCGCTTTTTCAATCCGGCGCCGGATCAGATAGAGCTGACGCTCAGCTTCCTGTTCAGACAGTTCCTGCGGCATAGAGAACATAATCTGTTCAATTTCCGGGCGGGTGGCCATCGCCTTTTCGCCCAAGGCCGCGATATCCACCGGCACCTGACGCCAGCCATAAATAAAATGGCCCATATTCAGGATTTCCTGTTCTACAATACAGCGGCAGGTTTCCTGAGCGCCCAGATCATTACGTGGCAAAAAGACCATACCAACAGCCAGCCGCCCGCCATCATCTTCATGGCCGGTGCGGGCAATATGTTTAATAAAAAACTCGCGCGGGATAGCCAGATGAATCCCCGCCCCGTCACCGGTCATGCCATCTGCATCAACCGCACCACGGTGCCAGATAGACTGCAACGCTTCAATAGCCGCATTGACCACTGACCGGCGGGCTGAGCCATCAACAGACGCCACAAATCCCACCCCACAGGCATCATGCTCCTGATCAGGGCTCCATACACCTGCATGCTGAAGTTTCTGTTCTGTTGCTTTCCGCTTGGCGAGCCAGTCGCCTGAACCGAATGATGCTGATTGTGTCATGCTGGTCTTCCTTATCTCTTGCGCTCAACCGGCGGCGCGGGTTTCACCGCGCTGCTCAGCCTGAATATATCTGTCCATCTGTTCTGCCGCGTCCCGTCCATCCCGAATTCCCCACACCACAAGCGAGGCGCCGCGCACAATATCGCCAGCGGCAAACACGCCTTCTGCAGAGGTCATCATGGTCTTCCAGTCTATATGGACGGTGCCCCATTTGCTGACCCCCAATTCAGGCTGATCAAACAACGTCGGCAGATCTTCGGGATCAAAGCCGAGGGCTTTAATCACCAGATCAGCATCCACATCAAAATCTGAATTTTCGATAATTTGCGGAACCTGGCGGCCAGTGTCATCAGGCTGACCAAGATGAATGCGGCGGGCCCGCACGGCCTGGACAGAGCCATCACCCAGCAAAGCATGAGGAGCGGACAGCCACTGGAAATTCACGCCCTCTTCTTCAGCATTTTCCACCTCACGCTGGCTGCCTGGCATATTGGCCTTATCACGGCGATACAGACAGGTCACAGATTTTGCCTTCTGGCGGATGGCGGTGCGCACACAATCCATCGCGGTGTCCCCGCCGCCAATCACCACCACATTTTTGTCCTCAGCGTTCAGCATACCGCTGTCAAAGGCGGCCACATCATCACCAAGCGATTTCCGGTTGCTGGCGGTCAGGAAATCAAGCGCAGGCACAACCCCGTCAAGGCCAATCCCGGGCACTTTGATATCCCGGGCTTTATACACGCCTGTCGCAATCAAAACCGCGTCATGCTTTGCCCGCAAATCGGCAAAGCTGATATCGCGGCCAATCTCACAATTCAGCACAAAATCAATACCGCCGGCGGTCAGCAATTCTGCCCGCCGCAGAACGACATCCTTTTCCAGCTTGAAACCAGGAATCCCATAGATCAGCAAACCCCCAACCCGATCATAACGATCATAAACAGTGACCTTATACCCCTTGCGGCGCAGCACATCAGCCGCCGCCAGCCCGGCCGGGCCTGCCCCGATGATGCCTGCAGACAGCCCGTTTTCCTCAGCCACCTCAATCGGCTTCACCCAGCCTTCTTCAAAGGCGGTTTCAGTGATATGTTTTTCAACCGCACCAATCGTGACAGATTCAAAGCCTTTTTCGATCACACAATTGCCTTCACACAAACGGTCCTGCGGGCAGATCCGCCCACAAATTTCCGGAAATGTGTTGGTCGCCGATGACAGCTCATAAGCTTCCTGCAACCGGTTTTCAGCTGTCAGCATCAACCAGTCCGGAATATTGTTATGAAGCGGGCAGTTGACCTGACAGAACGGAACTCCGCATTGCGAACACCGGCTGGCCTGTTCTTCTGCACTGGCGACATTGAAATCAGAATAAATCTCATCAAAGTCAGCAACACGATCTTCAGCTTTCCGCTTCTCAGGCATGGCCTTTGCCTGATTTACAAATTGCAACATCTTGCCTGACATGGATCTCTCCGCTCTTCTCTCGCACGCGATTTTGGTTATCACGGCCGGGTTAAATTTGGTCAACAAGTATTACCTATTTTGAATCAAATTGCAAGCTTCAATTCTCATCTGGCGGCATATGTGGCTGGTTTTTCATTTATTTAGTACCGAAACGGACCTATATCGGTCTCAGACATACAGGCAGATGACGCGCCAATCGCAAACTAGCCACGTGACAGACGCGGTGGTTACTGGCAGGATAGCCCGGCATCCTCTTATCTGATCCAAGAGCAGAACAGCCATGACAGCTTTGAGCATTTTTCTGGTCTCCGTCATACAAGGCCTTACTGAATTTCTGCCGGTGTCCTCATCCGGTCATTTGATTTTGCTGCCGTCTTTAAGCGGGCTGGCGGATCAGGGCCAGACCGCAGATGTCGCTGCACATTTAGGCACATTGGCGGCGGTTATGTTGTATCTGCGCGCTGATCTGATCAAGATGGCGGCCAGCCTGCTGCCGAGGGCTGATGCGGATAAGACAGCCCGCAGACTTGTCGGCTTATTGATCCTGGCCAGCCTGCCTGTGATCATAGCCGGCCTGGCGGTAGAGCTGGCCGCACCATCTGTACTGCGTCTGGCCATGACCGTTGCGGCGGCAAATGTGGTTTTTGCTCTCTGGCTGTTCTGGGCAGACCGCCAGCCGGTCCGACATCATCTGCATGAAGGCGGCACTGGCTTTGACTGGTCACAACTGACCATCCGCCAGGCTGTGCTGATCGGTTTTGCACAGATATGTGCGCTTATTCCCGGTGCGTCACGAAGCGGCGTGACGATGACCATGGCCCGCCAGCTTGGTCTGGACAGGCTGTCTGCAGCGCGGTTTTCGCTGTTGCTGTCCATTCCGGTCATTTCAGGAGCAGCGGTTGTGAAACTGGCCGGCTTGATCAGCGCAGACACTCCGCCAGACATCGCTTCTCTGGCAGCTGTTATTCTGCTGTCATTCCTCTTTGCTCTGGGCGCGATCCGCTGGATGATGGGCTGGCTGGCAAAGGCCAGCTTCACCATATTTGTTGTCTACCGGCTTGGCCTGGGTGTGGTCCTGTTCGCCCTGATTGGCAGCGGCGTTATCAGCTGAGCAGGCGGTTGCTATTTGGCAAACCGGCCGCCTGGGCGGAACGGCATCAGATAGGCAGGAACGACACCTTCAATCGCGGTCGGGGTAATCCCCAGATCGGCAAGGCCGGGGGCTGATTTTTTGCAGACATTATCCACTTTCAACAGCTTCAGCTGATCAAGCGTCAATGGCGGGTTCGGCAGCAGGCCAGCAAAAGCAGCAGGAAGGCTGGCAACAGAATATGGCACAGGCAACAGCAAACGGCGCCGCCCCACACATTCCAGAGTGAACCGCATCAGTTCAGCAAAGCTGTAGGTTTGCGGGCCCCCAAGCTGGTAAATCTGGCCCCTCGCCTCTTCTGTGGTCAGCGCCGCCAGAACCGCATCAGCCACATCACCAACATAAACAGGCTGCATCAGGCTGGTGCCGCCACCGATCAGCGGTAACGCCGGGGCCAGCATCGCCATCTGGCCGAAGCGATTGAAGAAACTATCACCCGGACCAAAAATAATTGACGGCTGAAGCACGGTGGCTTGCGCGAACTGGCGCAACAGCGCGCGCTCTCCTTCGGCTTTGGTGCGGGCATAGACAGATGGCGATTTCAGATCAGCCCCAAGGGCAGACACATGAACCACAGAAGCGGTCCCGGTTTCTGTTGCCATGCGCGCGATACGGCCAGGCAGCTCAGCCTGCAACGCGGAGAAGGTCTGCCGGCCAGATGGCGCCAGAATGCCCACCAGATTAATGACAATATCAGCAGGAGCGATAACAGACAGCAAATCTTCATCATTCAGCGCGTTTCCGGGCACAGCTGTCAGCTGGCCTATTGCGCCACCTGTTTTCAGCCGCTTTGCCCGCTCAGCGTTCCGGGCCAGCACAATAACACGGGCATCAGCAGACAGCAGTTTTTCAGCCAAAGCCCGGCCAACAAAACCTGTACCACCGATCAAAGTGATGGTCTTTCCCGATAAATTGATCATGATTTTCTGGCTCCTGGTCTGGTCTTGGAACTGCCTTGTCATAACAGGTCCGGACCCGACAGGAAAGCCTTATCAAAAAAGATTGACAGCGATGTGCGAATGACTATTGTGAGCGAACCAAGACAGACATCACCCGCATGTGGTGTCGCCTCCTTTATGCCCAGGTGGCGGAATTGGTAGACGCGCTGGCTTCAGGTGCCAGTGGCCATTATGGCCGTGGAAGTTCGAGTCTTCTCCTGGGCACCATTATCTCGAAAATTTGTGGTTCAAATTCCAAATTTGAATTTAGCTGTGGCTCTTGATAAACTCTATCCAATTCGCAAGCAACCCTTGGGGTCCCTGATGCCGTCAGTCGCACTCGATCCTTCCGGAACCTTTCTGGTCCTTGAAACGGCCGCCGGCCAGCATCGTTTTCATGCGATCTGGCTGAGGGATAATTCGCAAGATATCGAAACTCGGGCACCCGGGAACGGTCAGAAATTAATTGCCTTGCGCGACATCCCCGCCGAGACCCAGATCGCTGCGGCCGAGATCGCCTCGGACGGCGCGCTTAACGTCCGTTTTGTTCCGGAGAACAAAACAATTCGCTTCGATACTAATTGGCTCGCGGCGCATGCCTATGACCATACGGCACCAACCGCGCACGGCTGGCTGCCTGATGGGACCACGCCTTGGGATGCCAGTCTAATGGACGCCGTGCCCTTCGGTGACTTTGCTCAGTTGCAACAGGGCGGAGCGCCGCTGCACGACTGGCTGGGGCAGATCGTCCGTTATGGATTTACAAAGGTCGTGAACGCACCTGTCGAACCGGGGGCATTGTTTCGCATCGTCGATTTGTTTGGTTATGTGCGCGAGACAAACTATGGCCGCCACTTTGAGGTGCGCACCGAGGTGAACCCGACCAACCTTGCATTCACAGGTCTTGGGCTTCAGGCGCATACCGACAATCCCTATCGCGACCCGGTGCCCACGATTCAAGTTCTTCACTGCCTCGAAAGCTCGGCTGCGGGGGGCGAGAACATGGTGGTCGACGGCTTCGCTGCCGCCCTGCGCCTGCGCGCGGAAAACCCTAAAGGGTTTGACCTGCTCGCAAACCATTGCGCTCGGTTCGAATATGCCGGTGAGGCAGGCCTGTGCCTGACCTCGCGCCGCCCCATGATCGAACTGGCACCTGACGGCGAGCTGACCGGCATCCGTTTCAACAACCGCTCATGCGCGGCCATCACTGACGTACCCTTCGACAAGATGGAAGCCTATTACGCCGCCTACCGCCGTCTGGGCGAGATTATTGACGACACGGCCATGGAGGTGTCGTTCCGGTTGGAGCCCGGCGAGGCCTTTGTAGTCGACAACACCCGCGTGCTGCATGCGCGCAAAGGCTATTGCGGAGAGGGAACCCGCTGGTTGCAGGGGTGTTATGCGGATAAGGACAGTATTCGCTCAGCCTATGAAGCGTTATCGCGGTCAAACTTGTTGGAGGCCAGAAAATGAAACCTGATATGGGCGTGCTGAACCAAGACAATATTGTTGAGTTCATTGGCTCCATTTTTGATCGGCGGGGAAGTGAAGAATATTTGGGTGAGCCGGTCACCATGGGAGAACATATGTTGCAGGGTGCCACCATTGCAGAGAGTGAAGGGCAGCCCGAGGAAATAATTGTAGGAGCCCTTCTTCATGACATTGGGCATTTCACGGGGGAATTTGGCACTTTCATGATGAATGATACCGAAGACCGCCATCACGAAGACGCCGGTGCGGTGCTGTTGGAAAAATTTTTCCCCAAAGTTATTACAGATTGCTGTCGTTACCACGTCGCCGCCAAACGATACCTTTGCGCGACTCAACCGGAATATTTTGGCCACCTATCGGAGGCATCAATCCATTCTCTCAACCTGCAGGGAGGGCCTATGACCCAAGACGAGGTGACGGAGTTTGAAAAGAACCCCAATCTCAGGGAAATCATAGCGGTTCGTTATCTGGATGAAGCGGGTAAGCAAGCAGGAATGAAAACACCTGACTTCTGGCATTTCGCCCCACTGGTCCAAAAGCTGGTAGACAAACATATTGGGACTAATTGATCTGGGGTTATTAGCACTATTTTGGGGCGGGTGACATGGCGCGAAAATTACTCTTGATTGTTATAGATGGCGTGCCGCTGAGAAACTGGAAACGCCTGTTCGGAAACTTGGAAGGCTGGGTTGCATCCGGAGAGGCCCAACAGTGGGTGATGCGCTCTGTTTTGCCTAGCACATCTGCCAGCTGCTATGCGTCCATCCATACCGGTGTTGCGCCACAGGTTCATGGCGTCACCGGCAACCGGAATATATTCCGTGTTCGTTGTCCGGATGTTTTTTCTGAGTTGCGTAAAAAGAACCTGGTCACAGGTGCTGTTACCCATTCATTCTGGTCGGAATTTTTCAACAGGGCCCCTTTTGAACCTGTCCGTGATATCGAATATGATGAACCGGACAGCCATTCAATCAATCATGGCAGATTTCATACCATGTCCGGGTATGGTCTTATCAACCAAATGACGCCCTGCGATGCCGACCTTTTTGCGACCCTAACAATGCTTTGTGAACGCTTCTCATTGGACTATGGGATCCTTCACAGTTGCACGCTAGACAGCATGGGGCATCGTTTTTTTCATGATTGCGAGGAAATGGATCACGCCTGCTTTCTCTTGGATGAAATGCTGGCACCCTGGATAACGCATTGGCGTGATTTGGGGTATGATATAATCGTAACAGCCGATCATGGACAGGACGCGCGCGGCCACCATGGTGGCCGAAATTCTCTTCAGCAGGATTTTGCGCTGTACTACTTTGGCAACGCGGTTTTTTGCGGCGCCGTTGATGAGCCACTGGACCAGTTGCAACTTGCACCAACAATATTGTCTCTAATGAATGTGCCTATTCCTGAAACAATGAAAACGAGTCCCTTCCTCAGACACTAAAATGCGTTAATTCAAAGGCCCTCATGCATGCGTTATCCGGCATGAAAAACCAGCTGCACTGTAGTCAGCGCAGCTGTATGGTCCCATGTTGTTCTTTCAATCCCAAACAAGGCCTTTTTTCCACAGCATTTAGCAGGCGGGCCTGTTCAGTGCTTGCATTTAAAGCTCCAAACGCAAAATCTCCGGCTGTGTTGGAATTTACGAGCGTGAAATATAACAAACGCAATCAATTCAATGGGGGTTTATTTACTGATGAGGATTATCTTTTTTAGAGTTTTTCGAGCCTTTCTAAAAATGTTTCATACTCCCGTGGTTGCATATGCGTCGTTGTCTTTTTCGAGGGAAAGGAACCCGATTTCGCAGCGTCATTGAATGCCTTTAGTGCTCGTCGTCGCTCTTTTTTGATCTCTTCATTAAGCATATGAATATTACCGAAGGCTTGTGCATGACGCGGTGATGAAAGCTGTTCACCGCAAATATCATTCTGGAACAGGTAAATTATATCGCCCCCTGAGCCAGATCCTAGAGAACTCGTTAACAAAGATGTTCGTTTTGAAATTTCTGTCATGACTTCAGCTACAATAACCTCAGCCTCGACAGAAAAAGCACCTGCATTTTCCATATCTTTAAAATTTTGTAAGAGAGTCATAGCTTCATCTGCATCTCGTCCTATAGCTCTCAACCCCCCCTTCCAAGTTGAGCGACGTGGCACTAGCCCTAGATGACACATTACAGGTATTTCTTCTTTTGCTAACATTTCAACAATATGAGGCCCCCGCGCGGTGTAGATGCTGTCTGCGCCATTTTTCATAGCCGAAAATGCAGCCTTAAGGACGTCAGTCTCAGTCGGATAGTCTGGAAGAGGAACGGCTGCCGTGAAAAACATGTCAGGTGCTCCTTGCCTGACAGCTGCGGTGTTGATGGCATTCCCCATAATCAAGTCCAATTCAGCATCCTTGGCAGCAGCAGCTTCTTCCATGGAATTGGCGGTAGTTTGAGTTAGAATCTTTCTGCCTTTACAATTTAATAAATCGGCAACGGTGTAGTTTCTTAGCTGAAATTTTGCGTCCCAATCATAGATCCGTTTCATTTTTGTATTTCTCTTTTCTTTTCCTAAAACGTTTCAATGAAAAATAGCTAGAATCATGGACTTTTTCTAATTTCCGTTCTCATCGCCGAATACGTCTGAAAATGCTCGTGGGTAAAGCGAGCTTCTCTCTATTATACCGGCAATCCAATTAGCTCATGACCTTCACTGAGCAGGCACTCAGCCAGATGTGCGATGTGAACGGGTCCCACCTCGCAACACCCGCCGATAATGGTCGCGCCGGCTTCTACCCAAGACCGGGCAAAATCAGCATAAGAATCAGGCCCCAAGTCCTCACGGGCAGATAGGCTTGCGACTGTGCCGCCGGGCCTCAGCGCATCAATTGAAGTAAATCCGTTGGCATAACCGCCGAACGGTATCGGCAGACCAGCCAGAACAGGCATTGCTGCGCTCACCGCCTCAGGCTGAGAGCAGTTCACCATAATGCCGTCCGGGCCAAGGGCAAGAAGCTGGTCTAACGCATCGTACAAATCCTCTCCAGATCGCAACCTGTTTGAGCTGTCATCAGAAACAGTCAGCCCAACAAAGCCGGCCATGCCAGCCTGTTTAACCGCACTCAGGGCGGCCTGCGCTTCTGTGACATTGGACATGGTCTCAATCAGAAACAGATCAACACCCTGTTTCTGTAAGGCGACCAACTGGCAGTAATCAGCAAGAGAGGCTTCAAAATCCATACTGACCTCCGCTACATAAGACCCTACAAGAGGCGGTAGACATCCGGCCAGCTGTAACGCCGGATCAGCGGCCTCATCAATCGCTGTTCGAGCCAGGCGAAGCGCGGTGTTATGGATATCGGCTATCTGGTTGAGATCGCCATCCCGGAGCAGGCGGGGCGGCGAAGCGGTGTAGGTGTTGGCCGTGATCACTTTTGCCCCTGCGGCAATAAAATCGCGATGTACTGCGCTGACCACATCCGGCTCATCATACATCACTTTAACCGACCAGAGCGGGTGCGGCCCAGCGCTTGCCCGATTTTGAATTTCCTGACCCAGCCCGCCATCAAGAAAATGAATTTTAGCCATTGGTCTTCTCATCCTCTGCCTTTTCAACCTGATGAACTTCAATGACATTGCCGTCCGGGTCATAAAAGAAGATTTGATGCCAACCCGCCACCGCCCGGTCACCCCAGTCAGAATAGGGCACGCCGAGGTTATCCAGATGCGCCATGAACGCCTGTATATTTTCTGTGCGATAGGCAATATGGCCACGGGCAACAGGGTTGACGATATGACCTGTGCGGAACCCAGCCTCTAAATCCTGAGCTGCCAGATGCATCTGAATATTACCATCAGTGACAAAGGCCACATCACCAGCATAGCCTTTTTTCTTTTCCAGAATTGGTAGACCGTCTGTCTCTGTAGCCAGCCCGATTACATCACGGTAAAATTTATCCATCTGCTCAA
>CALKIF010000054.1:0-1905 GCA_937988715.1 uncultured Alphaproteobacteria bacterium | reverse complement strand
ACGGGCAGGGCAGGCAGTAAAGGGCCTGCCAGAAGCAGGGGATCGAGCCGTTTTTGTTTCCAATTAATCCGCCAGTCTAAATGCGGCCCGGTCGAACGTCCTGTTGACCCGACAGTACCGATAATCTCTCCTCGTTTTACGGCTGTGCCGACAGAGACGATCATCTTTTCAAGATGTGAATAGGTGGAATTCAGATGAAACCCGTGATCGATGATCACAGTCCCGCCGGTGAAATACAGATCCCTCGCCATCACCACACGGCCATCTGCCGGGGCGCGCACAGCCAGGCCCGGGGCGGCGGCGATATCGATCCCGTAATGCGGCTGGCGCGGCTGGCCGTTCAGGATTCGTTGCGATCCGTAAATACCGCTGATCCGCCCCCATACAGGCCAGTCAAAACCGTTCACCAGCGCATCTTCCTGGCGCGAGAATACCGCCCGCGCGGCTTTGACATCAGCAATATCCTGTCTGATCCGGTTCAGGGTCTTTTGCGGCGGGGTCACCATATTGGTCGGCAGATTATCGATCCGCTGAATATCATAGCTGCGCGCCTGCGGGGTCAGGATGTGCTGGTCTGTCTGCCCGTCAGCTGTTGTGATCTCCAGCCGGACCGCCGCGCTGTCATCACGGTGAAAGCCGACCGCAAAATAGCCCTCATCGCTCAGGTTTTGCGGCGCCCCGTCAAGGATTACGGCTGCGCCGGGGGGCGCTTTGAACACCATCAGATCGCCCTGCAGGGCCGCCCCCCGCACCAGATCGGCGGCCAGGCTGTGGGTGGCAAGGCCCAGGCCCAGCAACATAGCCCCGGCCAATCCGTTCAATTTTGTCCGGACTGTTCTGTGTTTTCTCATTCTCACGCCTTGACAATCAATCTCTGGCTTCGTTTAAACATAAGCCTGACATTATTCAGGTGGCCGGCGCAAATAAAAAGCCGAGACAAGGTTAAGACAGGGGCAAAGATCATGGCATCCAGACATGAAAAAGTGGTGATTATCGGGGCGGGTGCTGCCGGGCTGACAGCAGCGATTTATGCGGCACGGGCAAATCTGCAGCCGGTGATCTTAACCGGCCTCCAGCCGGGCGGCCAGCTGACCATCACCACGGATGTGGAAAACTACCCCGGCTTTGCTGATGTTGTGCAGGGGCCCTGGCTGATGCAACAGATGCAGGCCCAGGCTGAAAATGTCGGCACCCGGGTGATTTATGATCTGATCACCGAACTGGATGCGTCAACACACCCCTTTACCTTAACATGTGATTCAGGGGATGAAATTACAGCAGACAGCGTCATTCTCGCCACCGGGGCCAGCGCGCGCTGGCTTGGCCTTGATTCTGAAACCGCCTTTAACGGGCGCGGCGTGTCGGCCTGTGCGACCTGTGACGGGTTTTTCTATCGGGATCGTGATGTGGTGGTTGTCGGCGGCGGCAATACAGCTGTTGAAGAAGCGCTGTATCTGGCCAATATCTGCCGTTCTGTCACGCTGGTTCACCGCCGCGATTCGCTGCGCGCGGAACAGATTATGCAGGACCGGCTGATGGCGCATGACAAAATCACGGTGAAATGGAACCGTGTGGTCGAAGAAGTCTTGGGTGATGACAAGGGCGTGACCGCTGTGCGTCTGGCCGCAACAGATGGCGGGGCAGGTGAAGATGTGCCGGCTCATGGCCTGTTTGTGGCGATCGGGCATGACCCGGCCACCGCGGCTTTTGCTGATGCGGTGACACTTGATGATGAAGGCTATATCACTGTTGAAACCGGCACCACACGGACCTCTGTTGACGGGATTTTTGCCGCTGGTGACTGTGTCGATAAAACCTACCGCCAGGCGGTGACGGCCGCCGGTATGGGCTGTATGGCCGCGCTGGATGCGGAACGCTGGCTGGCCAGCAAGGCCTGATTCTGCC
>CALKIF010000053.1:0-7787 GCA_937988715.1 uncultured Alphaproteobacteria bacterium | reverse complement strand
ATCAACCTCAGCAATTTGCTTCGAAAGGCGCAGGTCTACTTCAGCCAGCTGAAATTTGGTCGCAAGATTGCTGTTCAACAGACTGACCTGTTCTTCGGCCAGAACTTCTGCTGTGCGTTCATCCATGCCGGTTTCCACAAGTCGTTTGATAAACCGGTGGGTATCAAAGACGATGCCGTCATCCATGAAGACAGGATAGGACGGTTAAGGTTTCAGCGCAAATGCCCTTGTCTCACTTCACCCATCCGGCCAGGTTTTCTTTTGCGATTTGGCGGATCACCGCCATACCCGGGTCAGACGCGTTCAGACAGGGCACATACTCAAATTCACCGCCGCCATGCTCTTCAAAACTTTCCCGGCCTTCCATGGCCAGCTCTTCTAAGGTTTCAAGGCAGTCTGCTGAAAAGCCTGGCGCCATAATCGCCAGCGATTTCACGCCCACAGCCCCCAGCTTTTCCAGGGTTTCATCTGTATAGGGCTGCAGCCACGGCTCAGACCCGAACCGCGACTGGAAGGTGACATGAAACTTATCGTCTGCCCAGCCCAGCTCTTCTCTGACCAGACGGGCTGTTTTCATACAGTGACAGTGATAGGGGTCGCCTTGCACGAAATAACGCTGCGGGATGCCGTGAAAAGACAGCATCAGATGCTCTGGCATTTTGCGGCCCTTAAAATGGGCTTTCAAGGATTTGACCAGCGCCTTAATATAGAGCGGGTGGTCATGCCAGGGCGGGGCGGTGCGTATCGCCGGCTGCCAGCGCAAATCCAGTGCCCATTTAAACACCTCATCATTGACGGTCGCTGTGGTTGAGGCGGCATATTGCGGATATAAGGGGACAATCACAAACCGGTTACATCCGGCCTGACGCAACGCCTCCAGCCGGTCCGGGATAGACGGCTGGCCATAGCGCATCGCCCAGTCCACCATCAGATCCTCACGCTCTCCATATTCACCTTTCAGCATCTCTGCCTGCAGCCGTGTATATTTGCGCAACGGGCTGCCATCCGGGTCATCTTTCAGCCAGATCTTATCATAGGCCGCGCCTGACTTTTTCGGCCGCACATTCAAGATGATCAAATTCAGGATCAGCCACCAGAGCAGCCGCGGGATTTCGATCACCCGTTTGTCTGACAAAAACTGTTTTAAATACCGCCGCATGGATGTTTTATCTGTGGCATCTGGCGTGCCCAGATTGACCAGCAGCAAGCCGGTTTTGGCATGGCGGGGCCAGGTTGGATGGTCATCAGGCAAAGGTTTAACGCTCATCGGCACACCTCAAAGGTCGTCTGATTAAGAACAGGCAGGATTATCTGATAGTTAGCATATAGGGCGCGGCCATGCGTCTGACCAGTCCGCCGGTGATTATCCGGCTAATGTATTTGGCTTGCCCTGTCCGGCGGTATAGGCCGGCGGCTGAACCGCATCAAATACACGGGCCAGGCCGTCGACCAGCTGGTCGGCCATCTGCTCTGTGTGCAGCGGCCCTGGCGTGATCCGCAGCCGCTCTGTGCCCCGCGGCACGGTGGGATAATTAATCGGCTGGATATACAGCCCGTGATCAGCCAGCAAGGTCCAGCTGATCTCAGAACATTTGGTCGCATCACCGACCATGACCGGCACAATATGGGTTGTGCTGGGCAGGGCAGGCAGCTGGCGGCTGGCCAGCCTGTCTTTCAGATATTGCGCCATTTCCTGCTGTTTGCGGCGCTCTTCATTTGATCGGCGCAGATAGCGGATCGACGCCAGCGCCCCTTCAGCCAGAGCCGGCGGCATGGCAGTGGTGAAAATAAAGCCGGACCCATAGCCGCGAATCGCATCACACAGCGCGTCACTGCCGGCGATATAGCCGCCCATGGCACCGAACGCCTTGCCTAATGTGCCTTGGATCAGGTCAATTTCATCAGCAACACCGTCCCGCTGGGCAATGCCGCCGCCGGTTGGCCCGTACATGCCCACCGCATGAACCTCATCCAGATAGGTCATGGCGTTATATTTGCGCGCCAGCGCGGCAATTTCCGCAATCGGTGAGGTGTCGCCATCCATTGAATAGACAGATTCAAACACGATAATTTTGTGCCGGGATTTCGGAATGGATTTCAGCAATTCTTCTAAATGTGCCAGATCATTATGCCGGAAAATGGCTTTTTCCGCCCGGCCATACCGGATCCCGGAAATGATAGAGGCATGATTCATCGAATCAGACAGAATAATCGGGTTATCAAGAAGCGCGATCAGCGCAGATAAAGATGCTTCATTGGCCACATAACCAGATGTGAACACCAATGCGCGTTCTTTATTATGCAGGCTGGCCAGCTCGTCTTCCAGCGCAACGATGGAGGAGGATGTTCCAGAAATATTACGGGTGCCACCGGCCCCTGTGCCATGCGCCTTGACCGCATCAGACATCGCCGCAATCGCATGTTCAGACTGGCCCATGCCCAAGTAATCATTGGAACACCAAATGATCACCTCGCGCGGGCCTTTATCTGTATGCCACAGCGCGTGCGGGTGCTGGCCGGTCAGCCGTTCCAGCTCTACAAAATGACGGTAACGGTTTTCCAGCCTTAACTGGTCAACCTTGTCCTGCAATAGGCTCTGGTAATCCAACAGATCCCCCGATGCTCCCCGCAGCTGTTCCTGAACAGCCGCGTGTTCACTGTGCCAGTCCGGCCCCTATTATACGGTCTTTACCAATGTGAAACAACCGCAAAACCTGTGGTGCGACAATCGGGCTGATTCTGAACGCCGCGCCCGGCTTAATTTCGGGCTTCAGGCCAGCGTCAGCGTACTGCGCTTAACCTGGCTGCTGAAAATTTCAGCTCAGGGATTTTGCCGAACGGGTCCAGGGCCGGGTTGGTCAGCTGGTTGGCCGGGGCTTCGGTAAAGCAGAACGGCACAAAAATCATCCCCTTCGGCAATTTGGGGTCAACCCGGGCGGCCAGCTCAATCCGGCCCCGCCGTGTTTCCACCTGGACCTGCTGGCCGGCTGAAATCTGCAACGCCTCCAGATCAGCCGGGCTGACATGCACTTCGGCCACAGGCTCCAGCGCGTCCAGCACAGAGGCCCGCCTTGTCATAGACCCGGTATGCCAATGTTCCAGCAGGCGGCCTGTTGACATCACCAGAGGATAGGCCTCATCCGGCACTTCATCTGGCGGCAATATCTCAGCCGGGGTCAGCCGCCCGCGCCCTGAGGCGGTCGGGAAGCTGTCTGCGAAAATCACATCCTGCCCGTCACTGCGCTCATCTGCACAAGGATAGGTGACCGCATCTTCTGCCTCCAGCCGGTCCCAGGTGATCCCGGTCAGAGACGGCATCACCAGCCGCATTTCGGCAAATATATCACGCGGGTGTTTATAGGCCCAGTCCTGGCCCATCCGGCGGGCCAGCTCAGCAATAATCCACCAGTCCTGACGCGCGTCTCCCGGCATCGGGACCGCAATCCGGCCCAGCTGAACCCGTCTGTCTGTATTGGTCACGGTGCCGGTTTTTTCCGGAAACGCAGAGGCGGGCAGAACAACATCTGCATAAGCTGCTGTTTCGGTCATGAAGATATCCTGCACCACCAGATGATCCAGCCGGGCAAAAGCGTCTCTGGCATGGGCCTGATCAGGATCAGACATAATCGGGTTTTCGCCCATCACATAAATGCCTTTGATGCTGCGCTCATAGGCGGCATCTGCAATCTCAACCACAGTCAGCCCCCGTTCGGTATCCAGCTCAACCTGCCACACCGCCTCATATTTTGACCGGATATCCTCATCTGTGACTGGCTTATAATCAGGATAGAACATCGGGATCAGCCCGGCATCAGATGCGCCTTGCACATTATTCTGCCCGCGCAACGGGTGCAGGCCTGCCCCCTCACGCCCGACATGGCCGCATAGCAACGCCAGAGAGATCAGGCAGCGCGCATTATCTGTGCCATGGGTATGTTGCGAGACCCCCATACCCCAGAAAATCATACCGGCCTTTGCCCCTGCAAACCGTCTGGCCACATCACGGATGACCTCAGCCTCAATACCGCAGACCGGGGCCATCGCCTCAGGCGTCATCGCGGCGGTCTGATCTGCCAAATGGGCAAAGCCTTCTGTATGCGCCTCAACATAGGCTTTGTCATACAGCTCTTCTGTGATGATGGTGTTGATCATCGCGTTCAGCAACGCCACATCTGTTCCCGGCGTGAATCTCAGGCTGGCAGCAGCATAGCGGTCCAGGGCCTGTCCCCGCGGGTCCAGCACAAACAGCTCAGCCCCCCTCTGGGCGGCGTTTTTGATAAAGGTGGCCGCGACCGGGTGATTCACGGTCGGGTTTGCCCCGATCACGATAATCGCATCTGAATGCTGACATTGTGAAAAAGACGCGGTGACAGCCCCTGACCCGATATTCTCCAGCAAGGCCGCCACTGATGAGGCATGGCACAATCTTGTGCAATGATCCACATTATTGGTCTGAAAACAGGTCCGCACCAGTTTCTGCACCAGATAGGCTTCTTCATTGGTGCCTTTGGCGGATCCGAATCCGGCCAGGGCAGACGGGCCATGTTCTGCCTTGATAGCGCTGAATCCGGCCGCGGCCACATCCAGCGCTTCTTCCCATGTCGCTTCCCGGAAATGGGTGTAGGGGTTGGCAGGGTCAAACTCCCCGCCAGCTGATTTCGGCACATCTGCCTTTCGGATCAGCGGTACGGTCAGCCGTTCAGGGTGATGAATATAATCAAATCCATAACGGCCTTTCACACATAACCGGCTCTTGTTGGCGGGGCCGTCCCGGCCGGATACAGAGACAATTTTTTCATCCCTGACATGAAAGGTCAGCTGACAGCCCACCCCGCAATAGGGGCAGACAGACTCAACTTGTGTATCTGGGGTGATGGCCAGCTTCTGTGTCTCATCCAGAACTGTTTTCGGCATCAGCGCGCCGGTCGGGCAGGCCTGTACACATTCCCCGCAGCCCACACAGGTTGACGCGCCCATCTCATCATCAAAATCAAAGATGATATGCGCATCTGCCCCGCGCCCGGCCAGCCCGATCACGTCATTGACCTGAACCTCCCGGCAGGCGCGCACACATAAATTACACTGGATACAGGCATCCATATTCACCGCGATGGCCGGATGGCTGCTGTCGGTCTGCGGGCCGTCCAGCTTGTCAAACCGGCTGCTGGCCACCTCCTGGCTGTCAGCATAGGCCCATAACTGAGAATCTGGTGAGGGGGCAGAGCTGCGCGCCGGCTGATCTGCAACCAGCAGTTCCATCACCATCTTGCGGGCGGTCTCGGCTCGTGTTGAGGCGGTGGTGACCACCATCCCGTCCGCTATTTTGCGCTGACAGCTTGCCGCCAGCACGCGCTCACCTTCAATTTCCACCATACAGGCCCGGCAATTGCCATCTGCACGATAGCCTTTGTCATCTTTGTAACACAGATGCGGGATATCGGTGCCTGCCTCCTGCGCCACCTGCCAGATGGTCTGCCCGGCGTCTGCGGTGACCGGCTTGCCGTCAAGCGTGAAACTGACGGTCTGTTGCTTCGGTGTCATGTCATCCATTATTCACCTGCCTGTTCTGGGCTGATATCTTGCGGGAAATGTGTCATTGCGCTGACAAGCGGGTTGGGCGCGGCCTGGCCCAGACCACAGATACTGGCATCTGCCATCACTTCGGCCAGTTCTCCCAGCAGTTCTGTATCCGGGGCGGGGCTTGCCATCATCTCAGCAGCTTTTTGTGTGCCGGACCGGCAGGGGGTGCATTGCCCGCAGCTTTCATGTGCAAAAAACCGCATTAAATTCTGTGCCGCCTGCCAGATATTATCCTGATCAGACAGCACAACTACCGCATGTGATCCCACAAAACAGCCTTCTTCTGCCAGCGCGCCGCCGAAATCAAGCGGGATATCGGCTTTGCTGGCCGGCAGAATTCCGCCTGACGCGCCGCCCGGCAGATAGGCTTTCAAGGTATGCCCGTCTGCCATCCCGCCACAGGCCGCGATCAGCTCTTCTGCTGTGCTGCCGGCGGCGGCGGTCACCAGGCCAGGGCGTTTGACCCGGCCGGACACGGAATAGGTCCGGAACCCCGGATGCCCGTCCTTGCCTTGCGCGTTATACCAGTCAGCCCCATGCTCCAGAATATCGCGCACCCAGAACAGGGTCTCCACATTATTGACCAGGGTCGGCTGGCCGAAAATCCCGGCTTCTGCCACATAAGGCGGGCGGTGACGCGGCAGCCCGCGCTTGCCTTCAATACTTTCGATCATGGCTGATTCTTCGCCGCAGATATAGGCCCCGGCCCCGCGCCTCAGCTCAATCTCAACATGTCCTGCCAGACCGGCGCCGCGCACTTTGGCCAGCTCGGCTCTCAGCATCTCGATAATCTCAGGATATTCATCACGCATATAGATAAAGGCTTTCTCTATGCCGACGATATGGGCCGCGATCAGAACCCCTTCGATCATCCGGTGCGGGTCGGTGGACAAATAATGCCTGTCTTTGAAGGTGCCGGGCTCGCCCTCATCCCCATTCACCGCCAGATAGCGCGGCCCGTCATATCCGGACACGATCCGCCATTTCCGGCCGGTGGGAAATCCGGCCCCGCCCAGGCCCCGCAAAGCAGAGGCTTCTATGACTGACAGCAGCTCGGTCTTATCTTTTGTGCCTGCGGCCAGGTCCTGTGCCAGCTGATATCCGCCCGCCTGGCAATAGGCGGCAAAATCTGTATAGCCGTCCAGCGGCTTGCGGGCCGGGGCAGCCTCTGTGCGCGCGCGCAAACCGTCCTGATCCGCACATTCAATCAGGTGATGCCCGTCTGCGGCCGCCGGGGCCTTGTCACACGCGCCTAGGCACGGGGCCGCAACATAGCGCACATCTGCGCCGGCCTCTGCCTGCAGCCTCGTCAGCATTTCCTCAGACCCGGCCAGCGCACAGGACAGCGATGTACACACTCTGATCGTGCGTGGCGGCGGCGGTGTCTCTGCTTCGCGGACCAGCTCAAAATGATCATAAAAACTGGCCACTTCCCAGACCTCAGCCATAGGCAGGCGCATCAGCGCGGCCAGCGCCGCCAGATCAGCTGCGCCCAGATAGCCGGCCTCATCCTGCAGGATATGCAGATATTCGATCAGCCGGTCACGGACCGGGGCCTGCCCGTCCAGATGCGGGGCCAGCATAGCCCCCACAGCAGCAAGCCTTTGCGGGTCAAGCTGGCGGCCTTTGGGTTTGAACCGGCCACCTCGTTGTGGCGGGCTGTCCGGGCTGATATGTGTATCTGGCATCTTTAGCGGTTCCTTAAGACTTTTCTGGCCTTTGTGCGCAGGACGGCATAATACCGCCTGCCCACTGTGGCCAGAAACAGCCGTGCTCTTTTATCGATTTCTGGCCTGTTCTGTCTTCTCTGCGACAAGCTCCAGCGCGATATGCTCTGTATGGATGACTTGTTTTCCGGCCTCTTCAAACGTTACGGTCACCACCTGACCAATGATCGACTGAACCTGACCATCTCCCCAGTCAGGCCGGGCCGGATGGCGGACGAAATCGCCGACCTCAAAATCAAACATCATGCTGTGTCAGTCTCCTGAATACCGGCTGTCTGCCGTTCCCCTCTGGGCGCAGTTTACGGCAAAGTCTTGCGCCTGTCTAATCACTCAACTGCTGTTTTGCGGTCTATTCCGGCCTGTAAAAACACCTCATCAGATATATCAGGAGTGAAAAAAGGCCGCCTGAACAAAATCAAGATGTCCGGCGGCCGTTTTTCAGAATGTTTTTTGCTCACCCCATAATGGGGGCGGGCAGGG
>CALKIF010000052.1:0-2280 GCA_937988715.1 uncultured Alphaproteobacteria bacterium | reverse complement strand
AATTGCTGTGTCATTCTTGAAATCAACCGCTTCTATACAAATATGTTTGTTGTCTGGGAAAGGCTGACATAGGCGTTTGTCGGGGTATTTGCAAGATTAAGGGTGGCGTTTGTCCGACCAGCAATGATAGATAGGTGGCCGGTCCGGTGTGAACGCACCAGAAACAGCACAGAAACAGGGTTTGGCAAGGGAGTAACAACATCATGCCATGGAATAATCAAGGCGGCGGAAATAACGGCGGCGGCCCGTGGGGACAAGGCGGCGGCGGTGGCGGCCCATGGGGACAAGGCGGCGGCGGTGGCCAGCCACCACAAGATATTGATGCGCTGATCCGTCAGGGCCGCGATGCATGGCGGCGGATGATGCCGGGCGGCGGAGCGTCATCAGGGCGGGCGTTGACATTGCTTGTGCTGGTTTTTGGCCTGATCTGGGCGGCCACCGGTTTTTACCGGGTAAACCCCCAGCAGCAAGGTGTTGTTTTGCGGTTTGGTGAGTGGGTGCGCACCAGCCCACCGGGTCTGCATTATCATCTGCCTTTTCCGATTGAGACTGTACTTACCCCCGAAGTGACCCGCGATAACCGCATTGAAAT
This sequence comes from uncultured Alphaproteobacteria bacterium, assembly GCA_937988715.1. Taxonomy (GTDB): domain Bacteria; phylum Pseudomonadota; class Alphaproteobacteria; order Puniceispirillales; family Puniceispirillaceae; genus JADHLI01. The sequence continues at coordinate 1,688 of CALKIF010000052.1, read as the reverse complement.
TGGGTTTCGTGATGTCAGCGGTAATTCATCTTCGCGGCGCGATATTGCCGATGAAAGCCAGATGATCACAGGTGATGAAAATATTGTCGATATTGATTTTGTGGTGTTCTGGCGGATTGCTGATGCTGGCCAATATTTGTTTAATCTGGCGGAACCTGATGAAACCATCAAAGTGACCGCCGAAGCGGTGATGCGTGAAATTATTGGGCGCACACCAATTCAAACAGCACTAACCGAGGGTCGGCAGGATATTCAGGCGCAGGCGCGCCAACAATTGCAGGATTTACTGAATGAATATGGAGCTGGCGTGCGGGTGCGTGATGTCCAGCTTTTGGCGGTTGACCCACCGGCTGACGTGATTGACGCCTTCAACGAAGTGCAGCGGGCTAGACAAGACCGTGATCGTCTGAAGAACGAAGCAGAAGCCTTTAGCAACGACATTGTGCCGCGGGCCCGCGGTGAGGCGGCCAAACTGGTCGCCGAGGCCGAAGCCTATCAGGCCGAAGTGGTCAATCGTGCGACCGGTGACGCATCACGTTTCAACCAGATCTTTCAGGCCTATCTAAAAGACAAGGATGTGACGAAAGAACGCATCTATATCGAAACGGTCGAAGAGATTTTCTCTAATGTCGATAAAATCATTATCGACAGCGACGCAGGTAATGGCGTGGTGCCTTATCTGCCGCTTAAAGAACTGAACAAATCGACAGGAGGAAACTAACATGGCATCACTTCGTTTCATGGGCCTAGCTGTCGTCTTTGTTGGCGCCATTGGCCTGTATAATTCGATGTTCACTGTTGACCAGACCCAACAGGCGCTGGTGCTACAGCTTGGTGAACCAAAACGCACCATTCAAGAGCCGGGCTTGTCATTTAAGGTGCCGTTTATTCAAGATGTCACCTATTATGAAAAGCGGGTGTTAAGCCTGATTCCACAGGATGCAGAAGAGGTGATCCTGTCTGATCAGAAGCGTTTGAAAGTTGACGCCTATGCCCGTTACCGGATTGAAGACCCGCTCTTGTTCTACCAGACAGTGCGCAATGAATTTGGGGCCAGGGGACGCTTGGAGGCGATCATTGACTCGTCTGTTAGACGTGCACTTGGCCGCGAAACGCTGGGCTCAATTCTGACTGGACAGCGCAATGATATCACCCGCTCGATTGGGGATGAGGTGAATGAGTCAGTGTCATCACTTGGCATTCAGATCATTGATGTTCGGTTACGCCGGGCGGATTACCCAGAAGCCACCAGCCAGAATATTTTTAACAGAATGAAGTCAGAGCGTGAACGTGAGGCAAAAGAATTCCGTGCGACGGGTGAGGAAGAGGCACAAAAAATCCGTGCCGCCGCCGAAAAGACCCGTACAGTGATCATTTCCGAAGCCAAACGTGCGGCTCAGGAATTGCGCGGTGCCGGCGATTCTGAAGCGATCAGCATCTATGCCGACAGCTTTGGTCAGGATGCCGAATTCTTCGCCTTTTATCGGTCTATGGAAGCCTATAGAAACTCGATGGGTAAAGATGGCACCTCGATGGTGTTGTCGCCTGACAGCAGCTTTTTCCGCTTCTTTAAAGATAAAGAAGGCGCTGAATAAATTGGTTTTGCGCAGGCTTGTTGGATGATTGCTGGTCTGTGATCACCGGCGGTGTCCGCGGTCTGCGAAAGCCCGGTTTGAAAAAATAGTGAT
>CALKIF010000051.1:0-6254 GCA_937988715.1 uncultured Alphaproteobacteria bacterium | reverse complement strand
GCGGCCACCGCCAGCACCATCACCGCCACATGCCCGCCAATGACAAGGCTGAGGCCCAGCAGCGCGGCCGGTACCCCTGCCCCCAGAAGCAGCGCAATAATCCGCAGCTTGCGGCCATGTTTGCGGCCCACTTCAAACACCATTTCTTTCATCAGATAGTTTTTTGTCATATGCGGCTTTTCGAACAGGCGCACATCAGCATATCCGGCAAGGCCGGTCGCGGTCGCGGTATCAGACCCGCCGGACCGGACATCTGCTTTGGTTGCCCGCGCCCACCAGATAGCTTTTACCGCCCAGGCCAGCGCAAGACAGCCCAATGCCCCGCCTGCCATACCGTCATAATGCGGGTGCAGCATCACCATCAACAACATACCTGAAGACAGCGAAAACCCCAGATAGCTGGCCGGGGTCAGCCAGCTGTGCCAGCGCGGAACAGGGCGCAGCTGGGCATAAATCATCGCTGTGGCAAACACTGTCAGCACACATAAAGCGGCCACCACAAAACCTGTTTCTTTCGGCAGGATATAGCCGGTCATACCGCCGACAACCCACAGCCCGAACAGCCCGCAGGTAATCACCGCCAACACGCCTTCGCGTGACAGCCAGCTGGACTGCCACTGGCTGAACGCCCGCCAGGCCCGCTGCGGATTACCCAAATGAAAGGTTGAGGAAACCAGCCCGGCCACCGCCAGCACCAGCCCGACCGCCGCCAGCGGCCAGCTTTTGTCCCAGCTGATATGGCCCATGCCCCCGGTCAGCGCCAACAGCGCGATCAGGCCGAACCCTGCCCCAGAGATAGTGGTGAAAAAAATAACTGATTTTGCAGGATGCATCTTAACTACCCCTAACCTTCACGGCGTGATATGGCCGCCTCTCAATCTCTCTTAACCCAGCTTTGACAGCGCCGAATCCAGCCAGCCCACAAAGCCCTCCGCCTTGGGGGTATCAGCCATTTTCACCAGGGATAATTCTTCCTCACGGCCGGCCCCACAGGCTTGGGTGCCTGATTTGGGCCGGGGCGGCAGATATTTATTCACCGGCCGGTTGCCCTGTTCCGGCATCAGGTCAATGCCGCCGCGCATCGCCACCATCTTCGACACATCTGAAGCGGGGTCAGCCAGATCACCGAAATGACGGGCATTGGCCGGGCAGGATTTCACACAAGCCGGCACCCGGTCGTCTTCAGGCAGATTATCATTATAAATCCGGTCAACACACAGGGTGCATTTTTTCATAACGCCTGCTTCTGCATCCATTTCGCGCGCACCATAGGCACATGACCAGGCACATAAACCGCAGCCGATACAGGCATCTTCATTGACCAGCACAATCCCGTCTTCAGCCCGCTTATAGCTGGCCCCTGTCGGACAAACCGTCACACAAGGGGCATCATCACAATGCAGGCATGATTTCGGGAAATGCACAATCCGCGCATCTTGCGGGGCGGCTTTACCGGCCTTATCAAAGGGGATCGCCTCAAATGTATGAATCCGGTTCAGCCAGGTCCCGGCCGGATCCTCCCCATAAGGGGCCTGATCAGACAGCGCATTACCATAACCGCCTGTATTCCATTCTTTACAGTTCACCGCACAGGCATGACAGCCCACACAGATATCCAGGTCAATCACAAGCCCCAGCTTTTTGGCGGGTTCCATTGGCAGCATCGTCATTTTGACCACTCCTGTCCGTAACGCAAAGACCCGTCCGGCGGGCTGTTTGGCCCGGCTTGTGTGCCGGTGACAGGTTCGGTGACCCCTGCCCCTTCTTCGGCCTTTTCAATATTCACCCGCAGATCATACCAGGCCGCCTGGCCGGTAATGGGATCTGAATTTGACATCCGCAACCCGTCATCACTGCCCGGCAGCAATTCATGGATCAGATGATTCAGCAAAAAGCCTTTCTTGGCTTCCGGGGCATCCGGGGACAAAGCCCAGGCCCCGCGCCGTTTGCCGATTGCATTCCAGGTCCACAAGGTGCGCGAATTGACCGCTTCCATGCGCTTTACCTGCACCTTGATGCGCCCGTGATGAGACGACACCCAGGCCCAGTCTCCGTCGCTCAAGCCTGCTTCATCACAAACCGGCCCGGGCACATATAACGGGTTATGGGTATGAATCTGGCGCAGCCAGGCATTCTGCGATCCCCAGCTGTGATACATCGCTGCCGGACGCTGTGTAATCGCATGATAAGGGTAGGCCGCCTCATCTGCCCCCAGCGCGGCCCCTTCATAAGGCGCATACCAATGCGGCAGAGGCGTGAAATGCGCCTTAATCCGGTCTTTGACATGTGCAGGGGCTTTATGCGGGCCATGCCCGTCTGCGGCCAGCTGGAATTTCGCCAACGGCTCCAGCCACAGCTGGAAGGTCACCGGCTGCGGGGCATCAAAAAAGCCCATTTCCACGGCCCAGTCCTGATAGGCTGTATTGGCGTGTTTATAGAATTTCGCTTCTGCCGGAATTTCCTCGACCCAGAAGCCGCCATTTTCAATATAGCGGTTGATCTGATCAGGGTTCGGCTCACCACGGCCCATTTTCTCACCCTCTTCGCCGCGGAATCCGGCCAGAGGGCCAATGCCGGGCTTACGCTGGTGATTGACCATATAATCGGCATAATCTGCAAATTTCGCACTGCCATCCTCATTTGTCATGCCCGGCAGGCCCAGACGCGCGCCCAGATCAAGCAGCACAGACTGGAACCCGCGCACATCACGGTCAGGCTCAACCACCGGCCAGCGGATACTGTCGGCCACCGCGTCTGTCTCACAAATCGGCCGGTCAAGAAGAGAGATACAGTCATGCCGCTCAAGATAGGTCGTATCCGGCAGAATCAGATCAGCAAAGGCCACCATTTCAGAGGAATAGGCATCTGAATAGATAATCTTCGGGATGACATAGTCGCCATCTTCGCGCTTCGCCTTTAACATCTCCATCACGCCGCCTGAATTCATGGATGAATTCCACGACATATTGGCCATATACATAAACAACACATCCACCGGATACGGATCCCCTGCATAGGCGTTGGAAATCACCATATGCATCAGCCCATGCGCGGAAAAAGGCGCATCCCAGCTATAGGCCTTGTCAATCCGCAACGGCGCGCCGGTCTCGTCAATCAGCAGGTCCTCCGGCCCGTGAATATAGCCCAGAGGCGGCCCAGAAGCAGGCTTGCCAGCTTCAGTGATCCGGCCCGGGGCCGGATGAGCTGTAGACGGTTTCGGATAAGGCGGCTTGAAACGGAATCCGCCTGGACATTCAATAGAGCCCAGCAAAATCTGCAGCAGATGTATCGCCCGGCAGGTCTGGAACCCGTTTGAATGAGCCGAGATCCCGCGCATCGCATGCATCGATACCGGCCGGCCGATCATTTTCTCATGCCGCTCGCCCTTGAAATCTGTCCAGGGCTGGTCAATCACAATCTCATCTTCAAACGCCACCCGCGCCAGCTCTGCTGCAATCGCTTTGATCTGCGCTGCTGACACGCCTGTGGCCTCAGCCACCGCATCAGGGGCATACCCCTTATCCATATAGGCTTCTGCCATCTTCATAAAGACAGGTACCGCCCGCACCCCGTCTTTTGTGACCAGCTCACCTTTCAGGTCAGGCTTGATCCCGGTTTTATCTTTTGACGCCGCCTTGCCGGTCTTGCGGTCAATCACCTGCGGGTTTCCGTCCTTATCGCGCAGAAACAGGCCATGCTGTTCATGACCAGGGGAATCAATCACCAGCCAGGGCGCATTGGTGTAGCGGATCAGGTAATCCAGATCGATCTTGCCGGCGCAGAACAGCTCATGAATCAGCGCCAGCACAAACAGCCCGTCTGTGCCGGGGGTAATCCCGACCCATTCATCTGCAATAGCGTTATAGCCTGTGCGTACCGGGTTCACCGCCACAACCTTGGCGCCTCTGGCCTTCAGCCGCGACAGCCCCATCTTAATCGGGTTACTGTCATGATCCTCAGCCACCCCGAAAATCATAAACAGCTTGGTCCGCTCCCAGTCCGGAGAGCCAAACTCCCAGAACGCGCCGCCCATGGTGTAAATACCGGCCGCGGCCATATTCACCGAACAAAAGCCCCCATGAGCCGCAAAATTATGCGTGCCGAACTGCTGTGCCCACCAGCCGGTCAGCCCTTGTGACTGATCGCGGCCGGTAAAAAACGCCAGCCGTGACGGATCAGTCTCACGGATGGGACCCAGCCAGTCTGTGGCCAGGCTCATTGCTTCTTCCCAGCTGATCGGCTCAAACTTGCCTTCGCCGCGCTCACCGACCCGGCGCATAGGGCTGGTCAGACGGGACGGGGCATAATGCTGCATAATACCGGCGCTGCCTTTGGCACATAAAACGCCTTGATTGACCGGGTGATCACGATTTCCTTCGATATAGCGGACTTTGCCGTCACGAAGGTGCACATTGATCCCGCACCGGCAGGCACACATATAGCAGGTGGTCTTCCGGACCTCGTCAGAGACTTGCGGAGACGGGTTAAGCTGGGGTTGGGACATGAAACAGACCTGTTTATGAAAAACGATTCCGGATAAGATTTTTACCTTATCCGCATTAGCGATGAGATTAGTTTTTCAACGCCTTAAGGTCAATTAATCATTTCATCCTCAACAGACGAATTACGTAGGGCGATGCACTGCCCGTTCAGGCGGCTTGTATTTTCTCTTTTGTCTGGGCTTTTGTCTCTGCCCGGATATTCAGCCAGTTGGCCCACAGCACCACCAGCGCGCCGACAAACACCTGCCATTCCAGCCCTTCATTATACATCCAGACCCCCACCACAGAGACCATCGGCAGACGCAGAAACTCAAACGGGGTGACGACTGTGGCCGGGGCCAGCTGCAGGGCGGAAGTGATACAGAAATGCGCACACAGCCCGCAAATCCCAATCAGGCTGACCCAGCCCCATTCGCCGCCGCGCGGGATATCCATATTCCCGTCATAGCCGGCCATCACCAGCCCGAACAGAGCCTGCCACACCACCAGCCAGAACAGGATACAGGTCACAGTTTCTGTGCGGACCAACAGCTTGGTGGCGATGGTCGCTCCGGCAAACCCGACCGCACATAAAGCCGCAGCGATAATTTCCGGCGGCAGGGCCGAAAAATCAGGCCGCACCACAACCAGAATGCCGATAAATCCGATCGCCGCAGCGGCAAACCGGGTCAGCGTCAGCCGTTCTGCCAGGATAAGCGGGGCAAAGGCAGCCACCCATAAAGGCGTTGAAAATTCAAACACGAATAACTGCGATAACGGCACATAAATCACCGCGAAAAACCACAAATTCTGACCCGCGAAATGAAACAGATTACGGATGATATGGAGGCCCATCCGGCGGGTGGTTATCTGGCCCAGGGTGCCGGCATAGTTTGACACAACCAGCACAATCACAATCCCGATAAGGGACCGGTAAGCCATAATTTCAAACGTATCCAGCCGGTCCGCCAGCGCGCGCCCCGAAATCGCCATGAGGGTAAAAGACACCATTGCCCCGGTCATCCACATTCCGGCCCGCACGGCTGCGGGCAGAGCTGTCAGACGCCCGAACATCACGCCGCCCCGCCGGACAGCATCAAAACCGACCAGACAGACAAGGCCACCACCGCCAGCAGGCACGCGGCCATCATAAGGTTAATCAGCCGTTGTGTGCGGGCAGGCAGGTTCAGTGCATGCAGCTTCACCCCCGCATAGAGCCAGACCAGATGCAAAGGCAGCCAGATGATATTCATGATGATCAGCTTCAGGCCGGTTTCCACCGCAAAACTGTCCGGATAAAAGGCAAAGCTGGTGAACAGCGTTGTGTTGACCGCATAAGCCTTAGGGTTGATGAACTGCAGCATCATTCCGGCCATAAAGCCGGGCGCGGCGGTCTGAATAAAGGCGATTTTCGCCCCTGCTGTGGCGATCCTGACCGCCAGATAGCCCAGATACCCGGCTGAGGCGAATAACAACACCGACCGCACCACAGGTTCCGCCAGAATGATCGCCGCAAGGCCGGTAATCACCGCCGCACTGACCAGGTTTGTGCCCGCGCATAAGCCCGCCACATAGATAACCCCTTGCCGCCAGCCAAAGGCGGCGCCAACCCCGGCTGTGGACAGCACGCCCGGCCCCGGCGTGATGATCAGCAAAAAAACAGCCATTGCGAAAGCGAACATGGGCGAACTCAGCAGTGATGAAAAAACAAGAACAGGCGGAACAATCGCCCACCCCTTGTCAATACGACAGACCGGCCAGAGAAGTCCAAAT
>CALKIF010000050.1:0-8769 GCA_937988715.1 uncultured Alphaproteobacteria bacterium | reverse complement strand
CCGTGATCATGACCATGCGTGCGACCATGCCCATACGCCCCGCCTTCAGGTGTGAAAGGAGCCTCCAGCTTTTCAATATCTGCTCCCAGCAGGCGCAACATATCTTCAAGCACATGGTCCTGTTGGATCAAAAGATAATCCTGTTCAATCTGACAGGGGGTATGCCTGTTTCCAATGTGCCAGGCGATACGCGGCAAATGGCTGTGTGTAACTTTCAGCAAAGGTTCTGGTTTCGGCTGGATAGCAATGATGCGTCCATCTTCTAGGACAAACCCGTCTGTTGCTGACAATGATATTGTTTCCGGCAGTTCGACCAGAAACGCTTCACCTGAGTCAGTCATCAGGCGTTTGCGGCGCAGAAACCGGCCTTCATAATCCAGCGTGATGACATCATCAGGGGTACTGGTGTCAATATTATTGATGATTTCTTGGGCGATATGCATTGGACCTCTCTTCTCTCAATCGTGGTTAGAACAGAAAATAACGCTGGGCCATCGGCAGCTCTGTCGCCGGCTCACAGGTCAGCAATTCACCATCTGCACGCACCTCATAGGTTTCGGGATGCACCTCAATTTCAGGCTGATGATTGTTCAACACCATATCTGCTTTTGAAATGGCCCGCGTGTTCTGAACAGCCTGTGTCTGTTTCGCAAGACCAAGATCTGCGGCGATATTTTTATCCTGTGCCGCCTGGCTGACAAAACAGACAGCTGAATGTTCAACAGACCGGCCAAAGGAGGCAAACATCGGCCGTGTATAGACAGGTTGCGGGGTGGGAATAGACGCGTTGGGGTCTCCCATCTGCGCCACAGCAATACTGCCACCAAGTATCACCATCTCTGGTTTGACACCAAAAAATGCTGGATTCCATAATACCAGATCAGCCCGCTTGCCGACCTCAATGCTGCCAATATGTGCAGACAGGCCGTGGCAAATCGCCGGATTAATTGTGTATTTTGCGATATAGCGTTTGACGCGCAGATTGTCATTTTCACCTGTTTCACTATCAAGACGGCCACGCTGAATCTTCATTTTGTGCGCGGTCTGCCAGGTTCGTGTAATAACCTCGCCAACCCGGCCCATGGCCTGACTGTCAGACGCGATAATTGAAAACGCGCCCATATCATGAAGAATATCTTCAGCAGCAATCGTCTCTTTTCGGATACGGCTTTCAGCAAAGGCCACATCTTCCGGGATAGACCTGTCCAGGTGATGACAGACCATCAACATATCCAGATGTTCTTCAAGCGTGTTGACCGTATAAGGGCGGGTTGGATTGGTGGAGGAGGGGATCACATGGCTTTCCCCGCAGACCTTGATGATGTCTGGGGCATGGCCACCGCCTGCCCCTTCAGTGTGAAAGGCGTGGATCGTTCGGCCCTTCATTGCCGCAACTGTGTTTTCCACAAAGCCGCTTTCATTCAGCGTATCGGTATGAATCATCACCTGAATATCCATCGCATCCGCCACGCTGAGACAATTATCAATTGCTGCTGGTGTTGTGCCCCAATCCTCATGCAGTTTCAGCGCGCATGCCCCAGCCTCAATCTGTTCTTCCAAGGCCTCAGGCAGGGCCGCATTCCCTTTGCCTGCAAAAGCAAGGTTCATGGCAAAGCTGTCAGCTGACTGCAGCATGCGGGTAATATGCCAGGGCCCGGGCGTACAGGTGGTGGCTAATGTGCCGTGGGCTGGGCCGGTACCGCCCCCCAGCATCGTGGTCAGCCCGGAATGTAAGGCATCATCAATCTGTTGCGGACAGATGAAATGAATATGGCTGTCAAAACCACCAGCGGTCAGAATATGTCCTTCCCCTGCAATCGCTTCGGTTGACGGGCCAATGATGATGTTCACGCCATCTTGCGTATCCGGGTTGCCCGCTTTGCCGATCGCATGGATAAGACCGTCCTTCAGACCCACATCCGCTTTGTAGATGCCAGTGACATCAACAATCAGCGCATTGGTGATAACGGTATCCACCGCCCCGCCATCGCGTGAGACCTGAGACTGTCCCATACCGTCTCTTATCACTTTGCCGCCGCCGAATTTTACCTCATCACCATAACAGGTCAGGTCATTTTCAACTTCAATAAACAGCTCTGTATCAGCCAGACGAACCTTGTCCCCTGTGGTCGGGCCGTACATATCAGCATAAATTTTTCTGGATAAGGACACCGGCATTATAACGCTCCCATAATTTTCTGGTTAAAGCCGTGCACGATGCGCTCCCCGCCATAGGGGATCAGTTGGACCTCGCGTTCTTGGCCGGGCTCAAAACGCACAGCCGTACCCGCAGCGATATCCAGGCGCATACCTTTGGCCGCCTCCCGGTCAAACTGAAGTGCTGTGTTGGTCTCATGGAAGTGATAATGGCTGCCAACCTGAACCGGCCGGTCACCTGTGTTGGCAACGGTCAGGCGTATGGGGGCTTTATCGGCATTCAGCACAACATCATCGGTTTTTGTCAGAATTTCACCTGGGATCATTTTCCGGACCTCCTTAATTCAGCGTATCGGGTGATGTACTGTGACCAGCTTTGTGCCGTCAGGAAAAGTGGCTTCAACCTGTACGTCATGCACCATCTCAGCAATGCCTTCCATACAATCATCACGTCTGACGACCTGTGCCCCTGCTGCCATCAAATCAGCCACCGAACGGCCATCACGTGCCCCTTCCACAACAAAATCTGTAATCAGAGCAACCGCCTCAGGATAATTCAGCTTAACTCCCCTTTGCTGCCGGTTACGGGCCACCATGGCGGCCATAGACACCAACAGCTTATCTTTTTCTCGCGGACTCAGTTTCACTTCCGTCTCCTTATCTTTCAGACCTGCCAGACACGCGGCAGGGGCTGCCCGCGAAGGGCGCAGAGCAGCCTGTTAATATCTGCACGTGCAATAGGGGGGTACGGGCTCATCAGCCGGATAACCAGCCTGTCATCCCAACAGGACATCGCACAATCGGAGGAACAGGTTTCAACAACAGAAGTGAGCAAACCTGCCATCTGTTCTGCATCACATCCGGCATAGAGAATTGTTGACAGTAATCTGGCCCCGTTACCGCCTGCAGGGGCTGCCATAATCTCAGCTACCCTGCCTGTCAGCCGCAAAGATTCGGCATGGAACAGCTGGCCTTCACGATATAGCCGCCAATTATCGGTAAAGTGGCAATCATAAATATCTTCCCCCATTGCCTCACGGCCCATCACAATTGTCTCTGCGAGGAGGCAATTGCTGTCTGCCGACATATCCAAGCGGATCGTCCGGTCAAGCTCTGCCCCGTCAAAAATGATTGTCTCCTGCGGTAACCAATGCAGTGTTGCGGCCTTATCCGCACACAGCCCAACTTCAATTTTTGCCGGTTCCGTGCTGCTGCGATACAGCCGTTCTGCTGTTTGGGTGGTGGTCACGAGAGCACAATTTTCTGCCTGAATTTTGACAGTCAACCTGTCGCCGCCAGTAATTCCGCCGGCGGTGTTTAGCATTACCGCCTCTGTCATCTCACCATAGGTTTTGGGCAGCATCAGCTTGGCGCAACCTGACTGATAAAGCTCTTCTAGCTTATCGCCGCAGAATGATAGACCTATCCGGCCACGGGCGCGTTGCAAGTTTGGCGATGTCAGACCATCCATTGTTCACATCCTTGCATCGCTTCAGCCCTCTTTTACCGCTGCACACATCAGCCGTACCGCAGAGGTTACGGGATCAATCAGCTGCACTGACTGCAGCTGGTCAAACAGTTCAGATTTGATGATTGTCATCCCTGCACAGCCCAGCACAATTGCGGTTTCAGGAAATCTTTTTTTAATTTTCTTGATAGCGTTTCTGACCTTGGGAACAGCAATTTCAGGCTGAAATTCAAGCTCAAGTACAGGAACATCACTGGCCAACACGTCATCACACCACATCGAAAAGCCCAACTCATCAATATTCTCTTTGATAACAGGAACAGACACATCGAGCGTGGTCAAGACTGTGAAGCGTTTGCTGGTGAGACACGCCATATGATAGGCCGCCTGACCAATGCCCATAACCGGCTTATCAGTGAGCCTGCGGGCCTCTTCAAGTCCGGTATTGTCAAAACAGCCGATGATAAACCCATCCAGCTGTTGATTGGCCTCAATAAGAGAAAGCAGGCCAGGAACAGCCAGCTCACCATCTGCCGCCCCTTGGATTGAAGGTGGGCCGTCCCGGTTGGTGAAGCCGATGAGATTAATCCCTGAGCTTAGACAATGCACCCCGGCCCGGACACAGCTTTCCGTCATTTCTGTGGTTGAATTCGGATTGATAAAGGCGATCGACGTCATGGGGACAAGCTTTCCTGAGGCGGTCTTTTGCTGGTGCGCCGCCGCAGCAGAAGGAATAAGGTTAAGAAGATGAAAATCGCACAAAAACTTACCCCGGTTGTTAATGTGCCGAGCGCATAAATTGTCGGGTCAGTGACGGTTGTGGTCAAACCACGCAGTTCCAGCGGCAATGTATTCAGACCGCCGATAGCTTGCGATGAACGGGCAAGTTCATCATAGCTCAGCGTAAAGCCGAACAGGGCCACACCAATTAAAGACGGGGCGATAATCGGCAAAACAGCTTCTTTAAATGTCTGCCAGGGCCCCGCGCCCAAATCACGGGCGGCCTCTTCATAAGAAGGGTCAAACCGGTTAAACACCGCAAACATAATCAAAAGGCCAAAGGGCAAGGTCCAGGTCAATTGCGCACCTAAACCAGAGGTGAACAAGCCCATCGTGGTTCTAAAGTCATCAATGATCCATTGGATCTGCAAATCACCGCCTATGGATTTAATCAAATCATCGAGAATTCTGAACTCGAGCGCGACACCCAGACTGATCACGATTGACGGCACGATAAGAGATGAAATTGTGGCGTAGAACAGAAAAGCTGACAGGGCAAAATGACTTCTAAAAGCCATGCCAGCGGACAGGCTGAGGATGACGGTCAAGACCATGACCACAAGACCCAGCCTGAACGACCGGCTAAAAGCGCCCCAAATATCGATTACGCCCACACCGTCAAACAATGATTCAAACCAGAATGTTGACAATCCGCGCATCGGAAACGTCAGGCCGCCCTCTGGGCCTTGAAAAGACAGCACCAGAATGGACAAGGTCGGCCCGTACAAAAATACAATGAACAGGCTAAAGAACAGACCAAGTGTTATTCTGAAATTCGGAGCAATCATTTACAGCTCTTTCCGGATATCAACCAGTTTAGTCATCGCATAGATAATCATTAAGGTGATGATGATCAGAATGACCGCGTTTGCGGCGGCGGCGGGAAACTGCAGATAGGTCATCTCCACATTGATGATTTTCCCTACAGACGGAATCTGCTGGCCGCCCATAACACCAATGGTCAGGAAATCCCCCATGACTATGGTAATCACAAAAATCGAGCCAATAATAATACCTGGCCGGCTGAGTGGGATGATGATATTTGTCAGGGTCTGCCATGTTGTGGCACCAGCATCATGTGCCGCTTCCAACAAAGAACGGTCAATCCGCATCATAGAGTTAAAGATGGGGACGACCATGAACAGGGTATACAGATGGACAAAGGCCAGAATAACCGAGAATTGTGAATATAAAAGCCATTCAACCGGAGCATCAATCAGGCCAATATTCTGAAGCGTTGAATTCACTAATCCGTTACGGCCCAACAGCGGAATCCAAGAGATCATGCGAATGACATTGGATGTCCAGAACGGAATGGTGCACAGCAGAAACAGAACAACCTGCATCTGCAGCGTTGAGACACAAAACGCCAGAAAAAGAGCAACCAGGAACCCTACGACCAATGTTATTAGCCAGACGATAAAGACAAATTTCAGGCTCGAGATATAGGTGGCAAAAGATGTACAAAGGTCAGGGAGGCTTTTCACACAGCCATAAAAAATATCTTCATAATTAGTAAAAATAAAATCAGGGATAATCGAATAAGCATTGTAATCCCAAAAGCTCACCATGATGACGAGGCATAAGGGAACAATGAAAAAAGCAAATATGATTGCCGCAAAAGGAAGTGACAAAAGTAGCGGAACGAGATGTCTGGGGAGGGACATTTTTACGCTCTTTAGATTATTGTGTAATGCTAGGAATCTGTGACCACAAAGCGCGGTCACAGATCATTATATTTCGGGTCAGGCCGCTACAAATTCATTCCATTTACGAACCATGTAACGGTTTTCATCCATTGTGGCATTCCAGCAAGCCACACCGCCCATCCGTTTTTCGAATGAGCCGCCATCACGTACTTCACCAGCACCTGCCAGCTTCTTTCCGTCCGGTGCCATGATATCCTGTGCAGCAGGCTTACCCTTCATCCAGTAATCCCACTCATAATCAGCCATATATTCTTTTGCTGTTTTCGGCACGGCTGAGTAATAGCCCTGGCGGTTCAGATAACCGCCGACAAAACCAGACAGATACCAGTTGATGAATTCATAGCAGACATCTGCCTGATATCCTTTTGTCGCAGCTGACAGCGCAAAGCCGACTGCCCAGGCGCGATAGCCTTCCTTCAACGGCTGGTACACACACGGGATTCCTTGTGTACGTACAGCTGTGATCGCAGGTGACCACATAGACTGTATCACCACCTCACCAGACGCCATCAGATTCACACTTTCATTGAAGTCTGACCACAGCGCCCTGAACTGACCGGCTTTTTTTGCTTCAATCAAAATTTTGATGGTCATGTCGATCTCATCACGGGTCATATTCCCCTTATCGGGGTATTTGTATTCACCCATGGCCTCAACAACCATCGCCGCATCCATAATGCCAATGGACGGAATGTTGAGGATTGAGGCTTTGCCTTTGAATTCTGGATTCAGCAATTCCGCCCAACTGCTAATGGGCCTTTTGATGATGTCCGGTCTGATGCCCAGAGTGTCTGCGTTAAACACGGTCGGGATCAATGTCGCCCAGCGGGTCGGTTCTGTTGAGAATTCGCTTGAGAACTGGTCCTTCAGGTAAAACACTTTTTTCGGGGCGGTGCCCTGGTCACCAATTTTTTTACCGCCGATTTCACCTAGCGTGTGGGTGGTGCTGATATTATCAAACTCTTTGATCCGCTTAGAATCCATGCCCAGAATGTTGCCGGACGGGACAAGCTTTGGCAGGCTGAAATATTCCGTGTCCACAATGTCAAAAGAGTTTGGCTGGGTCAGCACACGCTTGGTCACCTCATCAGTGGTCACCGGAATGTATTTCACCTTGATGCCTGTATCTTCAAACAGTTTTTTATCAATTTCGCTTCCCATTGTGGTTGCGGTGCCGAGATAGCGCACAACTTTTTCATTTGCCGAATGAACAACAGGTGAAGCCAAGCCCAAACCAGCTAATGTTACGCTGGCCCCTGTTGCTTTCAGCATTGTTCTTCTGTCGATTTTCCTCGTCATCATCTTTTCCTTTCTTACGCTTCGAGGGGGAGCTGGTCTTTCTTTGACCAGCTAGTAGTCACTGGATGTCCAGGCTCCAGCTTCAGCTTTTCAAATTCCGTGTCTGACAGAACAACTGTCAGCAGGCCTGAAGATGACTTCACCTTCAGGCGGACCACAGAACCCAAAAATTCAACGCTTGTGACTTCATCTTCTCCCCCCGTCACAATTTTAATCCTGTCTTCTCTCACAGAAAGTGGTTGGCGGCCTTTCTCAATGATGTTGTGGCCACCAATAAATTGAGCAACGAACCTGTTTTTCGGTTTCGTGAATAACTGATAGGGCGTGCCTTGTTGCTCAACCTTGCCCGCGTTCATCACCAGCACCAGATCAGCCAATGCCATCGCTTCTTCCTGACTGTGTGTGACATGGACAAAGGTGATGCCGAGCTGTCTTTGCAACGCTTTCAGCTCAGTGCGCATTTCAACGCGCAAAAATGGATCAAGGGCTGAAAGTGGCTCATCCAGTAACAGTAATTTCGGTTTGGTGATAAGAGCACGGGCAAGAGCAACACGTTGTTGCTGCCCCCCAGACAATTGATTGGGGTAGCGATCAGCCATCTTTTCAAGCTGAACACTTTCAATCAGTTCCATCGCTCTTTCGTGTCGCTCAGGTTTGCCGATTCCTGAAATTTTCAGTGCAAAGGCGACATTATCAATTACCTTCAGATGCGGAAAAAGCGCATAGTTCTGGAACATCATTGATGTGCTGCGCTGGGCAGGCGGGGTATCAGAGATGTTGGCGTTATCAAGGATGACATCGCCTTCGGTTATTTCCTCATGACCAGCAATCATTCTGAGGAGTGAGGTTTTTCCACAACCAGACGGCCCTAACAAACAGCAATATTGGCTGGAGGGCAGGTTCAGATTGACGCCGCGCACAGCCTGCGTTTCACCATACCGCTTTTCCAGATTTATTAGCTCTAGGCTGCTCATATTTCACTCCTGCATTCGAGCAGGAAAAGAACAGCAGAGGATTTGCGCTCAATGAAGGGCTATTATTTATTCAGGGTGCATACTTTTTTGCATCACATACACTAAGTTGTGTTTGGATTGCTATATCAGGAGAACTTCATGTTCTTTTCCTGCTTTCATCCGGTTTGCAGGGACAATCCACTTGCTTGACTTGAAATCAGTTTCTTCCCATGCGGCGTTCAAAGCTTCCTTTTGCCTTGATGCGTTAAGACTCAAAAATTGAAGTGATGGTTTAGTTGACGCTTGAATCTCAAGAGGCTGTAATTCTGTAATGATTTCAGACACATCTTCGTATGGAGGGGCTGCAAAATGATTGTCAGGGCTTCCAGTCATCGAAGCGTTA
>CALKIF010000049.1:0-1430 GCA_937988715.1 uncultured Alphaproteobacteria bacterium | reverse complement strand
ATCGTCCCAATGTTACAATGGGGCTTCGAACGATCAAACTTCTCCTTAGACATATCCGTCTCTCCTGCTTCGTCAGATAGTGTGTGTTGTTAGGCCATCTTCGCCCGGACTTCATCAGCCACGGCCTGAGGCACTTGTTCATAATGGTCAAACTGCATTGAATACTGGGCACGACCCTGGCTCATTGAGCGCAATGTGTTGATATAGCCAAACATGTTTGCCAGCGGCACCATCGCATCGATCGCCCGCGCATTACCGCGCTGGTCCATGCCGCCAACCTGACCACGGCGTGAGTTCAGATCGCCAATGATGTCGCCCACATATTCTTCTGGGGTCAACACCTCAACCTTCATCACAGGCTCAAGCAGACGCGGGGCTGCTTTTTCAACAGCTTCACGGAAGGCCGCACGGGCCGCAATTTCAAAGGCGAGCACAGATGAGTCAACATCATGGCTGGCGCCGTCAATCAGCTCTACTTCAAAGTCGATAACCGGGAAGCCGGCAATCACACCCGTATCTTTGGCCTGCATAATCCCTTTTTCAACACCAGGGATAAATTCTTTTGGCACAGAACCGCCAACAATAGAGTTGGTGAAGCCATAACCACCTTCAGACAAAGGAGAGAAGACCAGCTTCACACGCGCAAACTGACCTGAACCGCCAGACTGTTTTTTATGTGTGTAGTCAACTTCAACCTGTTTTGTAATGGTTTCACGATAGGCAACCTGTGGGGCACCGATATTCGCTTCAACCTTGAACTCACGCTTCAGACGGTCAACCAGAATATCCAGATGCAGCTCGCCCATACCCCGCATGATGGTCTGGCCTGATTCCACATCTGATGAAACCTGGAAAGACGGGTCTTCGGCAGCCAGACGCTGCAAACCTGTGCTCATCTTTTCCTGGTCATTCTTTGATTTCGGCTCAACCGCAATCTCAATCACAGGATCAGGGAAGGTCATGGTTTCCATAACCACCTGCTGAACCGGATCACATAATGTGTCCCCGGTTGTGGTCTTCTTCATCCCTGCCAGAGCAACAATGTCCCCTGCAAAAGCCTCATCAATCTCCTCCCGGTTGTTCGAATGCATCATCATCATCCGGCCAACACGCTCACGATCCCCTTTGGTAGAGTTCATCAGGCTGTCCCCTTTTTTCAGGGTGCCTGAATAAATCCGCACAAAAGTTAGTGAACCCACAAACGGGTCATTCATAATTTTAAAGGCCAGACCGGTGAATGGCTGGGCGTCATCTGCGCTGCGCTCAATATCACGTGTCTCTGTCTCATCACCTGGCTTAAAGCCCATATATGACGGCACATCAAGAGGACCAGGCAGATAGTCAATCACCGCGTTCAGCATCGGCTGAACACCTTTGTTCTTGAACGCAGAGCCACATAAGACAGGCACAAATGACATATTCAATGTACC
>CALKIF010000048.1:0-40613 GCA_937988715.1 uncultured Alphaproteobacteria bacterium | reverse complement strand
GTGTTACGTGCAACAGAAACAGACGCCAGCGGGACCAGCGATATCGATCCGGCCCCGGCAGCTTTGCCTTCTGTTTCTGTGGTTGAGGTTTGGTCCGCACTGACCGTGATATTGTCAGGGTTGTTCACGCCAACAAACCCGGCCCCGGTGGCCAGCTTGGCCCGTGTCACATTTTTGTGTGTCGCCACCGCAACAGATGCCCCGATGCCCAGTGTGCCGCCTGACACTTCAGGGTCTTCGGTATCAGACGTGCTGTTATCATCCATCATCACGGCAAACAGCTCATCGGCCGCCGCATGCGCTTCTGATGAGCCGTCAGCCACCACCTTTACTTCTGTGTCATTCACCGCGGTGATGGTCAGATCACCGGACAAATCAAGGCTGGTATTATCACCGACAGTGGCCAGTGTTTGATTGACCTCATTAATGCCAAGGGCAATCGCCCCGGCAATCCCGACACCGCCATCATCATCACCGCCGCCACCAACACCTGATGAGGCAAACACGCCAAACCGGCTCTGGTTATCATATTCACCAGAATAGGATCTGGTCAGCGCTTCTACTGACAGATCCTCTGCATCAATAGTGGCATTGGCCGCATCCGCACCTTCTATCTGGGCAATCAGACGGTTTTCAACAAACTGGATACCGATACCCGCCTGGCCGCCATAAGTCGGGTTATCTGTGCGGCCGGACGCAAAGCTCTGGGCCTGGGTGATGCCGCGTGCGGCCAGATCAATGCCCTGCCCTGCGGTCAGGGTCGGGGCTGATGTGGCGGTGCTGGCATTATCAACAGTCACCTCAGCAATGGTGTTGTTCTTCACATCAGAAAAGACCAGCGCGCCACCCAGCTGGAATTTATTTTCTTCTTCCTCATCATCAGATGTCAGCGAATCTGCGATCAGGGTTAACACCTCAGCCACCGTGGATTTCAGGAAATCACCGACATGAAAGCCCAGGATTTCAACATCAAGCTGGGAGGTGTTATCAATGCCGCGGTCAAATTTATCCTGAACCGTGGCGGTAAAATTATCATCAGGAGCAGCCCTGGCCGCGGTTAAAGAGGCCACTTCTGATTCCGCAACAATGCCTAAATCACTGGCCGCGGTCACAGAACTGCTGTCAGACAGGCGGGTTGTTGTGTTGTCATTAATAACACTCACCGCCACTGACATGGTACCGGACAGACCGGCAACAGGCGCAGCGGTTGCATCAGCCACTGTTGTGATTTGTGAGGCGGTACGTGATGTCAGATCAACATTATCTGCAGAGATTTGGGCGTTATCACGGATATTCAGATTGGCCTGATTATCGATCACAGACACCCCGGCAGACAGACCAACCGCCAGCGAGGTTGATTCAGAATAAACAGTTGATTTAGTCACCGCTTCAGAGGTCACCGAAACATCACCTGAAGAGGAGGTCAGCGCGCTGGTCCCGCCAATCGTCACATCAGATTTTGAGGTTGTGACCGCAACCCCCACATCCAGAGGAGATAAAGCCGCCAGCGCAGCAAAGCCCTGTTTTGATAGGTCAGTGTTGATCTCTGTCTTGCCTTCAATGGTGATATCCTGACCAGCGGTCAGCGAGGAATCGTCAATATCAATGCTGCTGATGGCTTTCCGGGCATCAAAGGCCACCAAGATGCCGCCTGAATAGCCTGGCCTGTCCTGCAGGGCAGTTGTTTCAATAGTGATATTGTCATCCGCAACCAAAGCCGCACCATCAACAATCTGAATATCGGTCTCAGCTGTTCCCAGCGGGTTTTCATAAACAGAAATTGTGGCGTGACTGGAATCAGCCTGAAGCGCAATAGACGCCCCTTTGATGGTCGCATTATCAACGATAATCTGTGCCAGCGTCTTGGAATCAGCATCCAGCGTGACATCACCACCTGCAAAACCGCTGTCTCCTTCAGCTGTAATCATGGCCCCTTCACGGACAATGATTTTCTGCGATTCTAAAGTGATATCGCCTGAATCCCCAATTGATGCGCCGGTGCGATGTGCTGTCGCGCTGGAGGAATTCGACACCTGGCGAGAGGAGATAGTCACATTTTGCGCAACTGTGATGTTGTCATCAGCCTGCAGGATAAGGCTGCCTGCATTCCAGGTAATCGAACTGCTGTTATCTGATGAGCTTGTCCCGCCATTGGCAACACCGGTATCCCGCAGCATATCAGCGTTGATTTCCAGGGCGGCCGGGTCAATCAGTACCGTGCCTTGCTGGCCATTTTGGGCTGATGCTGATAAAGACCCGCCAGACAGGGCGACCACATTACGGGCTGAAAATTCAACAAACCCGCCATCACCTGAACTTCCGCCATCAGCTGACAGGCGCGCCCCGGCCGCCAGATCACTTCTGTTTTCCGCCATCACGCGGATGTCACCGCCGGAGCTGTTCTGGCCCTGACCATCTGCTGAGATAACCGCCCCTGCCCCGACCGCTATATCCTCGCCAGCCAGAATGGCGATGACGCCGGCATCCTGCTGGTCAGACCCGTCAGCCTGAACAAGGCCGGTCAGATTAATATCGGTAACGGCGGACAGGCTGATATTCGGCGTTATCGCCTGCATATCAATAACCGTTCCCGTGGCCCCTGCCGGAACGGTGTTCATATTCACCACAGAGCCGATATTCACACGGGCCTGCTCACCAGCGGTCACCTGACCAGAGATATCCAGACGACCCGCAGCCACGCTGACCTGATCAACCGCATTCATCTGGCCGCGGATATCAATAACCCCTGTTCTGGACAAGGGCGCGCCATTATCCAGTACAGTTTGCAGTTGCGGGGCAGAGATCACGTTCCCCGTCCCGAACATAGCGTTCATGAAATCATGAGACGGCGTCATAAACCTCAGGCTGCCGGTATTGATCACGCCTGTCTCGCCAACCAAAACGCCATAAGGGTTCAGAAAATAGACATTGCCGCCAATCTGGCCGTCTTTATAGGCATTCAGAAAGCCGTCAATCACCGTTTGCTGTTCTGTCACCATATTGACCAGATTATCGGTCTGGTCAGGCAGATGCAGATTTACAGTATTCTCGCGAAAGACATTGAAGACCCTGAATGAGTTAAGGCCGGTATTGCCAGATACAGTGGATGTGCGGACATCAGTAACTGAACCATTCACACTCAGGCTGGTCTGGGTCCGCCCGTCTGTGACAATCTGCGGGTTACCCGCAGCCAAGGCGAGAGGCGGAAACAGCAATTGGATGGCCCCCAGAAAGAAGGCCATCCAACGAAAATAGAGATGTTTCCGCCAGCTTCGCATCAGCTTACATTCACTTCCACACCTGCCTTAACCCTGGTTTTCTGTCGGGCTTGCCTGCGGGACGCTCTGCTGCTGAAGCTGTTGCTGAAGTCGTTGCAGACAAACCACATTGATTAAATCAACACGGCGGCCGTCAAACTGCACAAACACAGTGTTGCATTCATCATTTGCAGCCTTGTTGATGATATCGGTGTAGATCTGCGCAGACGCGTTTGATGCCCCTGTTCTCAGGCCAGATTCATAAACTGACCCTTGCAGAAAATTCCACCCAATTAATAAAAATGCCAGAAGAGACACGACAAACCATGCTGTCAGCAAAATTGTTGACAGGTTTTTCTTCGCTCCAAACATTTGTTCACCCTCGTTCATTCTTCATCCTCCTAGAACGGCAAAATTACTATAACTTTATGCCAGATTTCCAATATTCCTCAGATTCCGGCGGCATTACTCATCCTTTGACTGCAGGGGAATGCGCGCATTTAAAGAAAATTGAATCAACTGGTCATCATAGGCCTCTTTTTCCTGTTCATGCACAGCGCCATCAAGCGGTTCAGACCAATAGGCATCAAAGGAAAAAATATCGAAGATTGACGGGATGGACACACCTGCCCCATAGCCAGACCAGTAATCCGCGCGCGTGCTCTTTTTATATTGGCTGTGCGCCAGCATATGATCGATGAATATGTATGGTTGAATGTTCGGCATATCATCGGGGAGCTCTATGGTTTCCCAGTTCGCCAGATCTGTGCGGAATTCACCGGACACAAAATAGCCCTGATAGCCAGATGATTCGGATGGCTGATAGGCGCGTACTGATGACGGCCCGCCAACCGACAGAATTTCGCCTGGCATATTCAGCATATGCCGCGAGCGTGTATACAGAAATTTACCGCGCAAATTCGCTGTCCAGCGTTCGTTCAGATATTGCGAGACAGAGACATCGCCATCAAATTTCTGGGCCCAGACTTCCAAAGGCGGAATTTGCGTCACCGTATTGATGATGTGCCAGCTCGGCGCGAAAGACACTGTGGTCAGACCGTTTGAATAGCTGAACGGCATAGACAAGGTCAGCTTGCGCCCGCGGCTTTCGCTCAATAAATCGCCTGTGATCGGCTGCGTCAAATCATTAAAGGACTGACCATATGAGCCTGATAAATAGACCGAATACTGGTCTTTGAACACAATCGGGTGAGACAACGCCAGGGAAAAAGAATTTGATGTCCCGCGATAGCCCACCGTATCCGGATTGCCCGATACCGTCTTTGTCTGAGAGGCGGCATAGCTGGCCGAGAAATTCGTGCCTGTGTAACTGAGCGGCATGGACAGCAACACTGAATAGCTGTTGGACCCGCCTGAATCAGAATAAGTTACTGTTGTCTCATCATCCTTGCCCAGAAGATTGTTGAACAGAACGGTTGCTGAATTATTCCGCCAATCTGAAACTTCATTCGCATAGTTATTTACTGAAAAGCTTGGCAGTTCGATGGCTTCCGGCTCATTCACCTGAACAAAAATATCGGTTTCGCCAAAATTCTCCCCCGGGGCCAGTTCGGTTGTCAGTTTACTCTTATTGCCCGCATTATAAAGGCGGATTGACCGCTCCAGCTCAGCAAGAGAAATATAATCGCCCTCATTCAGAGCAAGATGATTGAAGACAAACCTCTCATCCATTCTGTCCCGGTCTTCAATTTTTATCTGGCCGATAGTGGTCTGGACCAGTTGCAGTTTCAGACGGCCGTCAGTGATGATCTGTTCAGGCAGCAAGGCCCGTGACAATTCATATTCCTGCTCTTTAAAGGCCTCATTCACAGCCTCAATCACAGCCTTGATTGAGCCTAGAGATATTTCCTGGCCGATCATCTTTGCTTCGATATCGTCAACAACCTGTTGGGGCAGCAAGTCATTCTTATCCAGATCGAGGCCGGTGAATTGCCGGGGGGATAAATCTGATAGCTTGAGGCCGCGGGTCAGATTAATAGACGCGCCTTCACGAGCCCTGTCATTATCTGAGACCAGCTGGACTTCCTGGCGGGCAGTATCGTCCAGAGGGGTAGCCTCAGGTACCAGAGCGTCAAACGGCTGTTCGGCGTTATCGGCCTGCTCAACACCGGCCAGAATATCCGGTCGCAAGGTGATCAGCTCATCCTCAACCGCCCGCTCCATACTGGCAAGGGATGTTTTGCCTGTCTCGCCTCTGATATTGCGCGGCGTTATCTGAACCGACAGGCGTTTGCCGACATCCTGAGGGACAATCTGATAGCTGGGTCCATCCATCCCCTTGATGACATACCCATCCCGAAGCCAGATGATCTCACTGTCCTGTTCTGTATCTGCCGGGTTCCTGTCTGCATAATCATAGGCCAGGCTCAGCATTTTGCCGACCACAGCCTCGCCGATGATCTGTAAATTCCGGATTTCAGGCGGGCTGACAACCATGGCAATCAGACCGTCTTTCTGTACCACGCTCTCTGCCTGCAGCACACCGCGGCTGTCCAGCATGGCAAGGCGTACCGCTATCTGCGCCCCGACATCTGAGGCGGTCAGCTTATACCGGCTTGTCGTGGCACCAGGCACAATCTTGTCATTGCGCAACCATTGAACGGTAATTTCACTGTTCGGGTCGCGGACACGGCCATCATCGACAACATACCGCAGAACAAGCGTCTCATCCTCACGCAGCACGCCGGTAATCTCAGAATAGCTGAAAATCTGATTGTCTTTTTCCAGATATCTGACCGGGAAGAGAACTGACCGGGGCTGCCCGTCATCTTTATCTGTCTGCAGCCGGATGCTGACCTGACCATAATCATCTTTCATCGATAGCTGGCTGCCGATGACCTGAACACCTTGTTTATTGAGGGCTGTGGCGGTCAGGCCAACCAGCCAGTCAACATCACTTGGCAGGCCGCATTTCAGTTTGAATTCACCCATCAGCCGCTTCTGATCTAACGGCTGCCAGTCAAATTGATAATGAAGATGAATAACAGAAGGCGGTTCAGGACAACTGGCTCCTGCTGCGGATGTCTGGGCATAGGCAGTCGATCCTGCAAACACGCCGCAGAAAAGACCGATCACCATCCGGCTGATTGTGACAAACGCTTGTTTCATCTGAACCTGTTAACTTGAGCCTGACCGCAGAAAAACGACCAGTAATGGGCATTTCTTAGAAAAAGATTTCATCTTCTTCAATTGTTTATGTGCAGAAATTATGCCGAACTTTCCCTTTTGTTAGAATTAACTTAAATTAATCAGGAGAGCGATAGGTCTGCAGGCCATTTCGTGACTTTGGCCTGATAATTGCAATTTTATGTTCAGCCTTTTGGAGCAGACCGAACAAGGATCAAAAAGATGATTGCATCTCAGACCGCTGACCAGGATATTGAACAGGCCATCCAGCGTTTACAAAAGAAAATGCAGGATGTGTCTGACAGCCTTGATCAAGGCCGCGGACAGGCGCAGCGCCGATCCAAAAAAAATAAATCAAAACAGAAACCATCAGCCAGAAGATGGGGCCTTAAAAGCCTGCTGAAATATCTGTTTATTCTGCTCCTGATCGGGGCAACCAGCTTTATTCTGGCCCAGATCGCAACAGGCTATCTGGACAGCCGCACTGAACTGGCCCTTACCTCTGCTGATTCTGGACAAGGGGCTGAGCAAGAATCAGCCAATGCCGGTGCAGAGGCCGACGCGGGTACAGATTCCGCAAGTCCTGCCCCTGCTCCTGCCCCAGCAGCTGAGCCAGCACCTGCCCCTGCCAATCTGGCCGCTGGCCTTGCAGATGGCATTGGCCAGGGGATCTCTGCGCTGCCAGCTAAATTTTCGATGCAGGCGGCAAATTATGATGTGATCGACAGCGATTTAGGCCCGGTTCTGGACATTGCGATAACCGTTGCCAATATTGGCGGCGCGGCGGGACGGCCGGAAATGTTTGAAATAGAACTGGTTGATGAGGCCAATAAGCAATTGATGAAATGGCCTATGGTCGTCTCCGGTACCGCTATCCTGCCGCAACAGCAGATGGTCTATAAAACACGGCTTATTGAACCGCCTGCCAATTTCAAAAACATTCGTGTGACGATGAAGAAATAGACGACCTGACGGGCCAGCTGTCAGCTTTCCTGGGCTGAGCTGGAGAAGTCATAATCACGCACCACCTGTGCCACCCGCAAACGATAGGAGTCAAAGACGGTCGCCTTGCCTTCTTTTTGCATAACCATATGCTCTGCATGGTTGCGCCAGCCGGCAATGGCCTCTTCTGATTCCCAGCATGACAGGCTCAGGATTTTGCCTTCATCAATCAGGCTCTGGAATCGTTCTATCTGAACAAACCCAGGCTGTTGGACCAGGGTTTCCCGTAACTGTGCTGCCAGCTCAAAATAACGGTTTTTCTGGCTGGCATGCGGATAGACTTCAAAAATGACCACATACATATCTGTACCTCCTGCGGAGTTGGGTTCAACGATGAAAATCAGTCCTCTACAACACTTAACTCACTACCTTTAAAGCTGACCACCTCGTCCAGGTCATCTATGGAAAACCTGTCCAGGCATCCGGTATTCACGCCAAACCCGTCATCTCTGCGACGCCTGTGATGGGTGTAAATACCACAAATCTTACAGAAAAAATGATTGGCGATGTTGGTGTTGAACTGATAGCTGCTCAGATGGTCTGCCCCTGACGTGACAGAGAATTGCTCTTTACTGATGAGCACCATCACCGCACCTTTGCGTTTGCAAATCGTACAGTCACACACCACCCCCTTGTTCAGCTCAGCGTCAACTTCAAAATTCACAGCCCCACAATGACAAGACCCATGATAGTTCGCCATTTCATCCCCCCTTTACCTGCAAAACGGACAGCCAGCTTTCATCCTGCCTCAGGGCCGCAAGCCAGACAATAACAAAAAATCTGCAGATAAACCGAACAAGTCACACAGCATGACCAGCCTGCACCGGAAGGGGGGAATGCTGGGTTGCCCTACCAGCAAGGTCTCAACCTGTTCTCAGCGTCTCAGCGCAATGAGGGGAGGAAAACATGCGCGGACAGCCGATGGACTTTTAATCTTATGTTAAGATAATGACACAAAATTCATCTGCCGACAAATCTGACAAACCATCGCGCGCCGTTACCTGTCAGACGCACAACAGCAACAACACCCCAACAGATCAAAAAAAAAAGACCCTGCACGCCATCAGGCGCAAGGTCTTTATTTCTATATTTGTGCTATGACTTATGGTGGGTGGTGAGGGGCTCGAACCCCCGACCTACTCGGTGTAAACGAGTTGCTCTCCCAGCTGAGCTAACCACCCCTTACCCATAAGGCCCGGCCAACAAGCGGTGACACACGATATGTCATGTGTCACCTGCCTTGTCAAAATATTTTAGCCGTTTACAGCAGCTTTCAGAGGTGCGCCAGCCTTGAACTTTGGCTGCTTGGAAGCGGCAATCTGAATTGTTTCACCTGTACGTGGGTTGCGGCCGGTGCTCGCAGCGCGATGAGCGACAGAAAACGAACCGAAACCAACGATGCGAACTTCATCACCAGACGTTAAAGCTCCTTCGATAGATGCGAATACTGCATCAACAGCGCGACCTGCATCTGCCTTTGACAAACCTGCGTGTTCTGCGACCGCTGATACCAAATCATTCTTGTTCATGGGAAGGCCCCCTTTATAATGGATAGAGTAGTAAAGCCGAACGTTCAGCCGTGTCAGATGTTAATCTGCTGGCCTCGTCTGGGTCAACCAAAAACTCAGAAAAACTGCGAAAAATTAGGAAATCTGTACAGATTTTAATCTCAGTGAGCGATGACATCTTCCTGGGCTGGCTGATCAGGCGCAAGCGGCGTATTCGCCATAGCCTGTTCCTCATCTGCCGGCTCTTCGAATGGCGTGGTCAATGCGACATTCAGCGCCTCATCAACAAGAGAGATAGGAATGATGTCCAGTGATTCTTTCACATTGTCAGGAACATCTGCCAGATCTTTCTCATTTTCCTTAGGAATCAATACAGTTTTGATCCCACCGCGCAGAGCCGCCAGCAATTTTTCCTTCAGCCCGCCAATGGCCAGAACCCGCCCACGCAAGGTAATCTCGCCTGTCATGGCCACATCTTTGCGGACAGCAATGCCAGTTTGCGCAGACACGATTGAGGTGACCATAGCCACACCAGCAGATGGACCGTCTTTCGGTGTTGCCCCTTCGGGAACATGAACATGAATATCGGTTTTTTCTGCCTTCACCAGGTCGATACCATAGGCCTGGGCACGCGATTTGATGAAAAATTCAGCAGCCTGAATTGATTCCTTCATCACATCGCCCAGCTTGCCTGTGGCCGAAACCTTGCCTTTTCCGGGAACTTTCACCGCTTCAACCTGCAGCAATTCACCGCCAACCTCTGTCCAGGCCAGACCGGTTACAACACCCACCTGATCTTCAGCGTCAATCTCTCCATAACGGAATTTCTTCACGCCCAGGAATTCGGCTAGATCTTCACCATCCACGGTCAATCTGGTCACATCATCACTGACAATCTTGGTGATCGCTTTACGGGCGATTTTGGCAATTTCCCGTTCAAGTGAACGCACGCCTGCCTCACGTGTGTAATATCTGATGATATCCACAACCGCTTGTTCGGTAATTTCAAGCTCATCAGCCTTCAGGCCATGTTCTTCTATCTGCCGCGGGATGAGATGTTCGAACGCAATCGCTTTTTTCTCATCTTCGGTATAGCCGGACAGGCGGATGATTTCCATTCTGTCCATCAATGGCTGTGGCATGTTCAGGCTGTTCGCTGTGGTGATGAACATCACATTCGATAAATCAAAATCGACTTCCAGATAATGATCCTGAAAGGTGCTGTTCTGTGCCGGATCAAGCACTTCCAACAAGGCAGAGCTTGGGTCTCCGCGCCAGTCTGACCCCATCTTATCAATCTCATCCAATAAAAACAGCGGGTTTTTCTTACCGGCTTTTTTCATGCCCTGGATGATTTTGCCTGGCATAGACCCGATATAGGTCCGGCGATGGCCTCTGATTTCTGCTTCATCACGGACCCCGCCAAGGGCCATACGCACATATTCGCGCCCTGAGGCCCGGGCAATAGATTTACCCAGAGAGGTTTTGCCCACACCTGGGGGGCCGACAAGGCACAAAATAGGGCCTTTGATCTTTTTGGTCCGCTTCTGCACAGCCAGAAATTCAACAATACGGTCTTTTACCTTCTCCAGACCGAAATGATCGGCGTCCAGAATCTCACGGGCTTTTTTGATGTCTTTATTGACCCGGCTGGCTTTTTTCCACGGCACAGAGGTCATCCAGTCCAGATAATTGCGGACCACAGTGGCTTCTGCGCTCATCGGGCCCATGCTGCGCAGTTTTTTCAGCTCGACTTCTGCCTTTTCACGGGCTTCTTTCGGCAGGCCGGCCGCTTCAATCTGTTCGCCCAGCTCGTCCAGCTCATTCTTGCCGTCCTCACCCTCACCCAGCTCGCGCTGAATCGCTTTCATCTGTTCATTCAGATAATATTCGCGCTGGGTTTTTTCCATCTGGCGCTTAACGCGGTTGCGAATCCGTTTTTCAACCTGCAAAACCCCAATTTCGCCTTCCATCATGCTGTAAATCAGCTCAAGACGCTGAGTCACATCAGTTGTTTCCAGCAGCTTCTGCTTTTCCGGTATCTTGACCGCCAGATGAGAGGCGATGGTGTCAGCAATTTTGCCTGTATCTTCTATCTGATTGATAGACACCATAACCTCAGAAGCAATTTTCTTGTTCAGCTTGATATAATGTTCAAACTGCTGAATGGTCGCCCGGCCAAGGGCAATCACTTCCGGGTCAGCAATATCAGGGTCAGCACATTCTACCGCCTCACCTGTCATGAAATCACCAACATCAACCAGCTGCTCAACCCGGGCTCTGGCAATCCCTTCAACCAGGACTTTCACAGTGCCATCAGGCAGTTTTAATAATTGCAGGATGTTCCCGATCGTGCCCATTTTATACATATCGGCCTGATCAGGATCTTCAATAGCGGCGTCAGTTTGTGTCAGCAGCAAAATCTGCTTGTTCTCATTCATCACCTCTTCCAGCGCGTTCACTGACTTCTCGCGGCCGACAAATAACGGCACAATCATATGCGGGAAGACAACAATATCGCGCAAGGGCAATACAGGAAGCTGAAATGAAGATGAGAATTCGGTCATGACTGTCTTTCCTACTGGTTCACTGATGCAAGCGCGCTGCAGAGGAAAATCTGCTGTTTTGCCTGCTTCTGTCTCTTGCTAGATGTGTGGTGTGTCACGGTCTAATTCAAGAGGTGTTCGCATTCATACCACATTGTGCAAGAACCGTGCCTGTGCCCGAACCACATACACCTTAATTCGACATTATCCGCTTGCTGCCAAAAACCCGCTGACAGGCTGCCGCAAAAGCTCTGTACAGCCTTTGCCGTGCGGCTGAACTGCCTTTATGTCGCTGAAGGCTTGGCTTCTTTTGCACTCGGCGCATGGACCATCAAAGGCGGGGTGGTCCCTTTCACCACATCTTCATTGATCACAACATCCTGAATATTTGATGCGGTCGGAATTTCAAACATCGGATCCATCAGGATATTTTCCAGAATAGACCGCAGCCCCCGTGCCCCGGTTTTGCGTTCAATGGCCTTGCGGGCAATCGCTTTGAGCGCATCATCCCTGAAGTCCAGATTGACACCGTCCATCTCAAACAGGGCTTTATATTGTTTGGTCAGCGCGTTTTTCGGTTCTGTCAAGATGCGGACCAGCGCTTCTTCATCCAGATCCTCCAGGGTAGCGATCACAGGCAGACGACCGATAAATTCCGGAATCAAGCCAAATTTGATCAAATCTTCCGGTTCCAGATCAACCAGAATCTGGCTGAGGTTTCTGTCTTCTGGATCACGTACATCTGCCCCAAAGCCAATCCCGGCCCCGCTGTTGCGGCTGGAAATCAGCTTATCAAGCCCGGCAAACGCCCCGCCGCAAATAAACAGGATATTGGTGGTGTCCACCTGCAGAAATTCCTGCTGGGGATGCTTGCGCCCGCCTTGTGGCGGCACAGAGGCAACAGTGCCTTCCATGATTTTCAGCAAGGCCTGCTGAACCCCCTCACCTGAGACATCACGGGTGATGGACGGGTTGTCAGATTTACGTGAAATTTTGTCTACCTCATCAATATAGACAATCCCGCGCTGGGCTTTTTCTACATTATAATCAGAGGCTTGCAGCAATTTCAGAATGATATTTTCGACATCTTCACCAACATAACCAGCTTCGGTCAGGGTGGTCGCATCAGCCATGGTGAACGGTACATCCAGCATCCGGGCCAGTGACTGGGCCAGAAGGGTTTTCCCGCAGCCTGTCGGCCCCACCAGCAGAATATTTGACTTCTGGATTTCCAGATCGCCGGTCTTGCCTTCATTGGCCAGCCGCTTGTAGTGGTTGTGAACAGCAACAGACAGGATGCGTTTGGCCTTGGTCTGGCCAATGACATAATCATCTAACACCTTGTTGATATCACTTGGTGACGGCACGCCTTCATGATGCTTGTTGACCGCCCCTTTATGTTCTTCACGGATGATGTCCATACATAATTCGACACATTCATCACAGATGAACACCGTTGGGCCGGCGATCAGTTTCTTCACCTCATGCTGGCTTTTGCCGCAGAAAGAGCAGAAAAGCGTAGATTTGTTGTCATCTTCTGTCTTTGCCATCTTATCTCTCCTGCACTTCACCGGGCGTTTTAAACAGCTCTGTCCGGTTCATCTTCTGTCTGCCTATCTTTATACTAGGCGCGGCACTTTACTTTTCTCAACTAAAATTGTCTCATTTTCAGGCTTTATTAAGAGATGCCTTATGAATCAGACGCTTCACCACTGTCCGGACGTTTACTGACCACCTCGTCAATCAGCCCCATTTCCTTGGCCTCTTCAGGTGACATAAAAGTGTCGCGGTCCATAATTTTTTCAATCTGTTTCACAGTCTTCCCAGAATGTGTTTCATAAATTTTGTTCAGCCGGCTGCGCAGGCTCAAGATTTCCTTGGCATGAATTTCAATATCTGTTGCTTGTCCCTGGAACCCGCCTGAAGGCTGGTGGGTCATGATACGAGCATGCGGCAGGCTGTAGCGTTTACCCGCTGCACCGGCGGTCAGCAGTAATGAGCCCATAGACGCGGCCTGCCCCATACAGACGGTTGCCACATCCGGCTTGATATATTGCATTGTATCGTAGATGGCCAGGCCGCTGGTCACCACGCCGCCTGGGGAATTGATATACATGAAGATATCTTTGCTGGGGTTTTCAGCTTCCAAAAACAACAGCTGTGCACAGACCAGAGACGCCATCACATCTTCAACCGGCCCGTTCAGAAAAATAATCCGTTCTTTCAGCAGGCGAGAGAAGATATCGAACGAGCGTTCGCCGCGTCCGGTCTGCTCAATCACCATCGGCACGAGGTTCATATCCATTGGCGGCGATACAGTCTTGTAGATGTCCATCATCATGTCTCCAAAAAAAGGCCGTCCAGCTTGTGCCTGTCCGGTGTCATTAGCCTGACAGAGTTAACCGCTTTGCTCAAGTCGCCCCCGGCATCTTCGCTCAGGGTGCTATCATGATTAAATTTCGGTTTCAACACTCTGTTGTTAGATGTAGGCATGAACATAAAAACTGCCAACCCCGGGGGTGGCAGTTTTTGGAAGTTTGATTATTTTTCAGGCAGTCCTGCCAGCGATAAGGCTGTTAAGAGCTTTTCTTTTTGGCGGCTGTCTTTTTCTTTGCGGCGGCTTTTTTGGCAGGGGCTTTTTCAGATGCGGCCTTTTTGCCAGCTGCTTTTTTGGCTGGTGCCTTTTTGGCTGCGGCCTTCTTACCGGCGGCTTTCGCCTTTTTCGCAGGGGCTTTGCCAGCTGCCGGTGTTTCAGGTTCGGCATACAGCTCTTCAGCTGTAATTTCGACATCTGTGACCTTGGCCATCTCCAGAATATAATCCATCACCAGCTCTTCAAACATTGGACCAGCCAGCTGTTGCAGGGCATCAGGGTTCTTAGAATAATATTCGATGACTTGCTGTTCCTGACCAGGGAACCGTCTGGCCTGTTCGATCATGGCCCGACGAGTGTCTTCTTCGGTGACCTGAATGTTATTTTTCTGGCCAATCTCTGTCAGCATCAGCCCGAGGCGGACACGCCGCAGGGCAACAGCCTGAGCTTCTTCTTTCTGCGCCTCATCCAGACCTTCATCAGCTGCATGGCTGTGGTCATGGTCGTGGTCATGGTCGTGATCGTGATCGTGATTTTGGGCACCGGCCAGAGACTTGGCCACCACGTCATATTCTGACTGCATCAGGCTGGGCGGGACATCAAAATCAGCCTGTTCAGCCAGTTGGTCAAAAACATTTGTCTTCACGGCTGCGCGCAGGGCTGTGGCATGCTGAGAGGCCAGCTGGCCGGCAACCGCCTCGCGCAGAGCCGCCAGATTGTCAAAGCCAAGCTTGCTGGCCAGATCATCATCAATTCTGGACTCGCCCTTTTCGTGAATTTCCTTGACCGGACATTCAAATACAGCTTCTTTGCCGGCAAGATGGGCGGCCTGATACTCTTCAGGGAAGGAGACTTTCACATCCACTGTCTGCCCGGCTTCAGCGCCAACCAGACCATCTTCAAAGCCAGGGATAAAGCTGTTTGAGCCCAGCTCCAGCATATGATCCTGTGCTGCGCCACCTTCAAAGGCTTCACCGTCAATCCGGCCTGTGAAGTCAATTAACACCACATCACCCAGCTTGGCTTTGCGCTTCTTTTCAACCTTAGTTGTCGGCCTGTTTTCATCAGCCAGACGCTGCAGGGTCTCATCAATACCGGCTTCATCTTCTGGCAGAACCGGGCGGTCAACAGCCAGTGAGGACAGATCAGGCAGAACAATTTCCGGCATAATCTCAGCGGTCAGCTTGGCGACCAGATCATTCCCGTCTTCAAAGCTGGTGATATCCATCTTCGGCTGGCTGGCCAGCTGCAGTTTCTGCTCTTCAATCGTCTGTTTTGCCGCATCATCTAAAGAGGTGCGGATCACCTCACCTTTGACCTGATCACCAAAGCGCGCTTTGACCACTGACAGCGGCACCTTGCCAGGCCGGAATCCCGGCATATTGGCTGTGGTGGCGACTTCTGCGAGCCGTGCTGAAACTTTTTCTTCCATCTCTGCTGCGGTCAGCGTGATCTCATATTCCCGCGCAAGGCCTTCGTTCAGTGTTTCTTTGATGTTCATGGTCAGTCCTGTTGACAATAGCTGTCGGTCAAATAGCTGTTTGCCGCTCAGAGGTGGGTATCTGCACCGCTGGCGGCTGAGTTTTCGTTAGATATGGTGCGGGCGGAGGGACTTGAACCCCCACATCGCTAGATACCAGAACCTAAATCTGGCGCGTCTACCAATTTCGCCACGCCCGCATCATTACCTTGTGATGGGCATCGGTACTCGAAAAATAGATACTAGGTCAAGCAATAATGCGAAAACGGACCGAAGAGGCCTCATTCTGATACTCAAATACACATCCAGGGTGAGAAAGTGGGGCGAGTGACCGGATTTGAACCGGCGACATCCAGTACCACAAACTGGCGCTCTAACCAACTGAGCTACACCCGCCACAAAGCACATTTGCGTAAATCAAGGCTTTAATAGGCGAAAAATATGTATATGGTCAAATAAAAATTAAGCATCGTTGCATGAGGACAGACTATGTTGAATCCATCCGCTGACAAGCTGGGTACCGAAACCGCCTTTGGGGTGCTGGCCAGAGCAGGCGCGCTGGCCGCAAAAGGGCGCGATATTATCAATCTTGGTATCGGCCAGCCTGACTTCAGAACACCTGAACATATTGTCCAGGCGGGTATCCGCGCGCTGCAGGATGGGGCGCATGGCTATACCCCCTCACTGGGCCTGCCTGCCTTGCGTGAGGCGGTGGCCGCAGATGTGACCGCACGTTACGGGGTTGAACCTGATCTGAACAACATCCAGATTGTTCCGGGCGGCAAGCCCATTTTGTTCACCGCCATGATGCTTTTAGGGGGGGCGGGCCGCGAAATTCTGACCCCTGACCCCGGCTTTCCGATTTATCAGTCAGCGATCAATTATTCAGGGGCAAAAGCAGTATCCTACGGGCTGATTGAAGAAAACGGCTTTGCCTTTGATGCTGAAGATGTGTTGTCCAAAATCACAGACAAAACCAGCCTTGTGATTATCAACTCGCCAGCTAACCCGACCGGCGGGGTCACCCCGCGCAGTGAGCTGGATAAATTTGTTAAAGGTCTGGATGCTTTTCCGCATGTGACTGTGCTGTCTGACGAGATTTATGACCGCCTGATTTTTGATGGTGAGCCTGTGTCTCTGATCACCTACCCCAGCCTGAACGACAGGCTGATTGTGCTGAACGGCTGGTCAAAAACCTACGCGATGACAGGTTGGCGCATTGGGTACGGGATTTGGCCTGCCCGGCTGATTGACTATGCTGACCGGCTGGCCGTGAATTTTCATTCTTGTGTGAATGCCCCGACTCAGCACGCCGCGATTGCCGCCCTGCAAGGTGACCAGTCTTGTGTGGATGAAATGTTAACAGCCTTTAAGCGGCGCGGGGCTCTGATCACCAGATTGCTGAACCAAAGTGAGGGCATAAGATGCCAGCCGCCGGGCGGGGCTTTTTATGCCTTTGCCAATATCATGGACACCCCCTTCACCGCACATGAATTTCAGGAAAAGCTTCTCGAAGAGTATGGTGTGGCCTGTATCGCGGGCACATCATTTGGCGGCTTCGGAGAAGGCTATGTCCGGCTGTCCTGTGCCAATTCAGATGAGGCGATTGAAGAAGCGGTCTCTCGCATCGATAAAATGCTGTCTGACTCTGCCTAATAAATGTGCAGTTCTGCTTTGATGTGAAAGCAGACTGAGGCGGGCACTTGCGCAAACTCATGAACGAGGCTTTAAAGTGCTCAGTCACCAACGCGTTGTGCGGGTCTGTCTGCAGCCAAGATCAGATAACCGCACAGCCACAATTATAATGTGAGGCGGAGAGACATGAAAAAAATTGAAGCAATCATCAAGCCGTTCAAACTTGATGAGGTAAAAGAAGCTCTTCATGAAGTTGGCATTCAGGGGATTACCGTTTTGGAAGCCAAGGGCTTTGGTCGCCAAAAAGGACATACTGAATTATATCGCGGGGCAGAGTATGTTGTTGATTTTCTGCCGAAAGTAAAGATTGAAGTTGTTGTTGAAGATGACATGGCTGAAAATGTGGTTGAGGCCATTAAGGCTGCCGCCCAGACAGGCCGCATTGGCGATGGCAAAATTTTTATCTCAACAATTGATGAAGCAATCCGGATCCGTACCGGTGAGACAGGTGGCAACGCCATCTGATAATGGGCACAACTGAAACCCCAAAGGAGTGAGCAGCCTGTTCAGGCGGCTGATTGAAATATCAAAGCTTCAGGCTAAGAAGCGGCGATGAAACTGTGAAAGGAAGAGAAAAATGTCTGACGCAAAAGCAGTCATGGAAATGATTAAGGAGAACGACATCTCCTATGTTGACCTGCGCTTTACTGACCCACGTGGTAAAATGCAGCATGTAACACAGCATATTGACACTATTGATGAAGAAACTCTGGATGAAGGGTTCATGTTTGACGGCTCGTCAATCGCTGGCTGGAAAGCCATTAACGAATCTGACATGACCCTGATGCCTGATCTGTCACGTGCCTATATTGACCCCTTCTTCTCACAAACAACATTGGCGCTGTTCTGTGATGTGCTGGACCCAATTACAGGTGAAGCTTACGAGCGTGACCCGCGGGGCACAGCCAAAGCCGCGCTGGCGCATATGAATGCGGCTGGCATTGCTGACACAGCCTTTTTCGGCCCTGAAGCTGAATTTTTCATCTTTGAAGATGTGAAAATTGATGTGTCCATGAACCGGTCAATGTTCCAGGTTGATTCTATTGAAGGCCCGTATAACAGCGCCCGTGATTATGAAGAAGGCAATATGGGCCATCGTCCAGGCGTTAAGGGCGGTTATTTCCCTGTGCCACCGATTGATTCAGGCCAGGATATCCGGTCTGAAATGCTGTCTGTGATGGCTGATATGGGTGTGCCTGTTGAAAAGCATCACCATGAAGTGGCCCCGTCACAGCATGAGCTGGGCATGAAGTTCGGCACCCTGCTGGAAACAGCCGACAATATGCAGCTGTATAAATATTCAGTGCATCAGGTTGCCCATGCTTACGGGCTGTCTGCGACCTTCCTGCCAAAGCCAATCGCTGGTGATAACGGCTCAGGCATGCATGTGCACCAGTCACTCTGGGCAGATGGCAAGCCTCTGTTTGCGGGTAATGGTTATGCTGACCTGTCTGAAATGGCGTTGCATTACATTGGCGGCATCATCAAGCACGCAAAAGCACTAAATGCGTTCACCAACCCGTCAACAAACAGCTACAAGCGTCTGATCCCAGGTTATGAAGCCCCGGTTCTGCTGGCCTATTCAGCCCGCAACCGTTCCGCCTCTTGCCGGATTCCATTTGTGGCCAGCCCGAATGGCAAACGTGTTGAGGTGCGCTTCCCAGATGCGACAGCCAACCCGTATCTGGCCTTCTCAGCAATGCTGATGGCTGGTCTGGACGGCATCCGCAACAAAATTCACCCTGGTGATGCGATGGATAAGGATCTGTACGACCTGCCAGCTGAAGAACTGGCACAGATCCCAACAGTTTGTGGCTCGCTGCGTGAAGCTCTGGACAGCCTGAATGCGGACCGGGCCTTCCTGACCGAAGGCAATGTGTTCACAGATGACCAGATCGATGCCTATATCGAACTGAAGATGGAAGAGGTCATTGCACTTGAGCATGCCCCGCATCCGGTTGAATTCCAGATGTATTATTCTTACTAATCACAACCAGCTATATCGCTGGTGACCAAAGACCCCGGGCCTATGGTCCGGGGTTTTTTTTAATGTACGGCTAACAGGCCATTAATCGTCAGCCCGCCCAGCGTACTGACCAGCCCTGCCCCGCCAAGCTGGCGCCTTTCAGTGGCCCGTGCAGGCAGGACGTCAACCGGCATCGGAAAACAGACAATAAATTTCCATTTGAATTTGTCTGCTTCTGTGCGTGCCGGCTCAGCGGTAACGGGCTGAGTTGTGGCATTATCTGGTGCCGCAGCCAGATAGTCTGGCAACAGGGCAAACGCAATGACAAGGCCGCCCAGCAGACACAGGATCAGACGGCGACACCATCTTTCCCTAGATGCAGACCGGTTCTGTTGAGTGACCGAAGCAGGATATTGACACATGGAGACTCCTTCTTTGTTACGTCAAAGAATATCTCCACTCCTCTGTTCAGATTTCCGGTCCCAGCCATGCGCCTCGCACAGACTTCCCGACAGGACCATTGTTACAGAATAGCACAAACTTATGAAAAAACGGTAAAGTTTCAGCCGCTGTATGTTGTTTCTTTTCTTTTCCTGACCCCCCAGATGTTGTAAAACCAAGCCAGATAGTCGTTAAATGTGCAGGAACAGCATGTCTGATTTATTTACCAATGGCAGCCCGAAATCCGGTTATGACGCCAGTGAAATCGAAGTTCTGGAAGGGCTGGAGCCCGTCCGGCATCGCCCGGGCATGTATATCGGCGGCACTGACGAGCGCGCCTTGCATCACCTGGCGGCCGAAATTCTGGATAATTCCATGGATGAGGCGGTTGCCGGACATGCCAATTGGATTGAAATTGTGGTTGAGGATCATCACACCCTCAGCATCCGTGATAACGGGCGCGGCATTCCGGTTGACCCGCATCCGAAATTTCCGGACAAATCCGCTTTGGAAGTCATCCTGACCACCCTTCATGCAGGCGGCAAGTTTTCCGGCAAGGCCTACCAGACCTCAGGTGGTCTGCACGGTGTTGGCGCGTCTGTTGTGAACGCGTTATCCAGCCGCCTGGAGGTCGAGGTTGCCCGGGAAAAGACGCTGTACAAACAATCATTCGCACGCGGCAAGCCCGCCGGGCCTGTTGAGGTTGTTGGCAAAGCCTCAAACCGGCGCGGAACCCTGATCCGCTTTTCACCTGATGAAGATATTTTCGGTGCAGGCTGCCGCTTTAAGCCAGAATTGTTATACCGCATGGCCCTGTCCAAGGCCTATCTGTTTGCTGGTGTTGAAATCAGATGGCAATGTGCTGCAGAACTGATCAGTGAGGCCCATCCGGTCCCGCAGCAGGAACAGCTCTGTTTTCCGGGCGGGCTGGCAGATTATCTGAACCATTCCACCGAAGATAAGCCGTTGCTGCTGAGCCAGCCTTTTGCTGACCGGATTGACCTGGAGGGCCAGAAATTTGAATGGGCCATTACCTGGCTGACCCCTGCTGAAGACGGCTTTTTCCGGTCCTATTGTAACACGGTACCGACACCGCTTGGCGGCACACATGAAACCGGCTTCAGACAGGCGATTTCGCGCGGGCTGCGTACCTATGGAGAGCTGGTCGGCCAGAAAAAGGCCGCTGATCTGACCGCAGAAGATATTCTGGCCGAAACCGCTGGCA
The DNA here is from genome assembly GCA_937988715.1 of uncultured Alphaproteobacteria bacterium. Taxonomy (GTDB): domain Bacteria; phylum Pseudomonadota; class Alphaproteobacteria; order Puniceispirillales; family Puniceispirillaceae; genus JADHLI01. Next base: position 19,753 of record CALKIF010000048.1, on the reverse strand, counting down.
TGTTATCTGTATTCCTGCGTGACCCGCAATTTCAGGGCCAGACCAAAGACAAGCTGGTGACCGCAGATGCCACCAAACAGACCGAAGCGGCGGTGCGGGACCGGTTTGAATTATGGTTATCGGCTGAACCGACACGGGCCAATGACCTTCTGGACCGCGCGATAGAGCGGATGGAAGATCGCAAACGCAAACGCAAAGAAAAAGATGTTGCCCGCAAATCAGCTACCCGCAAGCTGCGCCTGCCAGGCAAATTGTCTGACTGCACCGAAACCAATACGGACTTAACCGAATTATTCCTGGTCGAGGGGGACAGTGCGGGCGGGTCAGCCAAATCAGCACGTGACCGCAAAACCCAGGCGGTACTGCCCCTGCGCGGAAAAATCCTGAATGTGGCCAGTGCGACGGCAGATAAATTATCCCAGAATCAGGAACTGTCTGATCTGGCCCTGGCGCTTGGTGTGAAAGGCGGTAAAGATTTTTCCCTGTCCGGTCTGCGTTATGGCAAGATCATCATCATGACAGATGCTGATGTTGACGGGGCCCATATTGCGGCGCTGTTGATGACCTATTTCTACCGCGAGATGCCAGAGCTGATTGAAAAAGGCCATCTGTATCTGGCCCAGCCGCCCTTATACCGGATGACGCAAGGGGCTGTGACCGCCTATGCGCTGGACGATCAGCATCGTGAACATCTTCTGCAATCGCAGTTCAACCAGAGATCCAAGGTTGATATCAGCCGGTTTAAAGGGCTGGGCGAAATGCCCCCTGCCCAGCTGAAAGAAACCACCATGAACCCTGTTTCCCGCAGACTGCTTCAGGTCAGCCTGCCGCGGCGCGACCAGGATGGGGCAGATGACCGCCGTAATGTGGACAAGCTGGTCACCACCTTGATGGGCAAAAAGCCGGAACTGCGGTTTGGCTATATCCGTGAACATGCCTATGAGGTGATCAAGGAGCTGGATGTTTAACCGGCAAAGACGCGGCCGCTTTACTATCAGCTCTTCTCAACGCGTTTGATCAGGCTCTGCATCGCTGCAAGACAGGCATCAGGGGCTTCCATTGTTGAAAGATGCCCCACACCTGGCAACAGGCTCAGCGCGCAGTCAGGCAGCAGGCCTGCCATCTCTTCAGACAAATCAGGCGGGGTCAGCTCATCCAGCTCACCACACACAACCACAGACGGGCGTCTGAAAGCTGCCAGATGAGGGCGCTGGTCCCGCCGCTGCATAATCGCCTGCTGCTGGAGGGCGAAATTATGCTGACCGATTTCTGCGGCCATCTGCATCACGCTTTTGGTCAGGGCCTCGTCCTTCAATGCCTCAGGGGACAGGAATTTTGGCAGCAGACGCGGGGTGACGCCCTTAAATCGGCCAACAGAAGACAGGCGCACCAATTCCTGCCGCATCTGGATTTTATCTGGGGTGTCTGCCTGCGCGCTGGTGGAAAACAGGCCCATCCCCCTCACCCGCTCAGCATCAAGACGGGCCGTTTCCATCGCAATATACCCGCCCATCGACAACCCGAACAAGATAAGCGGGCCTTCGGTCTGCGCCAGAATTCGCTCTGCCATTGCGGTAATGCTGTCCAGGCCTGTGGTATCTGCTGTGAAAATCGGCTGCGTTTTTGCCAGCTCAGATATCTGGCCTTCAAACAGCACAGAGGTGCATAATAATCCGGGGATAAAAACTAACGTCGGCATGACAGCACCTTTTGATAAAAACAAATGCCTGTCTGCGCACTATAGGCAACTGGCCCTGACAAAGCCAGCATCACACGAAATTTGACCCGCCGGGAAAATGGGTGTAATATTGTCGCGTTTATGTTTACGTGGGATGCCAGCCATCCTCACAAAACCACGCCAACGACAGCCCGGATGGCTGTTGAAACAAAGGGTTTTTTGCTATCTCTTCCTCTTTTATTGATTTGGGGCTCAGCGACGAGCTTGTGAATGCCGTCACTCAGCTCGGTTATGAGCAGCCCACGCCTATTCAAAGTGCCTCTATTCCGTCTGTGCTGATGGGCCGGGACATTCTGGGCTCAGCTCAGACCGGAACAGGCAAAACAGCGTCCTTCACCCTGCCGATGATCGATATTCTGGCGGCCGGACGGGCCAAGGCACGGATGCCGCGCTCGCTTATTCTGGCCCCCACACGCGAGCTGGCCGCACAGGTGGCAGAATCATTTGAGAAATTCTCTGTAAATCACAAAATGAGCATGGCGCTGCTGATAGGCGGCGTGAGTTTTTCTGATCAGGATGCCGCTCTCAGCAAAGGTGTTGATGTTCTGATCGCCACACCAGGGCGCCTTCTGGACCATTTTGAACGCGGCAAGGTTCTGCTGCAGGATGTGAAAATCCTGGTGATTGATGAAGCTGACCGGATGCTGGATATGGGCTTCATCCCTGATGTGGAACGGATTGTCAGCTATCTGCCGGTGATGCGCCAGACCTTGTTCTTCTCTGCCACCCTGTCTGAAGAAATTCACACGATTGGCCGTAAATTTGTGATGAACCCCAAGCTGATTGAGGTGGCCAAACCCGCCACAACAGCAGAAACGATTACGCAGCATCTGGTGCGTACCTCAGTCAAACAGAAACGTGCTGCGTTACGTGACCTGCTGCGCGCAGAAGAAATTCAGAACGCGGTGATCTTCTGTAACCGCAAACGCGATATTTCAACGTTACTGTCTTCGCTGAAACGGCATGGATTTAACGCAGCCGCCCTGCATGGCGATATGACACAAAGCGCCCGTCTGGCCGCTCTGGATGACTTTAAGACCGGTACTGTTCCCTTGCTGATTGCCTCTGATGTGGCGGCGCGGGGCCTTGATATTCCCACTGTCAGCCATGTGTTCAATTTTGATGTCCCGTCAAATGCAGAAGATTATGTGCATCGGATCGGCCGGACAGGCCGTGCAGGCCGGCATGGCCGCGCCTTCACCCTGGCCGCAGGTGATGATGATGACAAGGCGGTTCTGGCAATCGAAAAGCTGACCGGCCAGTCTATTCCGGTGATGTCCGAATCTGAAGCAGCCGCAACAGATCAGCCTGCTGAGGCAGACAGCGCAAAGCCCCCGTCACGCGGCGGCCGCAAACGGCAGAAATCGGCCTCCCGAACAGAGGGCACAAACGCCAATAATGATAATGCCCGCAAAGACCAGCCGGAAAAACAGACAAACCGCGAGAAGCGTCCCCCGGCCTGGAAAGGCACCAGCTTTAAAGATTGCGATCATATCCCCGCATTCCTGCGCTGAACTGATCACTGACTAGCTTGTGGTGTCTAAAGCCTTGGCCACAATCTCATGCAGATTTGCAGACAGCTGGCGGCGGGCAAGCCCCTGAACAGCTTTGATCATCTCAGCCTGCCTGCCCGGCTCAATATGACCGAACCGTGTCAACACCAGTGCCAGACGCGCAGCTATCTGCGGGTTACGGCTGTCCATATCCGCGATCTGCTCAGCAATAAACTGATACCCGCTGCCATCAGCTTTATGGAACTGAACCGGATTGGCCATCGCAAAGGCGCCCAGAACAGATCGCAATTTGTTCGGGTTATCTGCATCAAACACCGCATCCCCCATCAGCCGCTGAAGCTGGCTGATCGTACCTGAATAAGGGGCGCAGGCTTCCAGGCTGAGCCATTTTTCCATCACCAGAGATGAACTGCGCCAGCGTTCATAAAACCGGTTCAGGCAGGCCTGCCGTTCTGGATGTTCGGTTACATTCAGGGCTGACAGCCCGCCCATGGATAAGGTCATGTTCAGATCAGAAGATTGTTCTGCAGCCACCTTTACCGCCTCATCCATGCCGGCGGCAACACCCAGATATAAACAGCGGTTGCGTAACGCCCGCCCGGCTGCCGCCTGAACAAGCCCGTCATCAGCAAGACAGCTGCTGATCTGGTCCGAAAGCTGTTGGCCAAGTGCCCCCTGCAGGGCTTGCCGGGCTGTCCAGATGGCTACAGGATCAGCCATATTCGCGCGATGTTCAACCTCTGACTGACCAGGCACAGACAGGCATAAAGCCTTGTAATCACCACGCAAGCCGGCCTCAGCAAAAGTCTGTGACAGGGCTGAGGCCAGCGCCTGTTCAATCTCTGCATCTGGTGTGTCTGTGCTGAGCCGCTTATCAAGCGCCAGATGTGCCAGACGCTGGCATGCTTCATACCTGTTAAAGCCGTCTGCATCATGGGCAGCCAGAACCGCCAGCTCTTCAACGCTCAGGTCATCTGTCAGCCGCACAGGTGCTGAAAACCCGCGCAAAGCAGAGGGGACCACCGGCTCGCCAGCAGGCGGGCTCAGCGTCAGCTTAACCGTCTGTTCCGGGTCGGTCAGAAGCACGGTCTGCTCTGGGGCTGCCGCCTCGCCATCAAGGCTGAAGCTGTGCTGCTGGCCTTGTGTGCCGACCAGCCCCAACCGGATCGGGATCGGCTGGGCAGTGGTCGCGGTTCCTGCAGCTGTTTCAGGTATGCTCTGCTGCAGGGTCAGCTCAATCTCATCAGCACTTTGCGCGGTCCGTGTGATGGTGACCTCAGGTGTGCCGGCCTGGCTGTACCAGCTGGAGAAGGCAGATAAATCAACCTGATTAGCATCAGCCAGAGCCGCCAGAAAATCATCACAAGTCACCGCCTGGCCATCATGTCGCCGGAAATACAGATCAACCCCGCGCCGGTAGCCATCTGCGCCCAGAAACCCGCTCAGCATCCGGATCACCTCTGCGCCTTTTTCATAGACGGTGGGGGTATAAAAATTATTGATCTCAGAATAGGTTTCCGGACGGATAGGATGGGCAGTCGGGCTGGCATCTTCAGGGAACTGTATCGCCCTTAACATCGCCACATCTTCAGCCCGTTTCACAGTGTCATCATGCATATCAGCACTGAAACACTGGTCCCTGAAGACGGTCAGCCCTTCTTTTAAGGTCAGCTGAAACCAGTCGCGACAGGTGACCCGGTTACCTGACCAGTTATGGAAATATTCGTGCGCAATAATGGATTCAACCCGGCCCAGATCATCATCTGTTGCGGTTGCCGGATCAGCCAGCACAAATTTGCTGTTAAAGATATTCAGCCCTTTATTTTCCATCGCCCCCATATTGAAATGGCTGACAGCGACGATCTGGAACAGGTCCAGATCATATTCAAGACCATAAACCTCTTCATCCCAGCGCATGGATTTTTTCAGGCTGTCCATTGCATGGCCGGTCAGATGTTCATTGCCATGTTCAACCCATATCTGCAAGGTGACAGCGCGGCCTGAGGCGGTGGTGAGATGATCCTCAACACAAGTCAGATCGCCCGCAACAAGGGCAAACAGATAGCTGGGCTTCGGGTGCGGATCATGCCACAGGGTGTAATGACGGCCCTCGCCTGCTGGCCCGGCCTCCAGCTGATTGCCGTTGCTGAGCAATTGCTTATATTTCGGTTCAGCATCAATCCGGACGGTAAACACGCTCATCACATCCGGCCGGTCAGGATAATAGCAAATCCGCCGGAAGCCTTCAGGCTCGCATTGTGTGCACAGCATATCACCGGACAGATACAGCCCTTCAAGGGCGGTATTGCTGTAAGGCGTACAGGTAGAAGTAATGGTCACTTCATGCTGGTCAATCAGGCCGGTGATCTGCAGCATATCGGCATCCAGTTGATATCTGTCTGCGGCCAGAACTTCGCCATCCAGCTGAACAGAAACCAAAGTCAGGCCACGCCCGTTCAGCACCAGCCTGTCTGTTGCTTGTGCGGCGGGGTTAGCTTCGAGCTTCAGGCTTACACAAACCGTTGTGTCCGGCTCATTGATGGACACATCAAGACGGGTTTCGTGCACCAGCCAGGGGAACGGGGCATAATCTTGACGGTGAATGCGGACCGGTGTCTGTCTAGCTTCCATCTCTGGACGTCGTATAGGCTATCTCACAATGTTCAGCACAATAGGGCTTGCCCGGCACAATCGGTGCACCGCAGAAATTAAATTCAACGGTTTTCGGGTCTCCTGACGGCCAGACGCATTTGGACCGCGACCATTTGATATCGCGCAACACCAGACGCAACGGCAAATCGCGCTGTTTGTCCGGCTGTTTCTGCTGGCGTTCAACTTTGGATATCGGTGACTGGCGTTTGGGCAGCTTCAGCCTGTGGGCCTTGCCGGCAACCGCATTGCGGGTCACGCCGAGCTGTTCGCCAATTTGCGAGATAGACAAGCCTGAATCCCACAAGGTTTTCAGCTTTTCAAGACGCTCTTCTGTCCAGCTTGTTTCTTCAGCCATAGGCCGTCCTCATCTGATTATTCTGTGCATTACTTAATCCGCCAGCCACCAGTTTTCAACATGAAATCAGGATTGGTCACGGGTTTTTCTGATATGCGCCAATAAATGCGCCGATCAGATCGATCTGATAATCCAGCATATGCCGCCCGATATGAACAGGCCGCCCGGCCTGTTCTGCCGCGTCTATCAATCGGGTTCGCTCTGGGATCATGATGATATCACAGACCAGACAATCAGCGCGCAACCGGTCAATATCCAGCGGCAGCGGATCCCCCTCATGCAGGCCAAGCGGGGTGGCGTTAATCACGATATCATAGCTGTCAAAGGAAACCTGTTCTGCCGGCAGGGCCTTAACAGGGGCATCATCGCGCAGCCGGTGGACCAGATTGACCGCCTCTTCAGCCCGGCTGTGGGTGCGGTTCATAACATCCACACGGCCCACGCTTTGTTCTGACAAGGACAGCGCGATCGCCCGGGCCGCCCCGCCTGCCCCGATGATTAAAATAGATTTGCCATTGATGATGGCATCCGGGGCCTCATCTGCCGGATTTTCGCCCAGCAGTCCGGCCACAAAGCCATGGCCGTCAAAATTATCACCATACAGACGGCCGTCTGTATCAAAGCGGACCGCGTTAACAGCTGCTGCTGCCTGTGCGCCCGGGCCAAGCTCATCACATAACTCAGCAATTGTCAGCTTGTGCGGAATGGTGACCGCCGCGCCATCAAAATTTCCCAGCGCCTGCAACCCCTTGATCCCGTCCTGCAGTTGTTCAGGCGGTATATTTACCGGGACCATAACCGCATCGATGCCCCGTTCAGTGAAAATCTGATTGAAAATCATCGGCGCGCGGACATGATCAGTCGGGCTGGCGATACAGCCAAACAGACGGGTGGTTCCGGTGACAGGGGCGATCTGTTGATATGGCGACTGAGACACTTTTTTGTCATCCTTTATATTTTTTGCCCGTTCAGGGCACCCAGCTTCAGCTATCAGACTCTTGCCACACTGCTGCCTAAATTCAGCCTGAATTGCCCCTATTCTTATCCTAAGTAGCGTTAAAGATCACCTGTAAAGGTCAGAACAGATTCAGGAGAGGTTCATGGGCAAAACACAACAAACATTGTGGCTGGCAGGGTTTACCGGGCTCAGCGCGACATGTATGACCAGCTTTTTGTTTTCTGTTGCCCAGCTGGATGACCCTGCATCAGCCCCCAGACAGGCAGAGGCCCAGCCGCACGCGCTGCTGGCGGCCAATACAGATAGCGACCAGACCATCACCCTGACCGAGGTCAAACAGATGCTGGACGGCCATTTTGCCCGGCTGGACACAGACAATAACGGGCTGATTGACCGTGATGAATATGCAGGCCGCCATCTGCACCTGTTTGCCCGCATAGATGATGACCAGGACCAGATGCTGACCCCGGCTGAGGTCCGCTCACACAGGCAGAACAGCAGCCTGTTGCATATGACGACTTATCAATAACGACGGCTCGGACTGCTGCCCTGACTGATGTTCAGGTCAGGTCGCAGCCCTGACTGGCAATAGCCTGAAGCGCACCGGTTTTTCTCCTCTCCCGAACGCTGCGCGGCTATTGCCAGCATCGGGCCCGGCAGGCGGCATAAGACGTGTTACGCTTCTTCCTCAGCCTCAAGTTCAAGTGCAGCTGAATTGATACAATAGCGCAGGCCGCCGGCATCAACCGGCCCATCTTCAAAGACATGACCCAGATGCGCTTCACACTGGCGGCAATGCACCTCTGTCCTGACCATGAAAAAGCTGCGGTCAGAACGGGTACCGACCGCTTCCTCATCACAAGGGGCGGTAAATGACGGCCAGCCGGTCCCTGAATCAAACTTGTCCGTGCTTTCAAACAAAGCTGCCCCGCAACAGATACAGTGATAAGTCCCGGGCAGTTTGCAGTCATGATAGCGGCCGGTAAAAGCCCGCTCTGTGCCGTGCTTGCGGGTGACATGATACTGTTCTGCGGTCAGCTGGTCCTGCCAGTCCTGATCTGATTTGACAATTTTCGGGCTCATGCGGCGTCCTGTTTTGCTTTCATTATCTGCCAGATATTCTGCAGGGTTGCGGGCATATCAATATGCACAATGCCCAGCGCATCACAAAGCGCGGAAATCACCGCAGGCGGGGCCCCGATAGCGCCCGCCTCACCAGCGCCTTTCACACCCAACAGATTATTCTGGCAGCGGGTTCCCCGGCGGGAGATTGAAAAGGACGGCATATGATCGGCACGGGGCAGAGCATAATCCATCAGCGATCCGGCCAGAAGCTGGCCATCCTCATCATAAGCCACATGTTCATATAAGGCCTGACCAATCCCTTGCGCGATGCCGCCGTGAATCTGGCCTTCCAGAGTCAATGGATTGATGATCTCGCCAAAATCATCCACCACGGTATAGGTGACAATCTCAGGACGCAGGGTCTGCTGATCAACCTCTATCTCAACAACATGACAGCCATAAGGATAGGTGGCCCCGTCAGTGGTGTATTTATGCAGCCGGTTCAGCGGGTGGCCGGCCGGATCATCTGTGGCAATCAGCCTGACCAGATCTTCAATGGTGACAGACTGGTTAGTGCCTGTAGCAGTGAAAATACCGTCCGCAAACTGGATATCGTCCTGATCAGCCTGCAGATGGTCAGCCGCAAAAGGCAGCGCCGCTTCAGCGATAAGGCCCGCTGCCTGCATCAGGGTTGAGCCCAATACAGCTGACATCCGCGCGCCGCCCGTGGTGCCCGCAGGTGTGCGCAGGCTGTCCCCCTGAACCACTGAAATCAGCTCTGCATCATAACCCAGCCGGGACGAGAAAATCTGTGTCAGCGTGGTCCTGTGCGCCTGGCCGTTATCCTGTTGTGCGGCATAGATGGTGACGCTGCCATCCCCATTGAATTCAACATCAACGCCAGCATCACCGCCACCGCCGCATTGTTCCAGATACATTGCCAGACCAATGCCGCGCAACCTGCCCTGTTTCAGGCTGGCCTTGCGCCGCGCCTCAAACCCAGACCAGTCAGCCTTCTGCAGGGCATCAGCCAGCAGACCAGGCATATCACCTGAATCAACCGCCCCGCCCTCAACCATCTGATAGGGGATTTGTTCCGGCTTGATCAAATTGACCTGACGAACCGCCACCCTGTCCATATCCATGGCCGCGGCAATATGGTCAATCAGCCGTTCAAGCAGGTAATTGGCTTCCGGACGGCCAGCCCCGCGAAACGCATCAACCGCCGGTGTGTTGGTGACGATGCCGCGCACCTCCATCCCCGCAACAGAAATATCATACGGGCCGGTCAGCGTCCGGCAGGCAGACAAGGTCGGGATATAAATGCTGAAATTTGACAGCCAGGCGCCCATATTGGCGTGCACCAGCACATCAAGAGCCAGAATTTTGCCTGTCTCATCAACAGCTGCCCGCGCCTTGGTCCGGTTATCACGGCCATGCAGGTCAGACAGATAGCTGTCTGAGCGGTCCTGCTGCCAGCGTACCGTCTGGCCCAGCGTTCTGGCGGCCCAGGCAATACACAGCTGTTCAGGATGCAAAAAAATCTTATAGCCGAAGCCGCCACCGACATCCCCTGTCAGAAGCTGAATCTGTCCTGCCTCCATATTCAGGGCTTTGGCGATCTGGGCAGACAGGCCAACCGGCCCTTGTGTGCCGCACCACATCCGCAAGCCGTTAATATCTTCACATGGCTGGGCCACCATCGGCCGGGTTTCCATTGCGTTCGGCATCACCCGGCTGTTGATCACATCGACTTCAACCAGTTTTGCCCCGGCGGCAACCGCCTTGTCTATCTCTGCCCTTGCGGTATCAATTGTGCCGGCTTCCCAGCTGAACACGGTGTTATTGGGATAGCAGTCATAAAGTTGCGGCGCGCCCTGTGCGGTCGCCTCATACACATCAACCACCGCGTCCAGCGGCTCATAATCAACCTCAATCAGCTCCAGCGCGTCCAGTGCCTGCTGGCGGGTTCCGGCCACCACCATCGCCACCAGATCCCCTGCATGCCGGATGATATCACGGGCCATCGCCGGTTTTGTGGTTCTGGGGACCTGGCTGCCGTCCCGGTTATCAACATAATGCTGGCAGTGAATTTCACCCACATTATCAGCATCCATATCGGCCTGGCCGGCAACCAGATGCACCCCGTCTGCAGCCCGCGCCGCAGCCAGATCAAGACCGGTCAGACGCGCATGTGCAAATGGAGACCGCAGAAACGCCACCGCAAGGCCTGAGCCCGGCATCTGGTCATCTGTATATTTCCCTTTGCCGATCAGCAGATTGGCATCTTCAAGCCGCTTTACCGTCTGTCCTACACCGAATTTCATAATCGTCTTTTCCTGAATGTCATTTGATTTTCTGGGGTGGAAGAAGCGGCCATCAGATCAAAAAAACAGCCGTTCTGTATTGAAGATAAAAGCTTTATCCGTGTTTTCAACCATCTTTTCCAAATTCAGCCCAGCTTGTGTAGACCCGGTAGCCGGTGGTCACCCAGCATAACAGCCCAAAGCCGATGGCAAGCGGCACGAACCAGTCAGGAAACAACAGGAACAGGGCAAATACCGCAATTGTCTCTGCCCCTTCAGTCAGGCCGCCTAAGTAAGCAAAGCTCTTGTTTTTTGTCCGCGCCTGTTCTTTTGCCCGCTTGTCCGCTGCGGTTTTCTGATATTTGGCGTCCATAATGGCATAAGCCAGAAAGCTGGTCCCTGTGCCCGCAAAGCTGAGCATTAAGAAGGCTGCTGCCGGGGCCCGTTCCGGCTGGCTGACCGCAAAACAAAACGGCACAAAAGCATAGAACAGAAAATCACAGACTATATCCAAAAACCCGCCAAAATCAGTCGGCCGGGTCAGCCGTGCCACAGCCCCGTCCAGCCCGTCCAGAACCCGGCTGACAAGCAAGGCCACAAGCGCCCAGCCATAGGCCTCAACACAAATCAGCAAGCCGCAGGCCAGCCCGATAACAAAGCCGATGAGAGTCAGGCTGTTGGCGCTGAGGCCGACGGCGACACACAGTCTGGCGAGCTGGTGCAGAACCGGATCGATCACAGGTCTTAATCTTGCATCAAACATCTGGGTTATGCTCCCTAAGGCAGGTCTGACAGAGGCCAGCCCGCAGCAGCCTTATTCTCTCAGAGTTAACCTGTGTGACCAAGAATTGTTTGTGCCGCCAGACACCGCCGGCCAGGCACCAGAGACGGGGCAGTTGTGCCGGAAAAGCTGACCGCCACCACACCGCCGAACAAGGCCAGACCCACCCTGTCAGACGGGTTCACCTTTCGCCCCTCACGCAGAAAACACTGGATCAGGCGGCAGCTGCGTGCGCCATATTGAACCAGCATAACCTGATGACCGGCGGCGGTTGAAAAGGTGATCTCCCGCCTGACACGCTGATCATCCGGCGGCAGGTCAAGCGAGGGATAAGAAAAACTGCCGTCAATCCAGGTGATATCTTCGGTCTGGCCGGTCACCGGCGCGTAATGCAGATGGCTGTCAAACAAATCAGGGGCCAGAAATACCCGGCAGCGGTTATCAGGGCCTGTGTCAATATGCACCACCCGGCCATCAACAGGGGCAAAGACCGCAGCCGGATCAGCAGCAGATAAGCCGGTGTTGTCCTGATCACCTGCAGGGGCCACCCTCACCCGCAAAATCAGCCAGATATAGGCCAGCAGACCAAGACCCAACAGGCCCAAAGGCAGAGCCAAGGCCAGTCCGCCCACACAAAGCAGACCGGCACAAGCCTTTATCGGCCAGCCAGGTACCCGTGCAGGGGATTGTAGTAACTCTGTCCATTGTGGTCTGTCGTTCACTGTGTCTCCTTATTGCCGCCTTGCCCGGCATCAGGCAGGGCAAAAATCTGGGCCGGGTAAATCAGGTCCGGATCAGAAATACGGCTCTGGTTGCGTTTCACAATATCCAGATAGCGGATACCATCGCCATAGGTCCGGTAGGCGATACGCCACAGCATATCCCCTTTTTCGATGACCACCATTTCACTGCCATCCCGGCCGATATCCAGCTGCGCAAAATCAAACTCGATCTGGCGAGAGGCCACCACCTGACCTGTCTCATCCAGAAGCTGGCTGAGCAGCCGGGCTGAGCGGGCCTTCAGCCCTGATGTGTCAATCTTTGCGGTCCAGTCGCCTGTCTCCGGGGTCAGCTGGGCAGCAAAGGGTGTGTCGTTCAGTGCCCCGCGGACAGACTGGCCGCCTGAGGCTGATCCTTTGATCTGGAGGATCTGATCATCTGCCCAGTTCAAGGTCAGGAGCTGGAGGTTGGCCGGTTCAACCAGCAATGCCGCCACTTCGGGTGTCAGCTCATCACCCTGTGCAGAAGCGCTCTCTTCTGTGCCTGTTGCCTGCTGTGCGGTGACCAGCTCTTCAGGGGCCTGGATCAGCTCAGCCTCAGCCTGCTCTGTCATCGGGACAAGGGCAACCAGCGGCTTATCCTCACCAGAAGCGGCCAGTTCAACCACCACAGCCTGATCAGCCCTGACCAGCTGGCCGTCCGGGGTGCGCAGTTCCACAATGATCAGATGGTTGCCCGGGCTGAGCGGCTCATCAGCTATCGCCACCCATTCCCCTGAAGGCGCGACTGTTGTCCGGGCCAGAGTTTTGTCCTGTTCAAAGATTTGCACATCTGCTGCCGCACTGCCGCGGCCTGCAAACACAGCAGAGCCGTCAGGGCCAATCCGCACAACCTCAATCTGCAGCATCGCCGGCGGCAGGCCGGTATCTGCCTGACTGTCTGCCTCAGCCGCCTCAGTTGCCTGTGTTGTGCTTGTCCCGGCATCTTGTGCCAGGCCTTCCTGGGCGGTTTCTGATGTATTTTCCAATGTGGTTTCTGGGGCAGCAGGCGCGGTCTGATCAGAAGACAGCGTCTCACTTTGTTCAGAGACAATCGGTGTGGTTGAGGTCGGGGCCGGGCTTTGTGTGCTGTAAAACGCCCAAACCAGAGCCAGAGCCGCCAGCCCCCCTCCGATCACCAATAAACCGGCAATTATCAGCCGCATACGCCGTCCCCCGTTTCGCTTCTGATCACAATATCATCTTCTGGTATGGTATCGCTGAAACCAGATGAAGACAAATAGAATTGCCTGCCGGTCCGCAGCCTGGCATGAAATCCGGCTTTACGTTTTTGATGTGGCAGCAAGTTATGAATTGAATTACCCTGTAACAAGGCAGAGCTTTTATGTTTCAAGGTCTGTCCAGAGGTTAAAGTTAAGTTCAGCTAAGGGGACAGACATGGCAAATTTCTGTGTATTCGGTGGCGCGGCAAAAGGCACTTCAGACCAGTTCGCAACAGATGCGGAGACCATCGGGCGGATGCTGGCCGCAAGAGGCCATAAGCTGACCTATGGCGGCGGACGTACCGGGCTGATGGGCGCGGTATCCGGCGGCGCGCTGGGTGCCGGTGGCCATGTGCACGGCATCATCCCCCATTTCCTGGAGAGCCTGGAGGTCGGCAACCAGCAGGTTCAGGAGCTGGAAGTGGTGGAGAATATGCATGAACGAAAAGCCAAGATGTATGGTCAGGCAGATGGTTTTATCGTTCTGCCCGGCGGCCTGGGGACCATGGATGAATGGATGGAGGTGATGACCTGGAACCAGCTGGGCCTGTTGAACGCGCCTGTATTTGTGCTGAACACAGACGGGTACTGGCAGGCCATGCTGGATATGCTTCATCACGCCAATGAAGCTGGGTTCATTCATTCCAAAGGTGTTTTTGAGCTGTATGTCGGGGCGTCTCCTGATGAGTTGATTGACCTGATTGACGGAAAAAAGCGCGCAACGGGCTGAAGTACCTGTCAGCCGTGCTAGAGCTTGCGCGCCCGCGCATTTCGCAGTAAACATCCCTCACTGGTTAAGATTTCAGATCAGGTGGACAGACCGGTCCTCGGTCTGTTCTGGGGAAAATTGTGCGATTTAAGCGGGGAAAAGACATGAGCAAAATCAAGGTAAAAAATCCTGTCGTTGAGATGGACGGTGATGAGATGACCCGGATCATCTGGCAGAAGATTAAGGACAAATTAATCCATCCCTATCTGGATATTGACCTGAAATATTTTGACCTTGGCATGGAAGCCAGAGACGCCACGGACGATCAGATCACAATTGACGCTGCCAATGCCATCAAACAATATGGCGTCGGCGTGAAATGTGCCACCATCACACCTGATGAAGCCCGGGTTGAGGAATTCTCCTTAAAAAAAATGTACAAATCACCAAACGGGACAATCCGCAATATTCTGGGCGGTACCGTGTTCCGTCAGCCGATTATCTGCAGCAATGTGCCGCGTCTGGTTCCCGGCTGGACCCGGCCGATTGTGATTGGCCGCCATGCCTTTGGTGACCAGTACCGCGCCACAGACATGAAAGTGTCAGGGCCAGGCACATTAACCCTGACCTTCCAGCCCGCAGATGGCAGCCCGGCGACCACAGAAACCGTTTATGACTTCCCGGATGGCGGTGTGGCCATGGCGATGTATAATCTGGATGAATCGATCAAAGGCTTCGCCCGGGCCTGTATGAATTACGGGCTTGATTTGGGCTGGCCTGTTTATCTGTCCACCAAAAACACCATTATGAAAGTCTATGACGGTCGCTTCAAAGACCTGTTCCAGGAAGTGTTTGACACTGAATATAAAGACAAGTTCGAAGCTGCCGGCATTTCCTATGAACACCGCCTGATTGATGATATGGTCGCCTGTGCCATGAAATGGGATGGCGGGTTTGTCTGGGCCTGTAAAAACTATGATGGTGATGTGCAGTCTGACACGGTTGCGCAGGGCTTTGGCTCATTAGGGCTGATGACCTCTGTTCTGATGACACCAGATGGCAAAACTGTGGAAGCTGAAGCCGCACATGGCACTGTGACCCGTCATTACCGCCAGCATCAGCAAGGCAAGCCAACCTCAACCAACCCGATCGCCTCTATCTTTGCCTGGACCCGCGGGCTGGCCTACCGGGCCAAATTTGATGACACACCAGAAGTGGCCCGTTTTGCCGAAACGCTGGAGCAGGTCTGTATCCAGACCGTTGAAAAGGGCAAAATGACCAAGGATCTGGCGATCCTGATCAACCCTGACCAAAGCTATCTGAGCACAGATGAGTTTCTGGACGCGCTGGATGTAAACCTGCAAAAAGCAATGGCAGGCTGAACCCGGCCCCCCGCACAGCACCACCTGAAGTCAGACCAGCCGGAGATATTCACCGGCTGGTTTTTTTAGATTGAAGCTAACGCGTGTCAGCCGCCAATGGCGGTGCGGACCGCCGCCAACGCTGCTTCTGCCTGAGCGGCGTCAGGCCCGCCTGCCTGGGCCATATCCGGCCGGCCGCCACCGCCCTTGCCGCCCAGAGCCGCTGAGGCCAGACGCACAAGGTCAACCGCATTATGGGTTGCGGTCAGATCATCACTGACAGAGACCACACAAGAGGCTTTGGCCTCATCTGTAGCGACCAGACAAATCACCGTGGCACTTGCCCCCTGACGCAGCTGATCTGCGGTTGATTTCAGATCCTTTGCCGGGGTATCCGGCAACACCCGCGCGATATAGGCAAGATTGCCGATTTGTTCAGCCGCTGCCGCACCGCCGCCTGTGGCCAGTTTCTGGCGCAGATCGCTCACCTCACGTTCCAGCCGCCGCCTGTCCTCCAGAATCTGGCTGACCCGCGCAGACAGCTGATCAGGCGCGGCTTTCAGCTGTTCAGCCAAAGCCCCGACCAGCGCGTTGCGCTGGCCCAGAAACGCCAGACCCGCTTCATGTGTCACCGCCTCTATCCGGCGGACACCGCCTGCGACAGCTGATTCAGACACGATTTTCAGCAGCGCGATATCCCCTGTCTGGCCAACATGTGTGCCGCCGCATAATTCAACAGACCAGGCCGACCGGCCCGCCAGATCAGACGCCCCGCCCATAGACACAACCCGGACCTCATCTCCATACTTCTCGCCAAACAGGGCCAGCGCGCCCTCTTCAATCGCCTCATCAGGGGTCATGATCCGCGTTGAAACCTGGCTGTTCATGCGGATACGGGCATTCACAATCTGTTCAACAGAGCTGATCTCCTCAGCGGTCATCGCCTTGGGATGCGAGAAGTCAAACCGCAGCCGTGTATCGGTGACAAGAGAGCCTTTCTGTGCCACATGTTCGCCCAAGACCTGCCGCAACGCCTCATGCAGCAGATGGGTGGCGCTGTGATGGGCTTTCAGCGCTTCGCGCCGGGCCGCATCAACCACCAGAGACACCGGCTGATCCGGGCTGAGGCGGCCAGTATCAATGCGGGCCTGATGCAAAAACAGACCTGCTGTCTTGGTGGTGTTGGTCACCGATGCTGAGCCCTCAGCCCAGCTGATGGTGCCTGTATCGCCGACCTGGCCGCCTGACTCGCCATAAAACGGGGTCTGGTTGACCAGTATCGTCACCTCATCCCCGGCCTGAGCTGATTGTGTCAGGCTGCCCTCTTTAACCAGGCTGGTGACCACAGCTTCTGTGCTGAGGCTGGTATAGCCCAGAAATTCGGTCGGGCCATGCTGGTCAGCAAGCTCAAGGAAGATTTTCGCATCTGCGGTCTCTCCAGAGCCGGACCAGGCCGCCCGTGCCGCCTGTTTCTGGGCCTGCATCGCCGCATCAAACCCGGCCGTATCCACAGACCAGCCATAGCCGCGCATGAAATCTTCGGTCAGATCAAGCGGAAAGCCGTATGTGTCATACAGACGGAACGCGGTCTGGCCATCCAGAACCCCGCCTGAGGCTTTGCCCTCAACTTCTGAGGTCAGTAATTTCAGGCCCCGCGCCAGAGCTTCTTTAAAGCGGGTTTCTTCCAGCCGCAGGGTTTCTGTGATCAGAGGTTCTGCGCGCACCAGCTCTGGGTAATGACCGCCCATTTCCCGGACCAGAGAGGTGACCAGACGATGCATCACAGGCTCATCACAGCCCAGCTGATGCAAATGACGCATGGCCCGGCGCATAATCCGCCGCAGCACATAGCCGCGCCCTTCATTTGACGGCAGAACCCCGTCAGAGATCAAAAACCCGGCTGAGCGCAGATGATCTGCCACCACACGGTGAGAGGTGTTCTGCGGCCCGTCAGGGTCTGTGTTGGAGACATCTGCAGAGGCTTCGATAAGCGCACGCATCAAATCAATGTCGTAATTGTCATGTTTGCCCTGTAACACAGCAGCAATCCGTTCCAGCCCCATCCCTGTATCAATGGACGGGCGCGGCAGATTAAGCCGTTCAGTCTCTGTCTGTTCATACTGCATGAACACCAGATTCCAGATCTCAATAAACCGGTCACCATCTTCATCAGGTGAGCCGGGCGGCCCGCCGGGGATATGATCGCCATGATCATAAAAAATCTCAGAACAGGGCCCGCACGGGCCGGTCGGGCCCATCGACCAGAAATTATCAGAAGTGGCAATGCGGATAATCCTGTCATCAGACAAGCCGGCGATTTTGCGCCACAGAGCCGCCGCTTCTTCATCCTCAGAATAGACCGTGACCAGCAGTTTTTCCTTATTCAGGCCAAATTCACCTGTAACCAGAGACCAGGCCTGTTCAATCGCCACTTCTTTGAAATAATCACCAAAGGAAAAATTCCCCAGCATTTCGAAAAAAGTGTGATGCCGGGCGGTATAGCCCACATTTTCCAGATCATTATGTTTGCCGCCCGCGCGCACACATTTCTGTGAGGTGGTGGCCCGGCTGTAGGGCCGGCGTTCAAGCCCGGTAAACACATTTTTGAACTGCACCATGCCGGAATTGGCAAACATCAGCGTCGGGTCATTTTGCGGGACCAACGGGCTGGAGGCGACAATTTCATGGTCACGGCCGGCAAAAAAGGACAAAAAACGGGAACGGATATCAGAAACAGAAGTCATGGCAAGGTCTTGTCAGTCACAGCGGAAAGGAGCGTCTCAGCCCCCCTGACAAATCCTTTATCTGTCTGGTTGACCGCCCCTCACCCGTTTTACGCAAAACAGTCCGCCATTGTCCAGTGTTACAAGTAAGCCTGCGGCCGGTTTACCCAAACGGGCAAGCCGGCCGACAGACTGTTGGGACTTTTTCATGAATGCCGCCCCCATGAAGGGGCGTTCAGGCGTCAGCCTCTTCATCATTGGCGATTGACGCATCCATCATCTGTTCCTGGACCAGACCGGCATTTGCCCGGATAGCGGTTTCCAGCTCATTCGCAATGTCCGGATTTTCCCGCATGAAATTCTTGGCATTTTCCCGGCCCTGGCCGATACGCTGTGTGCCGTAGGAGAACCATGCCCCTGACTTTTCCACCAGACCAGCGGCAACGCCAAGGTCAAGCAGCTCGCCAGTCTTGGAGATACCTTCGCCATACATGATATCAAATTCAACTGTCCGGAACGGGGCCGCCACCTTGTTCTTGACCACTTTCACCCGGGTCTGGTTGCCGACCACATCATCTTTATCCTTAATCGCGCCAATACGGCGGATATCCAGACGAACAGAGGCATAGAATTTCAGCGCATTGCCGCCTGTGGTGGTTTCCGGATTGCCGAACATCACCCCGATTTTCAGCCGGATCTGGTTAATGAAAATCACCAGACAGTTTGACCGCGCAATTGACGAGGTCAGTTTGCGCAGCGCCTGGCTCATCAGACGGGCATGCAGGCCGACATGGGTGTCGCCCATCTCGCCCTCAAGTTCAGCCCGCGGGACCAGAGCTGCCACCGAATCGATCACCAGCACATCAATCGCCCCGGACCGCACCAGCGTATCGGCGATTTCCAAAGCCTGTTCACCCGCATCAGGCTGGGAGATCAGCAAATCATCCAGATTCACGCCCAGCTTGCGGGCATAGGTCGGGTCAAGGGCATGTTCGGCATCAACAAAGGCACAATTGCCGCCTGCGGCCTGTGCCTCAGCCACAGCATGCAGGGCCAGTGTGGTCTTGCCAGATGATTCAGGACCATAAATTTCGATAATGCGCCCTTTGGGAAAGCCGCCAATCCCCAGCGCGATATCCAGCCCCAGAGAACCGGTTGAGACCGCCTGGATATCCACCACGCTGTCCCGCTGGCCCAGCTTCATCACTGAGCCCTTGCCAAAGGCTTTTTCAATCTGGCCAATCGCCGCTTCAAGCGCTTTGGTCTTATCTGTCTCGTTCATCTTCAGTTCCACAAGTTCAGCACCCATTTGAAGCCTCCATCTTGCATATTTTCACCCGCTTGCCCAGCGTTAATCTGGCCTGGTCAAGCCACCTACTCCAGGCTGTCGCTGGCGGTGTGATCTTCCCGGCTTTTTCGTGGCGGTCTGTTGCCGCCTTACCTAACTCTTCGCCGACCATGACTTTAATGTGTACTGTTTTTGTTCCATTTGTCAACCAAAATATTCACCTTTTGTTCTTTTTTATTTTTTCCTTTTAGAATCAGAGGGCTGGCGCGTTTTACTTTCATCTCACGACTAGGGGAAGATCTGTTTTTTGAAAATTTGAGAT
>CALKIF010000047.1:0-58651 GCA_937988715.1 uncultured Alphaproteobacteria bacterium | reverse complement strand
ACTTGCATGTGTTAAGCATGCCGCCAGCGTTCGTTCTGAGCCAGGATCAAACTCTCAAGTTAGATTGACCTAACCATACATGCAAAAGCATGACGATTAAGATTGAGTGCCTACCTTAAGATTTTTCATCCATGAGCTAAGATTTGAAACATAAATGTTTCAAAATAGTGATTCATTTCAGGTCTTCGTTAAGGCAGACTGTGTAATACACAAGACGATATCTTCAACAGAATATCGCCGCCCACGAATCCCTTTCATAACATATTTACATTTTCAAACAGCGCATCCGACACCAGCCAACCCCAGAAGGGTGAAAGCCTTAATTTCGGTATCGGACAATCTCGGCCGCCGGTTAGCGGCGAGTTTCGGGGTTATAGGCTATCGTTCAGATAGTGTCAAACCCAAAATCACGAAAAAACACATTTTTTACAATTTTTTTACGATTTCCCGGTTTCGCAGGAACCACCGCCCAATTGTACAAAACACATCCTTCGCCGTACCGTCATCAAAAAGCGCGATTTGTATATATAGTATACAGCTCACACATCCTGGGTCCGGACAGCCCTGCCAGCCCTATCGCCAAAACACGGGCCTGCCTCTATGTCACCATATCGGCAAGCGGCTTTGTCATGTGGTCAGCAAGATGATTCTTGTCCCCCGCGCTGAGCAGACGGTCTGACGACTGCCCACCAGCGCGGTCTGTCAGCATAGCAGAATTGCACACAACAGCAAAGCCAGACCGTGATTTTGGTCTGAATCATGCATGTAAAAAATGATTTGACGCCTGATTCTAACACCAGTAATTATGGATGAGACTATGCGTACCGCTCTATCTGAGTCTGAAAAAGAACAACAATTGCAATGTGATTCGATAATGACGCTCAGATCAGATCTAAGCACTTCACCTGTGATAAGCCCCGCTTCAGCCGGACCTGCACAGACCAGATCATCTGATCTGTTTGCAAGGTGTAAAGGGCGAATCACTTCAAGGGTGCAGACATCTTTGCGCCGGGCGGCCCTTGCGGGCGTCTTCGCCCTCAGCCTGAGCGAATCAGGCGTGGTGGCCGCCGCCTCAACATCTGTTGAAGTGATGCCTGTGCCAGCTGTTCAGGCTGAGCTGTCAGCCCGCACCAATGCCCCGCAGCAGACTGACCAGGTTTTTGATCTGTTTGACGGTCGTGACGGGCAAATCCCGCTGCCGATCGCGCGGCCGGATTATGCCTCTATCTGGGGCGGCCGGGTTGTGGGTGTGGCCGGGCCGCTGGGCCGGCCGGACCTGATGGATATGTTGCCAGTGTCAACACAAAAGCTGGCAGAAATGGTGCAGCGCGAAACCGGCCAGACCGTGCGTTCAGAACAGACCCTTACCCTGTCTGCCGGGGATACGCTGGCGAAAATCCTGCGCAAAGCGAAATTCACCAATCAGGATGTGGCCTCTGTCTCACAGGCTTTGTCGCGGCATCTGAACCTGCGCCGGTTGCAGATCGGCACACAATTTACAGCTGGCCTTGATGATCAGGACAAGGCTGTGGCGCTGAAAGTCAGCCTGCCCGCCGGACGCCAGAGCACGCCAAAGACAGGACATCTGTTTGTTGACCATTATGTGTTGCGGGATCTGAGCGAACAGGCGGAGAATAGTTGGCATGCTATCAAAGCTGTGCGGCCGGTTGACCAGATCGCGGTTCATGCCGGCAATCAGATCGACCTGTCCTTATATGAGGCGGCCCGCCAGGTGAATATCCCGCTGGACGCGTTTGATAAATTTGTCCGGGTGATGAGCTTTTCAGTCGATTTCCAGCGCGATATCCAGCCTGGTGACCAGTTTGAGCTGGTCTATGAGAATGCTGTAGACCGGCTGACAGGTGATGTGCTGACGTCTGGTAAATTATATTATGCCGGCATCATCCTGTCCGGTAAGCGATTCGGGTTTTACCGGTTCACACATCCTGATGGCCGTGTGGGCTGGTATGACAGAAACGGCGAATCAGCTGTCCGCACCCTGATGCGTACACCGGTAAACGGGGCCCGGCTCAGCTCACGCTATGGGATGAGACGTCATCCGGTCACCGGCTTTAACGCCATGCACAGAGGGATTGATTTTGCGGTGCCGACCGGCACACCGATTCTGGCCGCCGGCAGTGGCCATATCGAAATGGCAGGCTGGAACGGCTCTTACGGCAAATATGTGCGGATCCGGCATAATTCAACCTATAAAACCGCCTATGCCCATTTGTCACGTGTTGAGCCTGGCCTGCGCCGGGGCAGTGCGATCCAGCAAGGCGAAGTGATCGGCTATGTGGGATCAACCGGCCGGTCAACAGGCCCGCATCTGCATTATGAGATCATGGTGAATAACCGCCAGGTCAACCCGCTGACCGTGCAGCTGCCTGCAGGAGACGGCGTGCCGGATGAGCTGATGGATCGCTTTGATGCTGAAGTTGCCGCGATTGAGCAGAAAATGAAAGACAGCCTGACCCCTGATTATGCCGGGGTGACCCTGCAGCAGGCTGCCCTTAACCGCTGAGCGGTGTGATGACAGACGAGCTGCACAAGCAGACAAGCTATCAGCTGGCTGAAATCTGGCAGTTTCCGGTCAAGGGTTTTCCCGGCCAGCATTATCAGTCTGTGACCTTGCAGACAGACCAGCTGTTGCCCGCAGATCGCCGTTATGCGGTCAGTAACGGGCATCCGGCCAGCCATAAAAAACTGGCTGAAGGCTGGCTCAGCAAACGTCATTTTGTTCAGCTGTTGTCTGAGGCCCGTCTGGCTGGCCTGTCCCTGAAGATAGATGAAGAGAGCGGCCGCATCAGCCTGTCTGACAATTCCGGTGTGCGCGCAGACGCCCCGCTGGATGAGGCCGGGCCGGTGATGGCCCAGCTGCAGGCCCTGTTGCCAGACAGATTTGCAGAACAGCCCCGTTTGTGCCGTCTGGCCGCAGGCGGCTATACCGACACAGACGCGCCCTGGATCACCCTGGCCGGCAGCGCGTCACTGGCTGATTTTGCCCAGGTCACACACACCGCCCCTGATAACCGGCGCTTCCGTCTGAACCTGATTGTCAGCACCCGCACACCCTTTGAAGAATTTGACTGGATCGGCAAGACCATCAGCATCGGTGAGGCGAAGCTGGAGATCATAGAACCAGTGGGCAGATGTGCAGCAATAGATGTTGATCCCGAAACCACACAACGTGAGGATGACCATCTGCGCACCATGCGTCAGGTCTATGGCCATACCGATTTAGGTGTGTTTGGGCGTGTTGTCTCAGGCGGGGTGATCAGCCTGGGCACAAAGGTACAGCTGGACAGCTGATCAGGCGACCGCCTCATCTGCGGCAGCGCTTGTGCTGTCTTCTGCTTTTTCAGCACTCTGTTCACTGTCTTTCGGGCTGTCTTTTTTCGCTGCTGGCCGGCCGCGGCCACGTTTTGCCGGACGAGGCTCAGCTTCAGATGCCGCTTCGGCCTCAGCAGCCTCAGCTGTTTGTTCAGATGTTGGCTCAGCTGTTTCCTCAGAGGCGGCCTCTTCAGATTTGCGCGCCTGCTGGCGTTCTTCATGCGAGCGGCGATGCTGTTCTGCGGCCTGAACAATAGACTGGTGAATCCGGTAATAATGATCGGCAAACTGTGCCAGAGCTTCTGCAGAAATCCGCTCACCAGCAGCATTCGCATCATGCGCAAGGGCGGTGTATTTTTCAAACAGCTGCAGCGCATTACCGCGCAGACGGCCTTCTGGCCCGTTTGAATCAAAGGTCGTGTTTCTGTTGAAATTGGTCTGGCCGTGATTGCTGTTGCGGCGGCCGCGCCCACGTGAACGCTTCTGATTCTGACCCTGATTATGTCTCATGAATAGTCCAATGCTATGAATTCAGTCGGTACTGAAACTAGTGATAATTGTTGTCTTTCGGAAACGGGGGGAACGGGGCCTGTTTGCCGGCCACCTGCTCACCCCATCGTTTTGCCCTGTTCTGAGGGTAAAGGCAAGAAAAATCGTCATTTTTTGCACAGGATTAAACATCTGTCTCTGCCTGACAGGTCAGCGATGAGCGCGCAGAGCTGAAGCCCCGCGGCGGTGGCCAGCTGTGTGACAGGCCGGGCCTGTTGAGAACCGATTTCCAGAAACAGACGTCCCATGGGGCGCAGCACATCTGTTATCTGGGGCAACAGCTCGCGATAGGCATCAAGGCCGTCTGGTCCGGCAAATAACGCCCGTGCGGGATCATGATCTGCCACATCACGGGCCAGGGTCTGATCCGCGCTTTCGATATAAGGCGGATTGGCCAGAATCAGATCAAAATCGCCGTCAACCTTGTCCAGCCAGTGACTGCAGATAAAACGGGTCCGGCCGCTGAGCCCCAGAGACGCGGCATTGGCCCTGGCCTGGGCAACGGCCTGCGGGGCCAGGTCAACACCAAGGCCGGTGGCCGCGGGCAGATGATATAACAGGCTGAGCAGAAGACAGCCCGTCCCTGTGCCCAGATCAAGACAACGTAAAGGCCGTCGCTCAGCAGACAGGCTGCGGGCATAAGCCAGGGCTTCATCTATCAGACATTCGCTGTCCGGGCGCGGGTCAAGCGTGTGATCATTTAAATAATAGGTCAGAGAATAAAATTCGCGCCTGCCCCGCATCCGGCTGATCGGGCGGCCCTGATTACGCTGTTCGATCAGCTGATCAAGATCTGCCTGTTGTGCTGTCGTCAGCTCAATCATCTCATGACCCAGCACCGCCTCATCACGGCCAAGGGCAATCGCAAGAAGCCAGCGCGCATCAAGAGAGCTGTCCGCGTGCAGGCGGGCTCTGATCAGGCGCAGCATCTCACGCGCTGAACGCATCATGGCTCTAGATCGTCTCCTGGCCTTCAGCAAGGCGGGCGGCCTGATCTTCTGCTGCCAGCGCATCAACCACCTCTTCCAGAGATTCACCGGCCAGAATTTTATCCAGCTTATATAAGGTGAGGTTAATGCGGTGATCTGTTACCCGGCCTTGCGGAAAATTATAAGTTCTGATTCGCTCAGACCTGTCACCTGATCCGACCTGACCTTTGCGAGAGGCCGCCCGTTCGGCCTGCTGGCGCGCCCGTTCCGCATCATAGAGCCGCGCACGCAGGATTTTCATCGCCTTGGCCCGGTTCTTATGTTGTGATTTTTCATCCTGCTGGCTGACAATAATACCGGTAGGCAGATGCGTGATCCGCACAGCTGAATCTGTGGTGTTCACTGACTGGCCGCCCGGACCAGACGCACGGAACACATCCACACGCAAATCACTTTCATTGATCTCAATATCCACATCCTGAGCCTCAGGCAGAACCGCAACGGTCGCTGCTGAGGTGTGAATCCGCCCGCCTGTTTCGGTTTCAGGCACACGCTGGACCCGATGCACACCTGATTCGAACTTCAGCCGGGCAAATACATCCTGGCCTGAAATATTTGCGGTGGCTTCTTTATAGCCGCCGATACCTGTCTCAGACACTTCCATCACTTCAAACCGCCAGCCATATTTGGCCGCAAAACGCTGATACATGCCAAACAAATCAGAGGCAAACAGCGCAGCTTCATCTCCGCCTGTACCTGCGCGCACCTCTAAGATAGCGTTACGCGAATCATCTGTGTCCTTGGGCAGAAGCAATAATTTCAGCTTATGTTCTTCTTCAGGCAGCTGGCTGGCCAGCTCTTCAGTTTCGGCCTGTGCCAGTTCAATAAGTTCAGCATCTGTCTCATCGTCGGCGATCTGGCGGGCCTCACGAAGATTCTGCTGCAGCTGGCGGACAATTTCCACCTGCTCAGCAACCGGCCTGACCTCAGCCAGTTCACGTGACAGCTGGGTGAGCTGATCTGGCGATAAGCTGCCTGATTCTGCCAGCTTGCCTTCAATTTCCTGACGCCGGGCCAGAACCCTGTCCATATTGGTCTCAAGGCTCATGACAGCGCCCCCTTCCCGGCCGTATCGCCTTGTTGTCTGAGCAGATGATCTGCCAGCTGTTCACGCTGAATTTCGGTCTGCTCACCATCTGCCATCCGGCGCAGGCTGACTGTGCCGCGGGCCAGCTCGTCAGAGCCGGCGATCACCACAAACGGCGCGCCCAGCTTGTTCGCGGCTTTCATCTTTTTGCCCATATTGCCGGACATTATCATCACACAAGACAGACCGGTGGCCCGCAAAGAGGCGGCCAGCGCAAAGGCCTCTGCCTCTGCCCCGGCATCTGCTGCCAGAAGCACCAGATCAGGCGGGACCGCGGCGCCGGCCTTGCCCAGCAGCGCCAGCCGTTCAATACCGGCAGCAAACCCGACCGCCGGCAGGGGCGGGCCGCCCAGCGTTTCAGACAAGCCATCATACCGCCCGCCACCCAGTACCGTGCCCTGTGCGCCCAGCGCATCAGTGATAAATTCGAACGCGGTATGAGCATAGTAATCAAGCCCCCTGACCAGAAGCGGATCAGACACAAAGCTGATCCCGGCCTTGTCCAGACACAGTGTTAGCTGATCAAAATGCGCTTTTGCCTCGTCACTTAAATAGGCAGGCAGGCGCGGGGCGTCTGATAAGATGGCTTTATCTGCTTCAGATTTTGAATCCAAAATCCGCAAAGGGTTGGTCTGCAGGCGGCGCTGACTGTCTGCAGACAGCTGGTCCTGATAGCGGCTGAGATAGTCAATCAGGGCCTGGCGGTAGGCAAGGCGGCTGGCCTGATCCCCAAGTGAGTTCAGATGCAGTCTGGTCTGGGAAAGCACGCCCAGCTCTTCAAGAATCTGTGCCCCCAGCGCAATAATCTCTGCATCACCAAGCGGGCTGGCCGGGCCTATCAGCTCGCATCCGAACTGATGGAACTGGCGCATCCGGCCTTTTTGCGGGCGCTCATACCGGAACATCGGACCGGCATAGAACCAGCGCAAAGGCAGTGATTGTGTCAGGCCGTTGGAGATCACCGCCCGCATTGCTGACGCTGTGCCCTCAGGCCGCAAGGTCAGACCAGTCCCGCCCCTGTCTTCAAAGCTGTAGGTTTCTTTTGAAACGACGTCTGATGAAGCCCCAAGCGGGCGGGAAAATACATCTGTGAATTCAAAAACAGGTGTGGCCATATCCTGAAACCCGGCCCGGCGCGCCACATCCAGCGCTACCGAAATGACGTGATTATGCCGGGCTTTGTCTTCGGGAAGCAGGTCTGCTGTGCCCCTGACGGGCTGAAGTAAATCCATTTTTTTCGTCCTCAGTTATGGCCTGTCCGGCCCGCACCAGACCGCCAAAGACGCCGTTCTGACAGACGCCTGTGTTTCTTCATCCGTGATCATGGCTAGTTTTCAGCAGAATTGTCCATCTGCGCAACATGGTCTTCGACCAGGCTGACAACATGTTCAACAATATCATCATTGGTCAGCCGGTGATGAGCAAGTCCTGAGATATAGACCTGATGGTTATCCTTGCCGCCGCCGGTCAGGCCGATATCTGTTTCACGGGCCTCACCCGGGCCGTTGACCACACAGCCGATAATAGACACAGTCAGCGGCTTGTTTACATGAGCCAGCCTGTCTTCAATTTCCTGGACGGTTTTGATCACATCAAATTGCTGGCGGGCACAAGACGGGCAAGAAATAACCGTCACACCGCGGCGGCGAAGCCCCAGTGATTTCAGCATCTCATAAGCCACCCTGACCTCTTCAGCCGGATCTGCTGACAAGGACACCCTGATGGTATCCCCAATCCCCGCCCATAAAAGATTGCCCAGGCCAATAGAGGATTTCACGGTTCCGGCACGCTGGCCGCCTGCTTCGGTAATGCCGATATGAAGCGGGCAGTCAATCGCGTCTGCCAGCTGCTGATAGGCGGCGACAGCCAGAAACACATCAGAGGCTTTGACCGAAATTTTAAATTCGTGAAAATCGAGATCCTGCAGATGACGGGCATGATCAAGAGCTGATTCAACCAACGCCTCAGGACAGGGTTCAGCATATTTTTCCAGCAGATGTTTTTCCAGCGAGCCGCCATTTACACCAATGCGCATAGAACAGCCATTCGCCCGGGCCGCACGGACCACCTCAGCAACCCGGTCTGCATGACCAATATTGCCCGGGTTAATCCGCAGACAGGCCGCCCCGGCATCTGCTGCTTCCAGCGCCCGCTTATAATGAAAATGAATATCGGCAACAATCGGCACAGGGCTTTCGCGGCAAATCTGTTTCAGCGCCGCCGTGCTGGCCTCATCAGGACAGGACACCCGCACAATATCGGCCCCGGCCTCAGCCGCTGAATTTATCTGGGCAAGGGTGGCCGCAACATCAGTTGTCAGGGTGTTGGTCATGGTCTGCACCGAGATGGGCGCATCACCGCCCACCGCAACAGACCCAACCTGAATCTGGCGGCAGTTGCGGCGTTCAATCGTTCGGTAAGGGCGGTAAGCCTGTGCAGACATGAGTTAAGCTTTGCTGTTCAGATAGCGGACATTACGCCGGTAGTTCCCGACTGTGCTGTTTGTACCTGTTTTGGCGCAGCATTTCCAGCCGAAAGGCTGACCCGGTCCGGGCCGGCGTCAACACACCTTATTAATAGGTGGCCAGAAGCTGGCGATTTTGAATCGATTCGCGGTTCAGGCGCAGGTCACGCAAAATCTCGCCCGTCTGGCCAGCATCAAATGCAGCGATATTCGGCATTTCCAGCCGCAGGCCGCCCGCATTACCGGTGCTGAGGAACAGATTTTCATCTGAGGAGAACACCAGCTGGTCACCGCTGCGCATCAGCTGCGTCAGCAACACCTCACCATCTGCGCGGGTCACCTCAATCCAAGAGCTGGCGGTTGCCCGGATGATCACCTCTTCAGCAGGCAGACGCTGTGTGGCTTGTGCCCCGACCCCGGCTACCGGTTCATCCCCGCCTTCATCAGAAGGGGTTTGCGGGGCGATGACAGCTGGTGCGTCAGGGACGGCGGCAATTTGTGTCTGGTCCGGATCAGCGGCTGGGGCAGTCACCGGCAAAGAAGTGTCTGTGTCTGTATCTGTGGCCGGGGCTTGCACATCTGCAAGCTTGTCAGCCTGCGGGGTGGTGAGCGTCTGTTGCGGCGGTGTGACAGCTGTTGCGGTGTCTGGCTGAGGGGCCAGGTCTGCAACGCTGACAGCCTCGTCAGTGCGCGGCGCGGCAGGGGCCACCGGCTCAACCGGCTCAACATCGGCTGCAGGTGCGGTTTCACTGACAGTCTGCTCATCTGGCTGGGCTGGGCTGTCAGGGATGACCGGTGCGGTGTCCAGACCCAGATCAGGCTGGTCAACCGGTGAAATTGATGAGGCGATTAATTCAGGCTCATCAGTCTGGTTATAGCTGATGAATGTCCAGCCGACATAAACAGCCAGACCCACCAGAACAGCAAACATGGCGATCATGCTGCCGGCAACACGCGGGACTAAAGCCTGTACCGGAAAGCTGTATTCAGGTTTTTTGGTGGCCGCAGACGACAGCGATTTGAAGCTGTCAACATGGGGGGTGGCATCAATCCCGACCGCCTGGCAATAATTACGGATAAAGCCCGGGATATAGCCTACACCCGGCAGCCGTTCAAACTGGCCGGCTTCCAAGGCTGACAGATGAGCTGCAGAAATACGGGTCCGTTCGGCAACATCCTGTACCGACAGCCCTGAATTTTCGCGTGCAGAAACAAGCGCCTGGCCAATGGCCAGCGCCAGCTGTTCACCTGAATTTTGTTCGTCTTGCGTGTACATGTCCCAACCACTCACACTAAACGTAACGAACGTTTCTCAATTTTGATTACCTTAAATTGAACAAAAACACCATAAAAAATGTAAAATACCGCATTTTTTGCTGTTTTTTATGGGTTTTCGCGGTTGTATTTTTTACTTATCAGGCTGTTTCCAGACCAAAGGCGTCATGCAGAGAGCGCACAGCCAGTTCAGTATAGTCTGCATCTATCAGCACAGAGATTTTGATCTCAGAGGTAGAAATCACATGCAGATTGATTCCCTTTTCGGCCAGCACAGAGAACATGGTCCGGGCAATCCCAGGCTGTGAGCGCATCGCGGTGCCGATAATCGATACTTTGGCCACATCCGGATCCGCAACAACCGCCTGATAGCCAAGCTTGTCTTTTATCTCTTCAAGACAGGCCACCGCCTTATCCAGATCAAGCGCACCAAGCGAAAAGGTTATATCGGTGTTTTGTTTGTCAGCAGAAGCCGACTGGACAATCATATCCACATTGATATGACGTTCCGCCAGGCTGCCGAACACTGTTGCCGCAATGCCGGGCCGGTCAGGCAGGCTGACCAGCGTAACCTTGGCTTCATCACGGCTGTAGGCGATACCGCTGATTTTCTGTTTTTCCATGTTATCATCCTCATCAATGACAAGCGTCCCCGGCTCGTTTGAGAAGCTGGAGAGCACCTGCAGATTCACATTATGCCGCATCGCCATAGCCACAGAACGGGTCTGCAGCACCTTGGCGCCGGCTGAGGCCATCTCCAGCATTTCTTCAAAGGTAATCTGTTCCAGCTTGCGGGCTTTCGGCATAATCCGCGGGTCTGTGGTATAGACGCCGTCCACATCTGTATAAATATCGCATCTGTCTGCGTTCAGGGCTGCCGCCAGTGCCACAGCAGAGGTATCAGAGCCGCCGCGGCCAAGTGTGGTCACCCGGCCTTCCGGGCTGATTCCCTGAAACCCGGCCACGACCGCGACCTGGCCTTGGGAAAGCCGCTCTTCAAGCTTTTCAACATCAATATCTTCAATCCGGGCAGAACCGTGGATATCGTCTGTTTTCACCGCGGTCTGCCAGCCCAGCCAGGAGCGGGCATCCACACCGATATTCTGTAAGGCAATCGCCAGCAGGCCAACAGTGACCTGTTCTCCGGTGGCGACAATCACATCATATTCACGGGCATCATGAAGCGGGCCGATATCCCGGGCCCATTCAACAAGCTGATTTGTGGTCCCTGACATGGCTGAGACCACGACCGCCACCTGGTTACCGGCCTCTACCTCTGTTTTGACCCGCTCGGCAACGGCCCGTATCCGATCAAGATCAGCTACAGAAGTGCCTCCGAATTTCTGAACAATACGCGCCATTTTTCGTCCATTGTTGCTGGCTGATACAGGCGCAGACCTTATCGTTTGAGCCTGTTGGTGCCAGCAGTGCTTGTTTTTCCTGAAAACCCGAAAACACCTGTTACACGAATTCTGGAGAAGAGAAAAGAGGCGGTTTTGAATTCACTTGAGATTCTGAGCGCAATCTGAGAAGTAGAAAGAAGAGGGCCGCCCGTTACCCAGAGGCACAGCAGATGAGCCAGACAACAATTGACGCAGATGATATTGACCGGTTTGACCGTCAGGCTGATCAATGGTGGAACCCGGACGGGCCGATGAAACCCTTGCATCTGTTCACCCCGGTGCGGCTTGATTATATTCTTTGTGGTGCGCGGCGGGCGGGCCTGAGCGGGCCTGCTGGCCATGCTGCCCCGCTGGACGGGCGTCTGGTTCTGGATGTCGGCTGCGGCGGCGGCCTTTTGGCAGAACCCCTGACAAGATTAGGTGCGCAGATGACCGCAATTGATGCATCGATAGGCGCGGTTACAGCTGCCCGGCATCATGCAGATTCACAAGGCCTTACCATTGATTACCGGCATATGCCGGTCGAAGAGCTGGCCGCGCAGCCAGATATGGCCGGGCGATTTGATATCATTTATGCCTCAGAGATTATTGAGCATGTAAGCGACAGACAGACCTTTTTGCAATCCATTGCCCGGCTGTTGGCCCCGCAAGGTGTGGTTATTTTCACCACGATCAGCAAGAGCGTACCGGCGCTGATGCTGGCAAAATTTGCGGCTGAATATGTGCTGAACCTGGTCCCGCGCGGCACGCATGAATTTGATAAATTCATCCGCCCGGAACAGCTGAGCCGGGAATGTGCGGCAGCCGGCATTCTGATCGATGATATCACCGGCTTCATCCCCACCCCGGGCGGCGGGTTCCGGTTTTCGTCTGTTACAGCGGTGAATTACGGGGCTTCCGGCCAGCTGGCGCCGCCGACTCAGTCCTGAATAACCGCTCCTTACTTTGACCGGCGGTTAATGTTCAGGCGGCAGGTCCGGCAGCGGCAGTACCTCTATGCCGTCTTCGGCCAGCTCGCGCTGGTCTTCTGGTGTGCAGGTCCCGTAAATATTCTGTTGTTCAGATTCGCCATTGTGAATCTTGCGCGCCTCAGTTGCAAATTCATCACCGACATCTGTGAACTCAGCCTGAATTTTCTGGTGCAGGGCCCGCACCGCCATGCGCAGGGCCGCTGTTCCGTCCCCTGCAGGCGGCCCGGCCATTGAAGCGGCCTGTGACGGCACAGGGGCCGGATTTTGGGGTGCTGTTTGTGGCGGCGCAGATGCAGGGCCTGAGGTGCTGGCCTGTTCTGCGGCAATACGCGCTTTTGTCTTGGGTGTGGACAGGTTTGGCGCAGACAGACGCTTTTCAAGTGTTGTGCTGCCACAATAGGGACAGTCCAACAGGCCCTGGCCTATCTGCTGCTGGATCGCTTCTGCATCTGCAAACCAGCCTTCAAATTCATGATCATGTTCACAGCCAAGTGTGAATTTTTTCATCATTATCCTGCGTGCAAATTTATCGTCAGGTTACAGTTTACCATGACAATGTTTAAATTTCTTCCCCGAACCGCATGGGCAGGGGGCATTCCGGGGCACTTTGCTGTTCGGCCCTGCAGCAGCAGGGGCAGGCACGGCCTCTGGTTCAGCTTGTTCAGCATCAGGCTGGCGCAGCTCAACATGTGATAAGGCCATGGTCACGGTCTGGCGCATAGAATTCAGCATCGTGTCAAACATGTGAAAGGCTTCACGCTTATATTCATTGAGCGGGTCTTTCTGGGCATAGGCACGCAGATTGATGCCCTGGCGAAGCTGTTCCAGCTGCAGAAGATGTTCTTTCCATTGCTGATCCAGAACCTGAAGCAGCAGGGATTTTTCGGCCATCCGCATAATGTCAGGGCTGAAGCGGACCGCTTTTTCGGCCATATAGGTATCTGATAAACCCTGCAGACGTTCTGTAATTTCCGCCTCGGCAATGCCATCTTCTGCGACCCAGTCTTCAGCCGGAACATCCAAGCCAAGGACGGTCTGTGAAGAGGTTTTCAGCGCATCTGCATCCCATTGTTCAGCAAAACTGTTTTCGGGAATCGCCTCAGCCACAATCTGGTCAATCGCATCATGACGCATATCTCTTACTGTTTCATGCACATTTGGCGTTTCCATGATTTCTTTACGCTGAGAGAAAATCACCTGACGCTGATCATTCATCACATCATCATAACGAAGAAGCTGTTTACGGATTTCAAAATTATGCGCCTCAACTTTGGACTGGGCTTTTTCCACAGCTTTGTTGATCCAGGGATGCGTGATCGCCTCACCTTCTTCCAGACCCAGTTTCTGGAGCATACCGTCCAGCTTTTCAGAGCCGAAAATACGCATCAAATCATCTTCTAACGACAAAAAGAATTTTGAGGCGCCCGGATCCCCCTGACGGCCGGTCCGGCCGCGCAGCTGGTTATCAATCCGGCGGGATTCATGTCGTTCTGTGCCCACCACATACAGCCCGCCTGCGGCCATTGCTTTTGCTTTCAGCTCTTCAATCTCAGCCTTGATGGTGGCGGCTTTGGCCTCATCAACATGGCCGTCTTTATCTGTGGCTTCTGCGGCAACGCGCATATCAAGGTTGCCGCCCAGCTGGATATCGGTACCACGACCCGCCATATTGGTCGCGATGGTCACGGCCCCCGGCACACCGGCAAGCGCGATAATCTTTGCTTCTTCTTCATGAAACCGGGCATTGAGAACCTGATGGGCTATTTTGCGGCTGGTCAGGGCCTGTGACAGGGCTTCTGATTTTTCAATCGTCACTGTGCCGACCAGAACCGGCTGGCCGCGCGACTGGCCGTCTGTAATCAGGGCAATGACCGCATCATCACGTTCTTTTGAGGTCCGGTAGACTTCATCATCATGGTCAATCCGCTGCACATTCAGATTGGTCGGGATAGCCACCACATCAAGGCTGTAAATTTCTGAAAATTCGCCTGCTTCGGTAAGGGCCGTGCCGGTCATGCCTGCCAGCTTGTCATAGAGGCGGAAATAATTCTGATAGGTGACAGACGCCAGGGTCTGGTTTTCAGCCTGAATGGCCAGCCCTTCTTTTGCTTCAATCGCCTGATGCAGCCCGTCTGAATAGCGCCGCCCGTCCATCGCCCGGCCGGTAAATTCATCAATGATCACCACCTGGCCGCCGCGCACCATATAATGGGTGTCACGCTGGAACATTTTATGTGCCCGCAAGGCCTGATTCATGTGATGCAGCAAGCTGACATTGGCAATGTCATACAGGCTGCCATCCTGCATCATGCCGGCTTCTGTCAGCAATTGTTCGGCATGCTGAATCCCGGTTTCTGTCATGGTGACGCTGCGGACTTTTTCATCCATTTCAAAATCAGCATCATCAAGAGCGGCAACCAGACGGTTGGCGCCCTGATACAGATCAGCAGACGTTTCCGCCGGACCAGAGATAATCAACGGGGTTCTGGCTTCATCAATAAGGATTGAGTCAACCTCATCCACAATCGCAAAATGATGTTCACGCTGGACCATATCTTCCAATGTGAATTTCAGATTATCGCGCAGATAATCAAAGCCAAATTCATTATTGGTCCCATAGGTTACATCTGCCTGATAGGCGGCACGGCGAACATCATCTTCAATACCGGGAACCACACAACCAACGCTTAACCCAAGGAAGCTGTAAACCTGGCCCATCCATTGCGCATCGCGGCTGGCCAGATAGTCATTCACAGTGACCACATGCACACCTTTACCGGTCAGCGCGTTCAGATAAACCGCCAAGGTTGCGACAAGGGTTTTGCCCTCACCTGTTTTCATTTCAGAGATACGGCCTTCATGAAGCACGATCCCGCCCATCAGCTGGACATCAAAATGACGCTGGCCAAGGGTACGCACGGCTGCTTCACGAACAACAGCAAACGCATCAACAAGAAGCGCATCAAGGCTTTCCCCGGCCTGATGACGGCCTTTTAAAGTGGCTGTCATCTGCTTCAGCTCATCATCGCTCATCGCCTGGTAGGTTGGTTCAGCCGCGTTTATCGCGTCAACCCGCGCACGCAACCGCTTTATGTCCTTATCGCTGGACTCCCCGAACAGGCTTTTGGCGAGTGATGAAAACATGTCCTTCAATTCCTCTTGTCCGCTATTCTGACGCCATGCGGTCTACCCCATACATACCCGCCGCGCCTGACAGCCATCAGGCCCTCATCCCTTGCAGATAGGCATTTGACCGGTCTTTGTCAAACAAAAGCCGGGCCATGACAGAGCTGCTGAACAGACGCAGGTCGGCCGAGCAGACCACCACCCCACCAGCAACCGGAAATTCCCCCCCTTGCCAGTTGCCGCAACAAGCCACAATATGCTAAGCGATCTGCAGAATTGACAGCCGCGGCAAGAAGGAACCACCAGATGACAATATCATGCCTTAAAAACACCCTGTCCATGTGGCCCGCGCTGAGAGCCCTGATGTTATCTCTGGGGCTGGCCGCAGGCTTTGTTCTGAGCCCTGTACTGGCGCAGGAAGAGCCGAAAATCCCCGTCGCCAGCGTGAATGGTGAAGAGATTTTCCTGGATGAGGTTATGGCGCTGACAGACCGTCTGCCAGCAGAGATGCGCAGGCAGCCGCTGGAAACTTATTTTGACAGGCTGGTTGATGATATTATTGACTCGCGCCTGGCCGCAGCAGCCGGCAATGAAGCTGGCCTGACTGAGGACCCGGAGATTCTGCGGCGGATGAGCATCGCAGCCCAACGTGTTCTGGCCGAAGCCTGGATCGGTCAGGAAATCAGAAAACGGGTCACAGATGCTGATTTAAAGGCAGCGTATGACACCTATATCGCGGATACAGGTTCGCGTGAGGAGGTGAAAGCCCGTCATATTCTGGTGGCCGAAAAACAAACTGCCGAAGACATTATCAAACAGCTGGATGGCGGGGCTGATTTCATCGCGCTGGCAAAAGAAAAATCAACCGGGCCAAGCGGGCCGAACGGTGGTGATTTGGGCTATTTCGGCCGCGGGGCAATGGTGCCCACATTTGAAGCTGCTGCCTTTGCGCTGGCCGCTGGTGAATATTCAAAGACCCCGGTTCAGACACAGTTCGGCTGGCATATTATTCTGCTGGAAGATAAGCGCACAGCAGAACCGCCAAGCTATGCAGAGCTTGAGCCGCAATTGCGCCAGAACCTGATCAGCCAGAATCTGGCCCGTCTGTTAGATGGGTTAAGACAGGATGCAGAGTTAAGCAGACGCCGGTTTGAAGATATCCGTAATGATGCGCAGGCAGCCGCCCAGGGCGCGTCTGCCAACTGACGCCGCGGTCCTGTGAGATGACAAGCCTTACCCCCTCCCCGCTGGCCCCGGCCAGATTTGCTGATCTGGCGTCTGTGCCGGGCCTTCATCTGGCCACCGCAGCAAGCGGGCTGAAATATAAGGGGCGTGACGATCTGTTGCTGATTGTTGCTGATGAAGGGACCAGCTTTGCCGGTGTGTTCACACAAAGCGCAACCGCCGCTGCGCCTGTTCTGGTCTCAAAGGCAGGTCTGGCCACAGGACAGGCCAGAGCCATTCTGACCAATGCAGGAAATGCAAATGCCTTTACCGGCCGTGCCGGAGATGAGGCAATCGCTGATTACAGAGATGTGTTCGCCGGCCATCTGGGGCTGGCAGCAGATCAGATTCTGATCGCGTCAACCGGGGTTATTGGCGAGCCTCTGGACGGGCAGGCCGTAGCAAAGCACGCAGAGCAGATGACAGCCGCGCTGGGAAGTGCCAGCTGGCAGGACGCAGCCCTGGCCATCCGCACCACAGATACTTTTGCCAAAGGGGCCAGCCGGACAGTGGAAATTGACGGGCAGACCGTTACCCTGAACGGCATCGCCAAAGGGTCAGGCATGATCGCCCCTGATATGGCCACCATGCTGGCCTATATCGCAACAGATGCCTGTATCGCGCCGGCCTGTCTACAAAAGATGCTGGAGGCGGCTGTACAGACCAGCTTTAATGCGATCACGGTTGACAGTGACACGTCAACCTCAGACAGCCTGTATCTGATGGCAACAAACAAGGCTGAACACGACATCATTACCGATATCAACAGCGCCGCCGGTCAGGCCTTTATCACCCAACTTCACGCGCTGATGGTGGAGCTGGCCCAGCAGATTGTAAGAGATGGTGAAGGGGCCAGTAAATTTATCACTGTGCGGGTGACGACTGCGGCAAATGAGGCAGATGCCCGCAAAATTGCTTTTTCCATTGCCAATTCCCCTCTGGTGAAAACTGCTATTGCTGGGGGTGATGCGAATTGGGGCCGGATCGTCATGGCGGTGGGCAAGTCAGGGGCACAGGCCGATCGTGACCGGCTTCAGATCAGTATTGGCGGGGTGGTGATCACACAAGATGGCCAGCGCCTGCCCGGATATGATGAAACCCCTGTTGCCGCGCATATGGCCGGAGAT
Source organism: uncultured Alphaproteobacteria bacterium (assembly GCA_937988715.1). Lineage (GTDB taxonomy): Bacteria > Pseudomonadota > Alphaproteobacteria > Puniceispirillales > Puniceispirillaceae > JADHLI01. The sequence goes on along the minus strand of CALKIF010000047.1, from coordinate 41,103 downwards.
GAGATAGAGATAGCCGTTGATATGGGTCTGGGCCAGGCCGGTGCAGAGGTGTGGACCTGTGATCTGACCCATGGCTATATCCAGATCAACGCTGATTACAGAAGCTGAGCTGATGACCGGTGATGCAAAGCCGATTTTGATGGTGCCTGCGCTGGCGCTGGTTGACGCTGACGGGCGGGTATTGCTGGCACAGCGGCCACCGGGTAAGGCTATGGCCGGTCTGTGGGAATTTCCGGGCGGAAAAATTGAGCCAGGAGAAACACCAGAAGCAGCCCTGATCCGCGAGATTGACGAAGAGCTGGGCATAAATACCAAACAATCCTGTCTGGCCCCGGTCAGTTTTGCCTCTCACGACTATGAGGCCTTTCATCTGGTGCTGCTTTTATATATCTGCCGCCGCTGGCAGGGGCGGCCAGAGCCGCGTGAAGGCGGTGAGCTGGCCTGGGTCAGGCCCTCACAATTGCGCAATTATGATATGCCGCCCGCCAATACAGAATTTGTTGCTGTGCTGCAGGATTTGTTATTGTCCTGAGCATCTTGTTGTTCAACTGTCTTTCAAACCAACCTCTGTGGTCTCCAGAGCTTCAGCCAGACGCTGGGCCGCGCTGCCTGGCCGCAGGGGTTTCGGCTGGCTGGCATCCGGGGCCCAGCCGGTGAGCGTTATAAGCTCAACACTGGCGGTAATCTGGCCGGACGCATCTGAATATTTCTGCTGATACAGCTCTGCTGCGCGCAAAAAGACCGCCCGGGGCGTGAAATGACCGACCCGCCCTATCAGACAATTCTGTCCGCCCATCGCGCGCAGGTCAGCCATCATGCGGAACATATCCGGATAGGTGATGGTCAGCATTTCTGCATCAGCAACCGGCAGCGCAAACCCCGCCCGTTGTAACAGGCTGCCCAGATCGCGGATATCTGCCATAGGTGTGACCCGCGGGCTGAGCCCGCCGCAAAGCTCGGTTTCAGCCTCCGCCAGACAGCCGCGCAGCTCAGTCAGGCTGCGCCCCCCTAACAAGACAGCCAGAAACAGACCATCAGGCCGCAAGGCCAGCCGGATTTGTGTCAGCATCCCGGGCAGATCATTCATCCAGTGCAGATACAAACTGGACAGGACCGCATCACAAGAGGCCTGTTCAACCGGCAGCAGCTCATCTGTCATCACAAGGCTGGCCTGTGCAAACGGATTTGCGCTCGCCGCCTGCTGAACAAAAAGAGCAGAGGCATCTGTCTGGGTCAGATGCATGGGTTGTTGATGAAACCGGGAGGGAAGAGCCGCACCCATCTGGCCGCTGTGACAGCCCAGATCCAGAATATCTGTGAAGTCCCGCTTGACCAGCTCCAGCCGTTCGGCCAGACGTGTGCAGGCCAGCTCTTTTAAAAACGCGGCTTGTGCAAACCCTGTCCTGGCCGCCCTGTCCCGGTTCTGTTGCCAGATAGTGCTGTTGAATATCTGCGGCGGTGTCTGGGCCATATGAAGGGCAGCACGGAGGTCCCGCGCTCCTTTTTGCTGTTTACCGATAATTAATCTGACTGCGTTATAAGCAGAACAGGAAGAGAAGGCAAACAGCCTGCTTGATGACCTCTGTCCGGCTTCTGGTCAGGACAGGGCAAAGACGGGTCAGCATATGCGCACAAAACAGATCTTAAATTTTGGTCTTGATTTGATTTTACCGCCCAGCTGTGTGGTCTGCCGGGCGCGGCTGTCTGCACATGGCTTATGCGGAGCCTGTTGGGCAGAGTTACAGCCTATCACAGATCCGTTCTGTTCTGCCTGCGGGCGGCCTCTGCCTTATGCGATGCGTACAGATTTATGCGGGGCTTGTCATATCCGCCTGCCTGAGGTGAGACCATTACGCGCCTTGTACCGTTATAATGAGATGACCCGCCGCCTGGTGGTGCCGTTCAAACACAGCGATCGTCTGGATATGCTACCGATGCTGCAGCGTATGATGGCGCAGCGTTTTTCAGAGCTGACCGCGAACAGCCCGCTGGTTGTGCCGGTACCGCTGCACAGATGGCGGTTTTTCCTCCGCCGCTATAATCAGGCAGCAGAGCTGGCGCGCAGATTGTGCCAGACCCAGAATACCGCACACTTATATCAGCCTGATCTGTTGGTCCGGCGGAAACACACTGTCAGTATGGGCCAGCTGAGCCGGGGTGACCGGGCCGCCAATGTCAGAGGCGCGTTTTCCACCCTTGCACAGACCCGCCAGCTGGCGGCAGGCCGAGATATCCTGCTGATAGATGATGTGATGACAACAGGGGCAACATTAGAAAGCTGTGCAAAATGTCTGCGCGCGGAAACTGACTGCAGGCAGATAGGCGCACTGGTTCTGGCCCGTGTTTTATAATCAGCCGGTTTTGACTTGCGTCCTCAAATCACAGACCCCATATGAAACATGAGATGAAGTTTCCCCTTTGAAACGATATGAGGTAACCGGCTGTTATGACAACGCTGCCTGCAAAGATTGAGATTTACACAACCATGTTCTGCCCGTTTTGTATCAGAGCAAAACAGCTGCTGGAGGCCAAACAGGTGAGCTATGATGAGACTGACGTGACCGCCAAGCTCAGCCTGAGACGGGCCATGTCTGAGCGGGCCGGCGGGCGCACCTCTGTGCCACAGATTTTCATTGATGGTCAGCATATCGGCGGCTGTGATGAGCTGCTGGCTCTGGACCGGGCCGGACAGCTCGATCAGATGCTGAGAGTGGCCAGCTGATGACGCAGCTGGTTCAGGCCGCGGTTCTGCAATATTGTGCAGGGGCGGACCAGAGCGTAACCCTGCCTGTTGTCAGGCGGCTGGTGACCGCGGCGGCGGCAAACGGGGCCCGCTTTATCTGCCTTCCGGAATGTGCCAATTTTCTGGCCGCCGATAAAGCTGAGCTGCGCAGGCTGGCTGAAGATGAGGCCAGCAGCCAGAGCCTGGCCTGTCTGACTGAACTGGCTAACGCGCATCAGGTCTTTATCAGCGCAGGATCGCTGATGATGCAGGCAGATGGTGAGGACAGGCAGGCCAACCGCAGCTATCTGATCGGCCCGGACGGGGCTATTCTGGCCCGCTATGATAAAATTCACATGTTCGATGCTGATGTCGGGGACGGCAAACGCTATCGCGAGTCAGATAATTTCAGACCCGGGGCAGAGATAGCTCATTGCCAGACAGATATCGGCCATATCGGGCTGACCATCTGTTATGATATCCGCTTTCCGGGGCTGTATCGCCAGCTGGGGCAGGCCGGGGTTGAGCTGATCACCATTCCGGCAGCCTTTACCCAGACAACCGGACAGGCCCATTGGCATGTTCTGCAGCGGGCACGTGCGATTGAGACTGGCAGCTTTGTGCTGTCATCTGCACAGTGTGGCACACATGCAGATGGCCGCCGCACCTATGGCCACAGCCTGATTGTCGGTCCCTGGGGTGAGGTTCTGGCAGATGCAGGTGACACAGAAGACGGCTTTGTTCAGGCCGAACTTAACCTGAATGAGGTCAGCGCGGCACGGGCCGCCCTGCGCCATCTGCAGCATCAGCCTGAATATAAATGAGCTAATCAGAAAGCCGGATAAGACTTAAGATAAAGAGGCTTCACCCATCGCGATATATTTATCCCGCCGGTCAGCCTGAAGTGCATCAGGGCTGAGGCCGTCAAGCGCGGCAAGCTGTTGGTTCAGCTCAGCAGACAGGCTGTCCAGAGCCTGTTCAATCTGCCGGTGCGCGCCGCCAACAGGCTCGTCAACAATCGCGTCAATTACGCCAAGCTGTTTCATATCCTGAGCCGTCAGCCGGAGCGCTTCAGCAGCGGTCTGGGCTTTTTCCGCACTGCGCCAGAGAATAGACGCACAGCCTTCAGGCGAAATCACAGAATAGACCGCATGTTCATACATCACCACACGGTTGCCTGTGGCCAGCGCAATCGCCCCGCCTGAACCGCCCTCACCCACAATTGCTGAAACAAAAGGAGTCTTCAGGCGAAGGCAGGCCTGAATTGAGCGGGCAATGGCTTCTGCCTGGCCGCGTTCTTCTGCCCCACGTCCGGGATAGGCCCCGGCAGTGTCAACAAAGCTGAGCACAGGCAATTTAAACTTATTCGCCAAATCCATCAGCCGGATGGCTTTGCGATACCCTTCCGGACGGACCATGCCGAAATTACGCTTGATCCGCTGTTCGGTTGTGCTGCCTTTTTCTGTACCCATCACCACAACCGGACGGCCATGAAAGCGGGCAAGCCCGCCGATAATGGCGTAATCTTCGGCATAATTCCGGTCCCCGGACAAAGGCGTGAAGTCTGTGAACATATGAGAGATGATCTGGACCAGCTTCGGGCGTTCAGGATGGCGGGCCACCTGAACTTTTTCCCACGGCCCCAGTTTTTGATAAGTCTGCGCCAGCTCTTTATCAATGCGGGCCTGCAGCTTGCCAATCTCATCAGCGATATTCAGCCCGGAATCACCGCCCAGATGGCGCAGTTCCTCTATCTTGCCTTCCAGAGCAGCGATCGGTTTTTCGAAATCAAGAAAATGACGCATGAAACCTGTCCATGATATGCAGAAAACCCTAAACGGGTATCGTGATAACTCCCTTATCTCGTTCTACTTGTTTTTAAAGATTCCCGCAAGCGGATGCGAATCTGTAACCAATTTTTGCAGCCGGTCTGAGCGGGTATGGGTGTAGATCTGTGTGGTGGCGATATCGGCATGTCCCAGCAGGGTCTGCAGGCTGCGCAAATCCGCCCCTCTGTTCAGCATATGTGTGGCAAAGGAATGCCGCAGCACATGCGGGCTGACCCGGTCTGCCCGCAGACCGGCATGACGGGCCATCTGTTTCAGCAGCGTGCTGAATTTCTGGCGTGTCATTTCTGACTGGCTGTCGGCCAGAAGCTGATCTGAATGGGTGACCGGCCCGTCCGCATCACGCTGTGCCAGCCACAGCTGGGCCACCTGAACCGACACATCTGTCAACGGGGCCAGCCGTTCACGCCCGCCTTTTCCGGTGATGATAAGGGTATGTCTGTCTCTGGCGATATCCTGAACACGCAAATTCAGTAATTCTGAAATCCTGAGGCCCGCGGCATACAGCAACTCCAGCCCCGCCCGCATCCGCAACGCTTGTGTTTTGGGCAAATGCTGGCTGGCGTCAATCAGCGCGATGATCTCGTCCTCGCTCAGGCTTTTCGGCAGATTTTGCGGCAATTTCGGGCTGTCCAGAAACTGGGCCGGATTATCCTTGCGGTACCCGTCAGCCACCATCCAGCTCATAAAATGCCGCAAGGCAGACAGGCGGCGGGCATTTGTGCGGGCGCTCAGACCCTGGTGATGCCAGCTTTGCAGAATCTGCCTCAGATCATCTGTACAGGCTGTGACAACCCCGCCTTTAGCAGATGCTGAAGACAGCCGGGCCAGATCTGCTACAACAATGCTGAGATCATTTTTATAGGCCGTCAGCGTATGGGCGGCGGCAGCTTTTTCTGCAGCAATGGTCTGCAGAAACCGGGCAATGAGCCTGTTATCATTTTGTTCAGCTGCCGGACGTTGCGTCTGCTCAGCCATGCTGGTCTCAGCTTTCATCAAGGGCGAAATGATGCCGCAGCAGATAAGAGCGAATAAGCTCATCCGCCAGCGCGGTGGCCGCCTCATCAAGACCAACGTGTTGCAGAGCGACGAGCACCCGGGCGCTGTCCTGCGGGGCAACCCAGCCCAGGGTGACAGGCTGCATCAGTCTGGCAGCGATCAAAGCAGCTTCACCAACCCGGCCAGCTGCAGCTGCCTGTTCAAGGGCCAGCAGAGCTGGTGCTGACAGACGATAGGCTGAAGCAACCGGCCCTGTTTGTGGCTGGTTCGCCTGAACCGCCAGCTGGGCGACCCAATCGCGTGAAGGCGGGGTCAGGCCTCTGGCTTCAAATACCGGCAGCAGGGCCCAGCAATCCAACCTGGCAAACAGATCTGCATCCCACTGCGCAGCAGGGCGGGCAGACAACAAAGCCCGGATATCATCAGCCTTGGCTGAGGAAGGCTCAAGCACAGACGGCAGCGGCTGTGACGGGGCGGCAAGAGCCAGGATCACAGCATAATCACTGGCCAGCTCTTCAGACAGGGTTGCGGCTTCAGTGATCTCTAACCGCTGTCTGATCAGACTGGCATATAAATCAAGCAGCAGATCGATCCGGCCAGTGGCGGTTTCCTGCTGCAGGGCCCGCCTGATCAGCATATCTGTATCCTCACCCTGACGGTTCACCAGCCCGACCCATAAAAAGGCAGATTCAAGCCCGTTCTGGCGCAGGGCAGACCGGCCATCAGCCTGTGCGCTTTCCAGACTGGCCAGCGCCGCTTCAGCCGCCACAGGGGCAGATAACAAAGCCCGCCAGACCTGTTCTGTTTCACCTGAACCCTGCAGGCCTCTGTCCAGCATCTGATAACTGGTGTTCAAGGCCGCATCCGGGGCCAGATAGCGAAAGCTGGAGGCCGCCTGAATCATAGAGGCGGGAAGGTTTTCAAAAGCCGCCATTGAAATTTGCTCATGAGCGGCGTCCATCAGGATCAGATGCAGCAGTGACAGATTATCCACATCTAAAGACAGGCTGGAAGAACGGCCCAGCAGCTTGTCAACAAGCTGGAAGAAATTTTCATCCTGTTCCCCGCTGGCGCGCAGAATATCAGCCGCAAAGCTGGCCGCGCCCTGCTGACCATCAAGCAGCGCACAAATCACCCGGGCCTTATGCCAGAACGGCTCCAGCGTCTGCTGGGCAAACCGTTCAGCATCAACACAAGCAGCCTGATCCGCCCGGCGGACCAGATCATATTCAATCTGCCACCGTTTCCAGTCAGACCATTCTTCATCCAGCGGCAGCAGACGCACAATCTGGGATAATTTATCCGACTGACCAGACCGGGCCAGCCAGTCAAGACGGGCCTTGACAAGCTGTTCAGCCAGAGGACCGGCATTTTTCGGCGGTACCGCGGTCTGTACGGTAATCGCCGTGGTCAGGGCGGATAACGCGGCAGAACTGCCTCTGGCCGGTGTTGCTGTTACAAGAGCCAAAGCCTGTTCAGCATCTGAATCAGACCAGATAAGAGAATTGATCACACTATCTGCAGAATGCCCCTGATTAAGACCGATAGAGGCCAGGCCAATTTTGGAGATTGACCGCCGGCCAACCCGGCCGGATACAGCTGGCTGCTGGTCAGTTGACGCTTCTGCCGAAAGGCTGGCGGCAGGCGCCGGTGAGGTGGCCTCAACAGCTGCAGATACATTGCCAGCCTCTGTCTGATTATCGGCAGACGCTGTATCTTCGGCGTCAGGTGTGACCAGTTCTGTCTGTGGTGTTGCAGGGACATCCTCATTAAACCGGCCCAGATCTGTCAGGCTGACCGGGGCCTGGCCTGTGGCGTCCTGTTCCCGCCCGGTTTGGGCCTCAGCAAGGCCGGGCATGAAGCCTGTCATCAACCAGACACAAGACAGACAAAAAACCGGCCAGCGCAGATGACGCCAGGCGTTGCTAGTTTTCAAAACGCTCATTCGGGATAACCCTAGATATTGTCTTTTCCGGTGCAGGAATAGTCCAGGTCGACAGAAACGCCAACCCGCCAAAGCCAAACACCAGAACTAGAACAAGGAAAATTCTCATACCACTCATCTCAGACTTCTTTCCTTTGACTGTCTATCGTCCTGCCCAAAATCTGTTTCTGCTGCGCACCCCCTTAAAAAAGGATGGTCCCGTTTTGGTGCAGCGTCATGATGCTCAATCACGTCGCCATTCACAAGGGTTACAGTCATACGGACACATTATGGCAGTGATGAGGCAGTGTGAAAAGCCTGCAAAGGCCTCTGCGGCGACAACATGGTGACTTACCTTGAGGCCAAGAGTAGATTATATAAAAGACCACACCATCACCACTTCAGCCGGTTAACAAAAACAGATGCATTCATTCACGCCTGACCAACGCCGCGAATTTGCGGCCGATATTGACGGTCGTTACGCCGCGAACACAAAAAAAACAATTGTTCTGGTCGGGCTGATGGGGTCTGGCAAAACCGCGCTTGGCAAGAGGCTGGCGGTCGCGCTGGAGCGGCCGTTTATTGACAGCGATCATCTGATCGAAGACCAGGCCGGCCTGAGTATACGTGATATTTTTGAGCTCAGCGGTGAGGCGAAATTCAGGGAAATTGAACGGAACACAATCTTAAAACATGTCACCGGCCAGCCTGTGATTTTGTCGACCGGGGGCGGCGCGTTCTGTGATCCCAAGACCAGAGCCGAAATCACCCAACATGCGGTCAGTATCTGGATTGATTCAACCCCCAAAAACCTGCTGCGCCGGATCGGAAATATCTCATCACGCCCCTTGCTGACCACAGGAGACCCGCTGCAGATCCTGACCAACCTGCGTGAGACGAGGCTGGCAGATTATAAACAAGCTGAGCTGCACATCAGAACCGGACGGCATTCCCGGCGGGTATCAATGAAAAAAATGCTCAATATTCTGGAGCAAACCGGCTATATTAACCGTCTGTCAGACAAGCTGACTGACCACGAACCGGCAGATAAGGCCTGAAGATTATGACCTGTTCTTCTTCGCGTATTCATGTTGATGTGAGCGACAATGCCTATGATATTCATATCGGCACCAATCTGTTACAAAGCGCCGCAGATGAGCTGGCTGCGCTTCTGGCCGGCCGTCAGCTGGTCATTGTCACAGACAGGCATGTTGCGCCGCTGCATCTTGAGCCAACAAAACGCGCTCTTGCGGCTCATGCGGCATCGACCAGCTGTTTTATCCTGCCGGCCGGAGAGGCCAGCAAGTCATTTTCTGTTTATGAAAAGCTGGTCAATGATATTCTGGCGCTGCCGATTGACCGGCAGACCGTTCTGGTGGCCCTTGGCGGCGGCGTTATCGGCGATCTGGTCGGGTTTGCCGCAGCCAGCCTGTTGCGCGGCCTTGATTTCATCCAGATTCCGACCAGCCTTCTGGCCCAGGTTGACAGCTCAGTCGGGGGCAAAACAGGGATCAATACCCCGGCTGGTAAAAACCTGGTTGGCGCGTTTCACCAGCCGCGTCTGGTGCTGGCGGATATCGGGCTTCTGGCCAGCCTGCCTGAACGTGAGATAAAGGCGGGTTATGCTGAGGTTGTGAAATACGGGCTGTTGGGTGATGCTGATTTTTTTGACTGGCTGGAGAAGCATGGCCGTGATGTTCTGAGCGGCAATCCAGAGGCACAAGCAGAAGCGGTCAGGCGGTCCTGTCAGGCAAAAGCAGAGATTGTCGCTGCAGATGAACGAGAGGCAGGCCAGCGGGCGTTATTGAATCTGGGCCATACCTTTGCCCACGCTTTTGAGGCGGTTGCCGGATATGACGGGCGGCTGTTACATGGTGAGGCGGTCAGTGCCGGGCTTGTCTGTGCTTTTGCCTTTTCCCGCCAGCTTGGGTTATGCTCAGGACAGGATGTGGAACGGGTGAAGGCGCATTTAACAGCTATGGGTATGCCCGCCAGCGCAGATGAGCTGCCCGCCGGACAGGCCGCCCCACAGGTGCTGATCGACCACATGCGAAAAGATAAAAAAGCGCGCCAGGGCAAGCTGACCTTTATTCTGGCCCGGCAAATCGGTGAAGCCTTTGTGGACCGGAATATTGACGAGGCTGAGCTGAACAGATTTCTGGAGAGCTTATGAGTATTCTGCTTTCAACAGCCGTACTCGTCCTCATCATCATTTTGCTGATTATGATATCGGCGTTCTTTTCCAGCGCGGAAACCGCCCTGACCGCCGCTTCAGAAGCGCGTATACGCCAGCTGGCCAAAACCAAGGCAAACCGTCAGGCTGAGCGTGTTGAAAAACTGCGCAAAAACAAAGATGAGCTGATCAGCACAATTCTGGTCGGCAATAATCTGGTGAATATTCTGGCTTCTGCGCTGGCCACATCTGCTGCAATTTCGCTGACCGGTGATGGCGGGGTGGCGTTGGCCACCGTGGTGATGACCGTGATTATTGTTCTGTTTGCTGAAGTGCTGCCGAAAAGCTATGCCTTCAGCAACGCGGACAGGCTGTCTTTGAAAATCGCCCTGATTGTGCAGATCATCGTCTGGCTGCTCAAGCCGGTGACCTGGAGCCTGCGTATGATTGTGGTCAGGTTCCTGGGCACCAAGGATGAAGATGACACTTCACGAGAAGAGGAATTGCGCGGGCTGATTGACCTGCATAGTGAGGATACAGATGAAGATGGCCGGGAAACCGGGGCCATGTTGTCGTCTGTTCTGGACTTAGGTGAGCTGAGTGTTGAAGAGATTATGACACACCGCGCCTCTGTCAGTTCAGTGAATGCTGATGATGATCCTGAAGATATATTGCGGTTTGTGCTGCGCTCGCCTCATACGCGCCATCCTGTTTATTCTGGCAAGCCAGAGAATATTATCGGGGTTCTGCATGTAAAAGCCTTGCTGCGGGCGATTGAGGAAAATGCTGATCGTGATTTGCGCGGCCTGTCTGTTGCTGATATCGCCACAGAGCCGTTCTTTGTGCCGGAAACCACCCCGCTATTTGCCCAGCTGCAGGCGTTCCGGGCCCGGCGGGAGCATTTTGCCGTGGTTATTGATGAATATGGCGATCTGCGCGGCATTGTCACGCTGGAGGATATTTTAGAAGAAATCGTCGGGGATATTGATGATGAGACAGATATTGATCTTCCCGATCTGAAACAACAGCCGGACGGGTCTTATATGGCTGAAGGTACGGTGACCTTGCGCGATCTGAACCGGCTGTTGGGCCTGCAGCTTCCTGATGATGAAGCCTCTACGCTGGCCGGGCTGATTATTTATGAAAGCCGGCATATCCCGTCTGTCGGTCAGGAATTCAAATTCCATGATATGCGGTTCAAGATCACCTCGCGTCAGGGCAATCAGATCACCTCTGTAAGGCTGTGGCCCCCCAGAAAAAACCATAGTGATGACGATAAGGATAAAGAATGAAGACCTTGTATTTATCTGAACCTGCCGCCCGTGAAGACAGGCATAACCGTCAGGTGACCTGCCGCGGGTTCGCCCGTAAAGACGGCTTGCTGGATATTGAAGGCGAGTTGATCGACACCAAGGCTTATGATTTTCCGTCCTCTACCCATGGGGTGATCGCATCAGGCACACCTGTGCATCATATGCAGGTCAGGATCACGATTGATTTTGATATGGTGATCCAGCATGCAGAAGCGGTGACGGTTCACGGGCCTTATGCCATCTGCCCGAAAGGGGCAGACAACATCACCGGCCTTATCGGTCTGCAGATTGGCCCGGGCTGGAAGCGGAAAGTCCAGACCGCAATCGGCGGGCCGAAAGGATGTACCCATATCACTGAATTAATGGGACCGATGGCCACCACCGCCTTTCAGACCTTATATGGGGAAAAAGCGCGGCAAAAACGTGATACGACCGGTGCTGATCAGACTCAGCAGCTGAAAACACCGCTGCCCAGCCTGACCAACAGCTGTATTGCTTATGCGGAACAGGATAAGAGCTGAGGATATCAGCTGTGCCGGCGGATCGTAATCTGAAGCGCGTGAACCGGCCCTGCCAGAAAATCAGCCAGAACAGTGTTAATCTTTCTGTGGGCGGCCACCCGGCTGAGCCCGTCCAGAGCCGGGGCAGCAATTTCCAGATTGAAATGGCTTTGCCCGCCAGGGCGGGCACCGGCATGACCAGCATGCTGCCAGCTGACATCTTCGATCTTTAAAACAGACGGCGATAAGGCAGACGCCAGCCGTGCGGTCATCTGATCAGCAATGGTATTATCTTCACCGGCCATGGCCTGAGCCTTTCTTTTTGTGCTGGCAGACAGACAGGACAACTATCTTGTTTTTGTGACGTCTGTAACTTGTAAAGCCTTGTTCTTGATTTATACTGTAAAATCATGAGACGGAAACAGAAAATCGATCCTGAATTTGCGGTCAAAGCCGGTGAACAGATGATATCAGACACAGGCCAGCATATCTGTATGGCTGAAGGGTGTTTTGATATCGGCTCCCATCCCGCCCCGAAAAACAGACAAGAGCTGCGCAGCTATATCTGGTTCTGTCTTGATCATATCCGTATGTTCAACAGCCAGTGGAATTATTATGACGGGCTGGAAGGGGACGCGCTGGAGCGCGAAATCAGAAGGGCCACAACCTGGGAACGGCCAAGCTGGAAATTTGGCACAGGCCCGTCTGCAAAACTGGCCAGTTCTGATCCGTTTGAGGATAAATTTTCTTTCTTTGACGAGGCTGACACCCCGGCACATGCCGCGGCCCAGAACCTGACCACCGAACAGAAAAAAGCCTTTGCCCTGTTTGAGTTGACGCCAGATTCAGATCAGGAAACAATAAAGAAAAGATATAAAGAATTAGCCAAAAAGCTGCATCCTGATCATAACCGGTCAGACCCGAAAGCCGAAGACAGGCTGAAGGAAATAAATCTTGCTTATGCTGTGCTGCGTAAAAGTACTGCACAAGTCTGATCAGGCCGGAATTCTCCGCACAGGCAGATGACAAAACAGACAGCCTGTTCAGCAGCTTTCGTTTCGTCTTTTGCCGTTGCATTTTCCTTATATGCCTGATAACTGCTAACCTTTAGAGTAAAGTTAAGATTCGGAGACACATACATGTCCGCAGAAACAACCCATGGCCAGGCCGCACATTCCCTTTCCGCCCCTGATACACAGGTCGATGTAAAAGAGGTGTTCGGGCTTGATATTGACCTGAAAGTACCGGCATTTTCGGTAGGGTCTGCCTATGTGCCCGCTGTGGATCCTGACTATCAGTTTGACCATGACACCACGCTGGCAATTTTGGCCGGGTTTTCCCATAACCGGCGGGTAATGGTTCAAGGCTATCACGGCACCGGCAAATCCACCCATATCGAACAGGTGGCGGCACGCTTGAACTGGCCATGTATGCGGATCAATCTGGACAGCCATGTCAGCCGTATTGATCTGGTCGGCAAAGATGCGATTGTGCTGAAAGACGGCAAGCAGGTCACCGAATTCCGTGAAGGCATTCTGCCGTGGGCGTTACAGAATTGTGTGGCGCTGGTGTTTGATGAATATGACGCTGGCCGCGCTGATGTGATGTTTGTGATCCAGCGTGTTCTGGAAGTTGACGGCAAGCTGACCTTGCTGGATACCAGCCGTGTGATCACGCCAAACCCGAATTTCCGCTTGTTTGCCACGGCCAATACAGTGGGCCTGGGCGATACCACAGGCCTGTATCACGGCACCCAGCAGATAAATCAGGGCCAGATGGACAGATGGTCTATTGTTACCACCTTGAATTATCTGCCGCATGAAGATGAGGTCAATATCATTCTGGCCAAGCAGAAAGCCTATCAGACAGAAGACGGGCGCAAGCAGATTGACCAGATGGTGCGGATGGCCGATATGACCCGTAAAGGGTTTATGGCAGGCGATCTGTCTACCCTGATGTCACCGCGTACGGTGCTGACATGGGCCGAAAATGCGGTTATCTTTAATGATATCACCTTGGCGTTCAGGCTGAGCTTCCTGAACAAATGTGATGAGATAGAACGCCCGACCCTGGCTGAATATTACCAGCGTATCTTTGGTATTGATCTGCCAGAAGCCCCGGCGATGACACAAAAAGCGTCTTAAAACACGCTGACCCGCAGCACCAGAACAAGAAGGATCGCCGCACGTTGAGCCAGAACGAGCCATCTGATTTTCTGAAAGCGAATGCCGCTGCCCTGCGCGCCCTTGCCGGCGGGGTGGACAGGCCTGTGCGCTATGCCGGCCAGGACACCCATATTGGCAAGACCGAAATCAGGCTGCCTGCGCTGCCGCGGGAAACCGGCAAGAAGATGCGATCTGACAGCCGCGGGGCCGCTGATTCAGCAGGTTTGTGGCTGGCCCATCATAACGAGAAAATGCACAAAACCCTGTGCCCGCATGCCCCAGCCGCAAAAGCAATTTTTGAAGCTGCAGAGACCGCCCGGGTTGAGGCTGTGGGCGCGAACCAGATGGCCGGTGTGGCCCAAAACCTGACCGCCCGGCTGGAAAAAAAATACGCCGCCGCCACAATTGGTGCCCCGGAAACAGGGGATGATGGCGCTGTGGTAGAAGCGGTCCACCTGATGGTCCGTGAAGCGCTGACAGGTGAGGCCCCGCCTGCCTCAACCGCTATGGTGATGGATCTATGGCGGCCCTGGATCAACGCCCGTGCAGGTGAGCTGCTGGAAGAAATGCGGTCCTGTGAGACCAATCAGGCGGATTTTGCAGAGCTGGCCAAACGGCTTATTGGCGCGCTGCAGTCTGATTTGGGCGAAGCTGCAGATCAGAATGAAGATGGCGAGGAGTCTGATGAGGATAATGATGACAACGCCTCACAAGATGATGGCCAGTCAGATGAAGCCCAGTCGGCAAGCGGTGAAGATGACAGTGACGGCGATGACAGTCAGGGCGTAGAGCAGGATGGTGAAGCCGCCGGCATGGCCTCAGATGACAGTACCGAAATAGATGCTGATTCGGATATGGACGGGATGACAGATGGTGAGTCTCCCGGTGGTGAGCCCGGCCAGAACCCTTATCAGATGAAACCTGACCCCGATGCCTACCGGATTTTCACTGATCAGTATGATGAAATTGTTGATGCGGCCGATTTATGTGATCCAGAAGAGCTGGAGCGGTTGCGCGGGATGCTGGACCGGCATCTGGAAAATCTGAATCAGATGATCGGCAAACTGGCCAACAGGCTGCAGCGCAAGCTGATGGCCTTTCAGAACCGGTCATGGGAATTTGATCTCGAAGAAGGCCTGCTGGATGCGGGCAAGCTGCACCGGGTGGTCACCCAACCGTTCAGCGCGCTGTCCTATAAACAAGAACAAGACACCAAATTCAGAGACACCATCGTCACCTTGCTGCTGGATAATTCAGGATCAATGCGGGGCCGGCCGATTACCATTGCCGCTGTGACCGCTGATATCATGGCCCGGACCCTGGAGCGGTGCGGGGTAAAGGTTGAAATTCTGGGCTTTACCACCAAGGCCTGGAAAGGCGGCCAGTCACGAGAAGCCTGGCAGGGGGCCGGCAAGCCGGCGATGCCCGGGCGGCTGAATGATTTGCGCCATATTGTGTATAAATCAGCTGACCAGCCCATGCGCCGGGCGCGCAAATCGCTGGGCCTGATGTTAAGAGAAGGCATCCTGAAAGAAAATATTGATGGCGAGGCCCTGATCTGGGCACATGACCGGCTGATCAGCCGGCCAGAAGACAGGCGCATCATGATGGTAATTTCTGATGGCGCGCCGGTAGATGATTCAACCCTGTCTTCAAACAGCGGCAATTATCTGGAAAAGCATCTGCGCCAGACCATCTCAATGATCGAGACAAAATCGCCGGTACAGTTGCTGGCGATCGGGATTGGCCATGATGTCACCCGCTATTATAAGCGGGCGGTAACGATAACTGATGTTGACCAGCTGGGCGGTACGGTTATTGGTGAGCTGGCGGATCTGTTTGATGAGGATAAATCATCAGGGCCGTTGCGCCGGTTCAAACGCTGAGCTGTCTCTAAAAGCAGCCAACAGAACAGAAAAAACCCTGCCGGTTCAGCAGGGTTTTTTTAAATCTCAAAAAAAGCGAGAAACGCCGCTTAGGCAGACTGGGCAGCCAAAATCTCACGCTTCAGGGAGCGGGCTTCATCAGCCAGTTCTGCGTTACGGGCCTGCAGCAGAAAAGCATCCAGACCGCCATGTTTTTCAATGGTCCGGATAGCATTTACAGACACCCGCAATGTCACATCACGGCCTAAAATTTCTGAAGACATGCTGGTCCGCTGCAGATTGGGCAGAAACTTGCGGCGGGTCCGGTTATTCGCATGGCTGACATTGTTGCCTGACATCACGCCTTTACCGGTAATTTGACAACGCTTTGACATCTGTTGTGTCCTTTCCCGCTGGTCACGCCAGCACCAAAATTCGAATTGTCGCGGAGTTATAAAGACAAACAGGAAAAAGGTCAAGTCAAACGAGCAGGCAGACAGATAACCAAAGCGGATAATCTAAAAGACCAAAAAACTTTCCCATATTTACGATTAATTAAGATTTTGCTGGTAGTCTGAACCGATGAAGACAGCGAAATTGTTTCTGAACACACCGGTTAAACGCAATATTTACATTGCGGGAAGACGCACATCTCTGCAGCTGGAAACTTATGTCTGGGATTGTGTGGACAGTATTCTGGACCATGAAAACTTGAGCCTGTCCATGCTGTGCACAGAGCTGAAGATCCGCTCAGGCAGCCTGCGTCTGGCACAGGCGTTACGGCTGTTTGTGCTGATTTATTTCCGCACAATGTCAAAAGCCATGAGCCCGTATGAGGAGCCGGCCGATCTGGTGCGCAGCCCGCCTGCGGCCAAATTCAATTGTCTGATTGAAACGTTGCAGATTCTCTCGCAACGTGCGCCGCGTGCCTGACCGCCTGTTCAGCAGACAAGCCCGCCTCTTTCACCTCAGCCACCACAGAAACGCCATCTGCCGCCATCATCCGGCGTAATCCGGTCAATATACGGGTGACCACCAGGGGCCCGCCCATGGCAAGAGCGGTATAAAGCTGGAGCAGATCAGCCCCGGCCAAAAGCCGGGCATAAGCCTGTTCAGCAGACCCGATTCCGCCCACACCAATAAGACCAGCTGATGTTCCTGTCCGGCGCAGATGGGCGGTGGCCTCTGCCATCATCTGTTGGGCCATATCGTTAAGCGGCTGGCCGGACAGACCGCCAGCCTCAGCCCGATGCGGCGCGCGCAGTGTCTCTGGCCGGGCGATGGTGGTGTTGGTCAGAATAAACCCGGCCACACCTGCCTGCAGCGCGATATCCATTGACCGGTGCAGGTCCCCTATATTCAGATCCGGGGCCAGTTTGACAAAGACAGGTGGGCGTTTGTTCTTTGGCCCGCCGGCCTCATCACGGCCGTCAAACGCCGCCCTCAGGCAGGCTTTCAGCCCGTCTTCATGCTGCAAATCACGCAGACCCGGCGTGTTGGGTGAGGACAGATTAACCGTCAGATAATCTGCATAGCGGCTGAGATGGGCGGCGGTTTTATGGTAATCAGCCGGTTTGTCTTCGCTCAGCTTATTGGCCCCGATATTGACGCCCAGAACCCCATGAGAGGTCGGGCGGCGCGCCAGATTATCTGCGGCCACCTGCATGCCTTTGGAATTAAACCCATAGCGGTTAATAACCGCCTGATCAGCCGGCAGTCGAAATACGCGCGGGCGCGGGTTTCCGGGTTGTGGCTGTGGTGTGATGGTGCCCACTTCAACACTGCCGAACCCCAGCCTGAACGCGCCTAAATACGCCTCAGCATTTTTATCGAACCCGGCCGCCAGCCCCAGCGGGTTGTCAAACCTAAGACCAGCACAGCTTACCGGCAATAATATCTGGTCTGATACGGGTGACAGGCCCAGCCGCAAGGCGTGAACCGTCAGGTTATGCGCCAGTTCCGCCGGCAAAGACCGGGTGAATTTTGCTGCCAGTTGCCACATCTGTTATCTTCGGTATTCCTGTTTGTTATCAGCGGGCGTCAGATGCGGGTATCAGGACGGGTCAACCAGCTCATCTGCCAGAACCTTATCACATAACGCGACAGATTCAGAAAGACCATAAAGCCGGAAGAAGCTGCCCATACGCGGGCCCTGTGTCTGGCCCAGCATGGTTTCATACAGACAGGTGAACCAGTCGCGCAGATTTTCATAATGCTCTTTGCCTGCCGCATAGACAGCTGACTGTACATCCTGAGCCGGTGCATCATCAGGCAGGGCGGCAAGGGCCTCACGCAGGGCGGTGATATATTGTTTTTCCGTCGCGGTGGCCAGGCGGTATTGTTTGGTCGGCCGCACCCGATCCTGATAGAACTGCACAGCATAGCCTGCCAGCCGGTCAAGTTCGGGATGGGATTCAGGGCTGGTCTGCGGGGCATAGGCGCGGATATAGCCCCATAGGGTTGCTGAGGTTTCAGCCGAACAGACCGCCGCCAGATTCAGCAACAATGAAAAACTGACCGGCATTGCCCCGGCCGCAGCCCCCTTATCCAGGCGGATATGCCAGGCCGGATTTTCTAGCGCAGCCGCGGCCTCAGCCTCAGCCAGCTTATCTTTATGGGTATAGAACTCATCCACTGTTTTTGGGATCAGATCAAAATACAACCGTTTCGCCCGTTTCGGCTGGCCATACATAAACAATGCTAGTGATTCAGGATTGCCATAGCGCAGCCAGTCTTCAACAGACAGGCCGTTTCCTTTTGATTTGGAGATTTTCTCACCATTCTGATCCAAGAACAGCTCATAAGAAAATCCGGCTGGCGGGGTGGCGCCCAGCGCCCTGACGATCTTTGAGGACAGGGTGACAGAGTCAATCAGATCCTTGCCGCTCATCTCATAATCCACACCCAGCGCATACCAGCGCATTGCCCAGTCTGCTTTCCACTGCAGCTTGCAGCTGCCCCCGGTGACCGGCACAGTGACCGCCTCGTCTGTTTCAGGATCATGATAGGTGATTTCACCTGCCGCGCTGTTTTGCCCAATCACTTTGGCCTGCAGAACCCGGCCGGTACGCGGGCAGACCGGCAGAAACGGGCTGTAGGTTTCGCGCCGCTCCGGGCCCAGGGTCGGCAGGATCACATTCGTGACAGCGTCATAATTCGCCAGAATATCCAGCAACGCTTTGTCAAACCGGCCTGATCTATACATATCTGTGGCGCTGATGAATTCGTAATCAAAACCAAAACTGTCCAGAAAGGCCTGCAGGCGTGCATTATTATGCGCCCCGAATGAAGGGTGCGTGCCAAACGGATCAGGTACCTTTGTCAGCGGCATCTGCAGATAGTCAGCAATCATGTCCGGGTTTGGCACATTATCAGGGACTTTGCGCAGACCATCCATATCATCCGAGAAACAGACCAGCCGTGTCTGGCGGCCGGTCAGACATTCAAAAGCATGGCGCACCATAGAGGTTCTGACCACCTCGCCAAAGGTACCAATATGCGGCAGACCGGACGGGCCATAGCCGGTTTCAAACAAAACCGGCCGGTCAGGGGTATCGGCTTTCAGTTTAGATAAGCGGGCCTGCAGCGCGCGGGCTTCAGCAAAGGGCCAGGCCTTGGCCTGTTCAGCAAGTGATTTTAGTTCATCTACAGACACGGGGCGGGGTGTTCCTGTTATTATCATCGCTTTGGCCCTGACAGGCCGTCATGGCCAGCACAGCCAGCCTACAGCGTTGTTCGGATTAGGTGATAAGTGGTCAGCCAGATGCGGTCAAGTCTTCGCAGCATAAAAGCTGGGCAAGACAGGCGGCTCTGGTCTATAGTGCCAGACATGAACACCCCGTTAGATGTGAGCGAATTTCCCGTTCTGTTTCCCGACTTTAATGGTGTTGTGATGATCTCTCCTGAGGGGGAGATTACACATCCCGATATGAGGCACGCGGACGAGATAACCCGCCAGAAACAGATTCTGATTTGTCACCGCAAATGGACTGAGGCCCGGCTGAATGCAGAGCTGGTGAAACCGGTAGATGTGCTGGAGCTGTTTGCCTTTGTCCGGCCTGCACAATTTTGTCTGCCCACCCCTTCTGGTCTGGCCAGCCGGCTTGGCCTTGCCGCCCCGCTTTCAGCAGAAGACAAAGCCCTGACGATTATCCGGGCGGCCCGGTGTTTGCTTGATGAGCTGGTTGTGTTGCCAGAAGCAGACAAGCAAAAACTGGCCCGTCTGGCGGATATGATGGGCCGGGGCGGCTGGCAGTGGGCAGGCCCGGTTTTAAGCTGTCTGGGCGCGGTATCTGGCCCGCCTGGCCCGCCAGATGGCCGAGCAGGCGCAATCTGGGCAGATCTGGATGAAATTGACGAGGCCCCGCCCCGTGGTGAGCCCGGCACCCGCCCGGTGATGCCAGATGAGGCGCGGGCCCGGCTGGCAGACATGCTGGGTGAGGCCGCAGAAGTCCGGCAAAGCCAGTCTGATTATGCCGCCGCGCTGAGCCCTGTCTTCGCTAGCCCGGACGCCGTACCCGGACCCGCTTTCCTGCTGGCTGAAGCCGGAACCGGAACGGGCAAAACGCTGGGCTATCTGGCTCCGGCCAGCCTGTGGGCAGACGCCAACAAGGCATCTGTCTGGGTGTCGACCTATACCCGCACATTGCAGCATCAGATCGCTGATGAGCTGTCCCGGCTGTATGACCGGAGCAAAACAGCTGAGAAAAGAGTTGTGATCCGCAAAGGCCGCGAGAATTATTTATGTCTGCTGAATCTGGAAGAAGCCCTGTCACGCCTGCCTGGCCAGCCCGCAGATGCCGTTGCGCTGGGGCTGATGGCCAGATGGGCGTCCGCCAGCCCGGATGGTGATCTGACCGGGGCCAGCTTTCCGGCCTGGCTGATCGATCTGATCGGTACACGGGCCAGCTTAGGCCTGGCTGACCGGCGCGGTGAATGTATTCATTCTGCCTGCAGCCATTATCATAAATGTTTTGTTGAACGGTCTGTGCGTACCGCCCGGCAGGCCGATATCGTCATTGCCAATCACGCGCTGGTGATGATCCAGGCCGCCTTGAGCGGGCCAGATGATAAATTCCGGCCGACCCGCTATATTTTTGATGAGGGCCATCATGTGTTTGATGCGGCAGACAGCGCCTTTGCCGCCGCCCTGACCGCAGGTGAGGCAGCCGAGCTGAGGCGCTGGGTCAGAGGGGCTGAAGATGGCCGCCGGGGACGGGCACGCGGCCTTGAAAAACGCTTATCAGAACTGGTTGCTGATGATGAGGGGGCTTTGGCGGCCCTGGAAGCGGCCAGTGAGGCTGCGCGGATTCTGCCCGGGACAGGCTGGCGCAAGAGATTGAATGAGGCCAGCCCGGCCGGCCCTGCTGAAGCTTTTTTTGCGGCGGTCAGACAGGCGGTTTATGACCGGGCGGCCAGCCCTGACAGCCAATATGATCTGCAGGCTGACCTGTATCCTGTACCGCAGGCGATCATTGATACAGGCCTGAGTTTCAGAGACAGTCTGGCCAAGCTGTCAGACCCGCTGATGAAACTGGCCAGCTACCTGCAGGGGCTGCTGGATGAAGAGGCTGACAGCCTGGACAGCCAGACCCGGACACGGATTGAAGGGGCGGCACGCGGCCTTGTCCGGCGCGCCTCAGGACCGGTAGCGGCCTGGATGATGATGCTGGCTGATCTGACCGGCGACGGACGGGACGGGTTTGTTGACTGGATGCAGATTGACAGACGTGAGGGTACAGATATTGATCTGGGCCTGTTGCGGCATTGGCTGGACCCGACTGTGCCGTTTGCTGAGCAAGTTCTGGGCAGCGCACATGGTGTGGCGGTGACCTCAGCGACCTTGAAAGATGAAATAAGGGCTGAGGCGGGTGATGCGCAGGCAGGCCATGAAGGCTGGGCCTCTGCCAAGCTGCTCTCCGGGGCGGCGCATCTGGCCCATCCGGCCTTGCTGAGCGAACATGCCTCACCTTTTGATTATGCGCGGCAATCCCGGATTTTCATCGTCAATGATGTCGCCAGAGACAGAGCAGACGGCGTGGCCGCGGCTATGGCCGCGCTGATGATTGCTGCTGAAGGCGGGGCGTTGGGCCTGTTCACTTCTATCATGCGTCTGCGCAGCACCTGGCCAGAGCTGATGCGGCGGCTGAGCGAGGCTGATATCCCGCTTTATGCCCAGCATATGGACCGGATGAATTTGCAGACCCTGCTGCAGCTGTTCAGAGAAGACAGACGGTCTGTTCTGATCGGCACAGATGCGGTGCGTGACGGGGTGGATGTGCCAGGAGAAGCGTTGCGCATGATGATTTATGACCGGGTGCCCTGGCCGCGCCCTGACATGCTGTTCCGGGCCCGGGCCGCCTGGCAGGGCCGTGATGCCTGGACAGACCGGATCACGCGGATGAAACTGCGCCAGGCCTTCGGGCGGTTGATCAGGCGGGCTGATGACAAAGGCGTGTTTATCATGCTGGACAGCCGTCTGCCGACCCGGCTGACCTCTGCCTTTCCGCCTGATGTGGAAATTGTGCGGACCGGCCTGGCCGACGCCATCGCCAGAAGCAAAGTGTTTTTAGGAACGGAATGAGGCATAAAAAAAACGGCCGGGGGAGAAATATCCGCCCGGCCGCTTTGTTTTATCGTTCAGACAATCAGGCGTCTTAGAAACCGCCCATACCGCCCATGCCGCCCATATCAGGGGCTGCTGGGGCGGCGGCTTTAGGTTCGTCCTTTTCACCTACCATTGCTTCGGTGGTGATCAGCAGGCCAGCGACTGAAGCGGCGTTCTGCAGAGCAGAGCGGACAACCTTAGTCGGGTCAATCACACCCGCTTTGATCAGGTCTTCAAATTCACCTGTCTGGGCATTATAGCCAAGGTTTGCGTCTGTGGTTTCCATCAGCTTGCCAACCACAACCGCACCTTCATCGCCAGCATTCATTGAAATCTGGCGGGCCGGGGCCTGAATGGCCTGACGGATGATGTTGATACCAACTTCCTGATCACTATTGGCTGGCTTCAGACCATCAAGGCTTGGAATCGCCTTGACCAGAGCTGAACCGCCACCAGGAACGATACCTTCCTGAACCGCTGCCCGGGTGGCGTGCATCGCATCGTCAACACGGTCTTTGCGTTCTTTCACTTCAACCTCTGTTGCACCGCCAACACGGATAACAGCTACACCGCCAGCCAGCTTGGCCAGACGTTCCTGCAGCTTTTCACGGTCATAGTCTGAAGTGGTTTCTTCAGCCTGTGCACGGATCTGGTTACAACGGGCTTCGATATCATCCTTGGCGCCTGCCCCATCAACGATGGTGGTTTCTTCTTTGGTGATTTCAACACGCTTGGCTGTGCCCAGCATATCCAGTGTCACGCTGTCCAGCTTGATGCCGATTTCTTCGGAAATAACTGAACCGTTGGTCAGGATGGCAATATCTTCCATCATGGCCTTGCGGCGGTCACCAAAGCCAGGGGCCTTGACAGCAGCGACCTTCAGGCCGCCACGCAGACGGTTAACAACCAGTGTGGCCAGCGCCTCACCTTCGATATCTTCTGCAATGATCAGCAGCGGACGACCAGACTGCACAACCTTTTCCAGGATGGGCAGCATGTCCTGAAGATTTGACAGCTTCTTTTCATGCAGCAGGATGTACGGGTCTTCCAGAGTGGCGCGCATCTTTTCAGCGTCTGTCACAAAGTAAGGAGACAGATAGCCACGGTCGAACTGCATGCCTTCAACAACATCCAGCTCTGTGTCCAGGCTCTTGGCTTCTTCAACAGTGATCACACCTTCATTGCCCACACGTTCCATGGCTTCAGCAATCATCTGACCGATATCGCTTTCACCATTGGCTGAAATGGTGCCGACCTGGGCAACCTCATCAGATGTGGTGATTTTCTTGGACTGTGTTTCAAGTGAGGCAACGACAGCTTCAACAGCCATATCGATACCGCGCTTCAGGTCCATCGGGTTCATGCCAGCGGCGACTGACTTGGCGCCTTCCTGAGCAATTGCCTGAGCCAGAACAGTCGCGGTTGTGGTGCCGTCACCAGCAGCGTCATTCGCCTTAGAGGCCACTTCGCGCACCATCTGTGCACCCATGTTCTGGAACTTGTCTGACAGTTCGATATCTTTGGCAACGGTCACACCATCTTTGGTGATACGTGGGGCGCCAAAGGCTTTTTCCAGAACCACATTACGGCCTTTCGGGCCAAGCGTTACCTTCACAGCATTCGCCAGGGTATCCACCCCTTCCATCATGCGTGCACGTGCATCAGAACCGAATTTTACGTCTTTTGCAGCCATTTCTCTCTCTTCCTTTTTAGGTTTGGACTAAATCTTATAACAGGGCGGGATCAGGCCGTTCAGCCAACGATGCCCATAATGTCTGATTCCTTCATGATCAGGTAATCAGTGCCATCCAGCTTGATTTCTGTGCCTGACCATTTGCCGAACAGAACGGTATCGCCTTCTTTGACGTCCAGCGGGGTGACTTTGCCCTGCTCATCTTTGCTGCCTGACCCAACAGCAACAATCTTGCCCTGCATCGGCTTTTCTTTTGCTGTATCCGGAATGATGATCCCGCCAGCTGATTTTTCTTCTGATTCTTCGCGCTCAACAAGAACACGGTCGTGAAGCGGCCGAAATTTCATGCCTGTGCCTCCAAACTTTTCCCAAAACGATTTGTTGTGTTTCGCTGTGGCTAGCACTCTGCAAGTCAGAGTGCCAGACTTTGCTTGAGCCCTAGGTGGGGAATATTGGGAAAAGAGTCAAGACAAGGGCCGCTAAAAAATGAATTTTTTTGAAAATAGCGGCCTGTTCTGTGCTTTCTCAGCGGATCAACCAGACAGAACAGTTGCGGCATAATATCGCTCACAGCGCGTTCTTGCTTTTGTCAGCATCTGGTTTGCGGTAGGACTTTCTCATCACCTGACCCCACCACCGAACAGATATTCAGTACAGGCATATGACAGGACTGACCACACCCTCACCTTCGCATCATTTTGACCGCGCCCTTGTCTGGTGGCTGTTCGGCATGGCTGTGCTGGTCGGTATCATGGTTGTTATTGGCGGGGTGACACGCCTGACCGGCAGCGGCTTGTCGATGGTTGAATGGCGGCCCTTGATGGGTATTCTGCCACCTCTGTCAGACGCTGAATGGATGCGGGTCTTCACCCTTTATCAGGCCTCACCGGAATTTCAGGACATTAACACTGATATGGACCTGGCCGGATTTAAGGTGATTTTTTTCTGGGAATATGTGCATCGGGTCTGGGGCCGCCTGCTGGGGTTGGCTTTTGGTCTGCCGCTGTTGTTTTTCTGGCTGTCTGGGCGAATTCCAAGCGGCTATGGGCTGCCCTTGCTGGGTCTGCTGGTGCTGGGCGGTCTGCAGGGCGTGATCGGCTGGTGGATGGTCACTTCAGGTCTGGTGGATAATCCGGCCGTCTCACAATATCGTCTTGCCACGCATCTCAGCATGGCGCTGATTATCTTAAGCCTGTTGTTATGGACCGCGCTCAATCTGCGCTATGGGCGGGCAAAAATGCCGTCCGGTCATGCGGCGGCAACGATTGTGCTGGTTGGGCTGACCATTATTGCCGGCGCCTTTGTGGCGGGGATGGATGCAGGGCTTTTGTATAATGAATATCCGCTGATGGGCACGGGCCTGGTGCCGGTTGAATATGGTGAGGCCGGGCTGGCTGACCCGTTTGAAAATCCGGCATCTGCCCAGTTCCATCACCGCTGGATTGCGGTGCTGGCGCTGCTGGCTGTCATTGGTCTGTGGGTTGTCGCGCTGCGGCGGGGAATGGGCCTGGCGGCGCATATTATGGGTGTGGTGGTGTTCTGCCAGTTCGCTCTGGGCCTGACCACCTTACTGCTGGGCGTGCCTGTCTGGGCAGGGGCCCTGCATCAGGCCGGCGCGGTTGTGCTGCTTTGTGCGGTTCTGGTGGTCACACATCATTTAAGCGCGCGCCACTAGCTCAATATCTGGCTGACGGCAGCCAGACAATCTATGATGATTTGCGCGGCAGCTGGCGTCTGATATGCAGCTCGCGAAGGGCGGTATCATCCACCTCTGACGGGGCATTCATCATCAGATCTTCGGCCTTGCCGTTCATCGGGAACAAAATCACCTCACGGATATTCGGCTCGTCAGCGATCAGCATCACCATCCGGTCAATACCCGGGGCAATGCCGCCATGCGGCGGCGCGCCAAATTTGAACGCATTGATCATACCGGCAAATTGATCATCAACCACTTCTGGCCCATATCCGGCAATTTCAAAAGCTTTATACATCACCTCAGGCAGATGGTTCCGGATCGCCCCGCTTGATAATTCCACCCCGTTACAGACCAGATCATACTGCCAGGCCTTGATAGTCAGCGGGTCCTGGCTGTTCAGGACCTCAAGCCCGCCTTGCGGCATCGAGAACGGGTTGTGTGAGAATTCAATTTTGCCAGTGGTCTCATCCAGCTCATACATCGGGAAATCGACAATCCAGCAGAATTTGAACACTGACTCATCGATCAGATTCTGCTCTGAGCCGATGCGCTGGCGCGCCCGGCCGGCCAGGCTGGCCGCCTCACCTGCAGGGGCACAAGCAAAAAAGGCAGCATCGCCATCCTTCAGGTTCAAGCGGCTGCGGATTTCCTCAGACTTTTCCGGACCAAGGGCCTTGGCCACCGGCCCGCGGGCCTCGCCCTCACCAAAGATGATATACCCCATCCCCGGTGCGCCTTCGCCCTGGGCCCAGCTGTTCATTCTGTCCGCAATCGCCCGGCTGCCACATCCTGGCCCAGGCACGGCCCGCACCACAGCCCCTTTTTCGATATTTTTGGCAAAAATGGAAAACCCAGAGCCCGCAAAAATATCGGTCACATCCGCGATTTCAATCGGAATTCGTAAATCCGGCTTGTCTGAGCCATATTTCAGCATCGCCTCATCAAACGGGATATGCACAAAATCAGGATCTATTGTTTTGTCTGAAAACTCTTCAAACACACCGCGGATGACCGGTTCAACAGCACCAAACACATCTGCCTGTTCAACAAAGCTCATCTCAAGATCAAGCTGGTAAAACTCACCCGGGCTGCGATCCGCACGGCTGTCTTCATCACGGAAACAAGGCGCAATCTGGAAATAACGGTCAAAACCGGAAACCATGATCAGCTGTTTAAATTGCTGAGGGGCCTGCGGCAGAGCATAGAATTTGCCCGGATGCAGGCGGGCAGGCACCAGAAAATCGCGCGCGCCTTCAGGCGATGAGGCAGTCAGAATAGGCGTTTGGAATTCAGTAAATCCCTGTTCCACCATGCGCTGGCGGATAGATTGGATCACCTGTGCCCGCAGCATGATATTGGCATGAGGCCGGCTGCGCCGCAGATCCAGATAACGATAGCGCAGGCGCACATCTTCACCTGAATCTTCATCAGAATTAACCTGAAGCGGCAATGTGTCTGCTGCAGACTGAACGGTAAATTCATCAATATGAACTTCAATCGCGCCTGTAGGCAGGCTGGTATTCACGGTATCTTCTGAACGGGCCCGGACTGTGCCGGTGATGGTGACAACAGATTCATTGCGGACCGCTTCTGCCCCGGAAAAGGCCGCATCGGTGCTGTCAACAACACATTGGGTCAGCCCGTAATGGTCGCGCAGATCAATAAACACAACCCCGCCATGATCGCGTTTGCGGTGCACCCAGCCGGATATCCTGACAGTCTGGCCAATATCAGAGGGCCTTAATGCCCCGCAATGATGTGAGCGATACGCATGCAACATGTCAGTCTCCGTCACTAAAGAATCACCGGTAAAAAAACCTGCCGCAGTATGCATCAAAACAGGTAAACTGCAAGTCTTAGTCTATGATTTGCGTGAATGACGTGCTGTGATCAGCCCCGCCGACGACGACGGCGCCGCCCGGCTTGCTCAGACGAAGGTTTTTCCGGCACATTACGCCACGCCTCACCCAGTTTTGCAGCCACATCATTACGTGTGGCCGGACCAGGTGGTGTGGTCTGAAGCGCCTGGGCCATCGCCCTGACATGCTCTGGGCTGGTCCCACAGCAGCCGCCGATGATTTTCACACCGGAATCCCGGGCCAGAACCGCGTAATCTGCCATCAGCTCTGGTGTGCCGTGATAATGAATTTCGCCGTCAACATAGGCCGGAATGCCGCAATTGCCCTTTGCGATCATCGGCAATCGGGCATCATGTTCAACAAATCCATGAACAGAATCCAACAGCTCAGCCGGGCCGATCCCGCAATTCGCGCCAAATGCATCAATATTGAGGCCCGCCGCAACATCAGCATAGGCCGCCGGGGTGATGCCCATCATGGTCCGGCCTGCGGTATCAAATGTCATGGTTGCGGCAACAGGCAAATCTGTATGACGCGCGCCCCGCACCGCCGCTTCAATTTCTTCCACAGACGACATGGTTTCTATCCACAGCAAATCAGCCCCGCCAGCCGCCAGCGCGATCGCCTGTTCAGCAAAGGCCTGTTCAGCCTCGTCAGGCCGCAGCGCGCCAAGCGGTTCAAACAGCTCTCCTGTCGGGCCCATTGAGCCAGCCACCAGAACCGGCCTGTCTGCTGA
This sequence comes from uncultured Alphaproteobacteria bacterium, assembly GCA_937988715.1. GTDB lineage: Bacteria > Pseudomonadota > Alphaproteobacteria > Puniceispirillales > Puniceispirillaceae > JADHLI01. Next base: position 13,001 of record CALKIF010000047.1, on the reverse strand, counting down.
ATCAGCAACCGAACGGGCAAGACGGGCAGCCGCCTCATTCAGCTCTGCCACACGCGTTTCGGCCTGATGCAGCTTGAGCCGGTGCGCGGTCCCGCCAAAAGAATTGGTCAGGATAATGTCTGCACCCGCCTGCACAAATTCTGTGTGCAAACTGGTCACCCGTTCAGGATATTCCTGATTCCATAATTCCGGCGGATACCCCGTTTCAAGTCCGGCCCGGAACAGGTTTGTACCGGTGGCCCCATCCGCCAGTAGCCAGTCGCGTGAAGCGCATAAGTCAGCGAATGATGTTTTCATATCTCACCCCTGTTGGCGGCGGCGTTTGCTTGATCGGGCCTGAATGCCTGTCTTCTCGGCCCGGCGTTGTTTCAGCTGTTGCAGCAGAAGCTGTTGTTCATCAGCTGTCATCGCCGGCCATCTGGCAATTTCCTGCCGGGTCCGGTAACAGCCCATGCAATTCTGGCTGACCGGATCAATCTGGCAGATGCTGATACAAGGCGAAGGCAGTTTCATGGTCATAGCGTCCTGAGCGTCTTCTGCGCTGGCCTGCGGTCAGGCCAGAATGCCTGCGCTGTTTTAAGCGGCTGCGCTGTCGTCACTGTTATCTGAAAGACAGGTGGATACAAATTCTCTGGTGATGGTTGACATGGCTGTATCAGCCGCCGCCCACAACAGACGGTTATGCCGCCCGGTCTCGCCTTGTGACTGCAGCGCATCTGGCTGGATTGAGCTGTCAATCTCACTGATCAGCTTCAGCGCATCTGCCTGGACCAGAACAGGCATATCTTCTCTCAGGAAAGCCCTGATGATGCGCGATGCATGTAATTCTTCAGCCAGAACAGATAAATGAGCTTCACCAAACGGGATGATAAGTCCGTCATAATCAACCGCCAGCGTTTCCGACAGAAGCGCGTCAACCGGATAAGACATGCCCAGCTGTGTGCCGGTCCGCCCATGGACCAGACCTGCAACTGGCGAAATCACCTTCAGTTGTGCATTTTGGCCCATCAGCATTTTCTGGATTTCGATGAAATTCTGTTCATCAAATCCTGTGGCGACCATGATTGCAATTTTCTGACCTGAAAGTGTTGTCTTCGTCATTAATGTCACTCCGTTTGTGGTTATATTCAGCATATGGTTATGCCCGCCCTGATTGTGAAGGGCTTTTGTGCTGGCTGTGCCCGTGCCTGTGACAGAGCCTTTGGGTATCTCGCGATTCGGATAGGAACAGCGCCTCTTCAACAAAGCAAACGCCGCGGTTGGTAAAGAAATCGGGAGAATGGCCAGAACGGCACAAGTACAATTGTCCTGACCATTTTGATGCCCTTCATACAGACACCGACATAAAATTTCAACCGTTTTGTGTAATTTAGTTGTGACGCCGGCTGTTTTATCACACCGCAGCCGCCAAGTTCAGATGGAGCGGGCGACGGGTCTCGAACCCGCGACCTCAAGCTTGGGAAGCTTGCGCTCTACCAACTGAGCTACACCCGCACCAGACCTGTTATGGGTATCTGTCTTCGCCCCCTTTTGTCAATAGCCAGACCCTATGCTGAAGAGAAGAGCCCCCTTGCTTTCAGGTTTACCTGTAGCGGCTTTTCGCCTAAGCTCTGGCGCGCGGTGACGATTCTGCCTGATCTTCAGAACAGGAATCAGCGTATAGGAAAAAAGGAACAGCCCGAATAAGGGCTGAAGAAGAGTGACATTATGACCGGCTCGTCGATGTTGCCATATCAGATTTATTTAAGATCGGACTATAGTCATGACACCATATGACAGCACCAACCCAGATACCGAAACGACCTCTTTACGTGACGATAACAAGCCCAGCCGTGCTGAAGCTGAGCAGGCAGTAGATGTTCTGCTGCGCTGGGCAGGTGATGATCCGTCCCGTGAAGGGCTGGTCGACACGCCGGCACGTGTGGTGCGGGCCTATGAGGAATTTTTCTCTGGTTATGCAGATGATCCTGAAGAGATGCTGGCCCGGACCTTTGAAGAGGTTGAAGGCTATGATGATATGGTGATGTTGCGCGGGATTGATCTGCAGTCACATTGCGAGCATCACATGGTCCCTATTTTGGGTCAGGCCCATATTGCCTATCTGCCGGACAGGCGGGTGGTCGGTATTTCCAAACTGGCCCGCGTGCTGGACAGTTTCGGCCGGCGTCTGCAGACCCAGGAAACCATGACAGCCCAGGTCGCGAGTGCGATTCAGAACGCCCTGAAACCAAAAGGGGTGGCCATTTTGGTTGATGCCCAGCATCAGTGCATGACCACCAGAGGTGTGAAAAAGCAGGGTGTATCAATGGTCACAACCCGCTTCACAGGTGTATTTCAGACAGATACTGACCTGCGTGAGCGGTTTTACCAGCAGATCAAACTTGGCTAGTTTGGCTGGACATCTCCCCTAAAACACGCCTATAACCTCAAACACACCCGCACAAAACAGGCTGGCCCGGCCAGGCTGAACGGATGAGGATGAGGCGAGACAAGGCTGATGCACGCTGCACCTGTTCTCAAAATATTGGGCCTTTTATTGTCCATTCTGGCTGTGTCGATGCTGATCCCCATGAGCTTTGATCTGGCCAACGGCAATGCAGACTGGCAGGCTTTTGCCGCAGCAGCCCTGTTTTCCGGCTTTATCGGCATATGTTTATGGCTGGCCAATGGCCGCATTAAAGGTACAGATCTCGGCCTGAAGGAAGCCTTTCTGCTGACCAATGGCGCCTGGGTCCTGATCGGGCTGTTTGGGGCCTTACCGTTTTATTTTTCCACTTTAAATCTGTCTGTGGTGGATGCGGTTTTTGAATCCACATCTGGCATCACTACCACCGGATCAACAATCTTAAGCGATATTGAACAGGCATCATCAGGTCTTTTGATCTGGCGGGCGTTGCTGCAATGGCTGGGTGGTGTCGGCATCATTGTGATGGCGATGGCGGTCCTGCCGATGCTGTCTGTTGGCGGGATGCAGCTGTTCAGGACAGAATCTTTTGAAACCGCTGATAAGGTGATCCCGAGAGCAACACAGCTGGCAGGCGGCATTTTTGCGGTTTACACCGGGCTGACCATTTTATGGACAGCGATGCTGGCCGGGGCAGGTATGCCGTCTTTTGATGCGCTGGCCCATGCGATGACAACTCTGGCGACAGGCGGCTATTCAACAAAAACCTCATCTATCGGCGCATTTGACTCGCATCTGATTGAGCTGATTGTGATCGGCGGGATGATTGTAGGCAGCCTGCCTTTTGTGCATTATCTGGCGCTGACCCGCGGCGGCTGGCGGGGCCTGATTAAAGACCCGCAGGTCAGATGGTTTGCGGTGCTGATGGCGGCGGTGATTTTGCTGATCACTTTTGATCTGAACCGAGACGGACATAGCTGGGCAGAAGCCTTGCGGCTGTCATCGTTTAATGCGGTGTCGGTGATGACCGGTACCGGCTATGGCACAGCTGATTTTGCCTTATGGGGCGGGTCATCCACAACTCTGCTTCTGATCTGCATGTTTATTGGCGGTTGTGCCGGGTCGACCACCTGCGGCATCAAAATGTTCAGGCTTCAGGTCCTGGCAGCAAATATCAAAGTCCAGCTGGCGCGGCTGTTGCGCCCGCATGCAGTGGTGCTGGCCTATTATAACAAACGGCCTGTTCCGGAACCGGTTCTGGACGCGGTTATGGGCTTTTTCTACTTATATATTCTTTGTTTTGTCGCGCTGACAATGATTCTGGGGCTGTTCGGTCTTGATTTCCAGACCGCGCTGTCCGGGGCGGCCACCTCAATTTCAAATGTCGGCCCAGGGCTGGGTGATGTGATCGGGCCAGCAGGCGATTTCAGCAGCCTGCCTGCCGGGGCAAAATGGGCCATGTGTGTGGGCATGCTGCTGGGCCGGCTAGAGCTGTTCACCGTTCTGGTGATGCTCAGCCCGCGGTTCTGGCACGCTTAAGGCTGGTCACGCGTTACGGGCGAATGATTCCATCAATGGTGCGGACCTTGCGGCGGGCTTCGGCGTCAAGCAGCCCAATCACCTCAATCATCGCGCCTCTGATCGCCACATCACGGGCATTAGGGGTTGAGGATTCGCTGACTGTACGGGTGGTTGTTGCGTCAACATCAACAATCCCCTGTTTGCCGCCAACAGGCTGTATCCACATCAATTTCGCCTTGATATCAACCCGGACCTTGGTGTCCTGCTGATCAGAAAACACATCAAGCAATGCTGTGCTTTGCGGCAGGTCAGTAACCTTTACACTGGCCTGTCGGATATCCAGCACAACTTCACCCGATCCGCCGATAGGCACCAGTACATATTCGGCCCAATCCACCACCATGTCTGACAGATTCGGCATCAGCGTATGTTCAATATAAGGCGGCGCTAGAGGCATCTGCCAGTTTTCAATGATTTCCAGCTTACGCGCATCCACACGAAGCGAGCTGTAACCCGCCGGATCATATTGCGGCGGCGTGGCCGGAGGGGCAGAAGCACACCCTGTGAGCATAAAAAAACCGCTGGCAAACAGCACAGCAGCAGCGCATTTGGACATTAAAAGGCGTTTCATCATTCCCGTTCACCTCAGGCGGTTATGCCAATGATGACCCTCATGATAACGAAGCCAGAAGAAAATTGAAGCAAAAAGTCATCTGTACAGGTCTGAGCAGGCCAGAGCAGAGTAAGTGTTTGCTCACTCTGTTACGAGAAATCGTTATGGTGATAGCTGCGGGTGGTTTTGCAGAATTCACAATTGACCACCAGACAGCCGCTCTCATCGCTCATATCCACGCGCTGGTCAGGGGATAAAGACTGCAGCATATTTTCAACTTTTTCTGCTGAACAGCGGCATTCATCAGACATCGGCCGAGAAGGTTGCAGATGAAGGCCATTGGCGTGAAAGAGCCGGTAAAGCAGCTGATCAGGCGGCAGAGACGGGTCAAGCAGTTCGTCTTTTTTGACTGACGACATCAGCACCATCGCGGTGTGCCATTCTTCTTCCATAGAACTGTCGACCTGTTTCAGGCCTTCGCCCCCCTCTTCGGCAATCTGCTGCAGAAACAGCGCCGCGCCCTGCCAGCCTGCCTGCGTCTTGCGGGCGGCTGTGATCACATGTGAGGCCAGCTGTTCAGAATTTTTAAACCAGGCCACCGCACAATCACCCATATGCGGGCCTTCAAGTTCAACAATCCCCTGATAGCGATGACCGGCATCCCCGTTTGCGGCGGCCTGATCCACAGTAAAGGCGACATAACCTGACCCCATGAGCCGCGGCAGAACAGCTGGTCCGGTCGGCAGAAACTGTTCAGCCAGCTGATCATCAAATGCTGCATAAGACCTGATCTGGCCTTGAGAGGTCACATCCGCAAACAAGGTTTTGACCGCCCCGTCCCCTTTGGCCTGCACAGTAAACACGCCGTCAAATTTCAGCGTGGTCGACAAACAAGCCGCCAGCCCCATTGTTTCAGCACAAAGTTCACTGACAGAATCTGGATAGTCATGACGGCCCAGGATCGTGCGGGCCGGATCAAACAGGCGGGCCAGCCGGCCTCTGATCAGCGGGGTGGATATCTCTTCATCCTCACCTGTCAGATAAAACGGGGTGACGCAACTGGCACCAGCAAGCTGGCCTGCGTCTGTCGGAAAGGAAGAAACTGTCATGAATTTAGGCCTGACTTATAAACCAGAAATGCTGTCAAAAATTATCATTCAGAATATGCGCCATAACCGCTTTTTGCGCATGCAGACGGTTTTCAGCTTCATCAAAGACAGCTGATTGCGGCCCGTCAATTACCCCTGCGGTGACTTCCTGACCACGCACCGCGGGCAGACAATGCAGAAACATCGCATCTGGCTGGGCCAGCTGCAGCAAGGATTCTGTCACCTGGAAGGGCTGCATATCCTTCAGGCGGGTGCCTTCATCATCTCCCATTGATATCCAGACATCTGTGACCAGAACGCTGGCGCCGCGGGCGGCCTCTTCTGCATCCTGAGTGATGATGATATTCGCGCCCTTCTCTCTGGCCCAGGCGATCAGGCCGGCAGGCGGGCGATAGGCTTCCGGCCCGGCAAGGCGCAGCTCAAACCCGAACAGGGCTGCTGCCTCAATCCAGCTATTTGCCACATTATTCCCATCACCGAACCAGACCACAATTTCATCTTCAAGCTGGCCATGCTGTTCAATAATGGTCTGCAGATCAGCCATAATCTGGCACGGATGAGACAGGTTGGTCAGCCCGTTTATGACAGGAACAGTCGCATTTTCGGCCAGTTCAGTCACCGTTTCATGACGCAAAGCCCGGATCATAATCCCGTCTAAGTAACGTGACAGAACTTTAGCTGTATCTGCCACCGTCTCACCCCGGCCCAATTGCAGATCGCTGGCGGCAAGCACAACAGGAACGCCGCCCAGTTGCGAGATACCCACTTCAAACGAAACCCGTGTCCGGGTAGATGGTTTTTCAAAAATCATGCCGATATGACGGCCAGATAAAGGCGTGCCGGTATAGGCGCCAGACTTCATGTCACGGGCCGTCTCCAGCATGGCTGTCAGCCTGTCTTTATCGAAATCTTTGATATCCAGAAAATGCCGCATCTCTATGGTATCCTGTAATGACAGATCGTCTGGTTCAGGCGGTTGTCTGTTCAGAAAAACAGCTGTCCAGCGCCGAACGGGCTGTCTCCAGCTCTGTTTCACTGATGGTCAGGGGCGGCAACAGCCGCAACACATTCTCAGCTGCCGGAACACATAACAGATGGCGCGCCCGCAATTGTGCTGTGATGTCACCAACTGCCAAGGTTTCTGCCAGCCTGAGGCCGCGTAACAGCCCGCTGCCGCGCACCTCAACAATCTTGTCAGGATACGCCGCAGCCAGTTCCTGAAGATGGGTATCAAGCCTGTCTATACGTGCTCTGACTGTGTCCAGAAATCCGTCTTCTTCCAGACCGTCAAGAACCGCATTAGCCACCGCCATGGCCAGAGGGTTGCCGCCAAAGGTGGAACCGTGGCTGCCTGGCCCCATAGCCTCGCCAATATCGCTTCTGGCAATCACCGCCCCGACCGGAAAGCCGCCACCAAGCCCTTTTGCCAGAACCACAAGGTCTGGCTGAATATCGGTGGCCTGATACGCAAACAGATGGCCTGTCCGGCCCATACCGCTTTGTACCTCATCTGCAATAACCAGACAGCCATATTCATCAGCCGCGTCACGCACCCCCTGCAGATAGCCGTCAGGGGCGGCGTTGGCCCCGCCTTCACCTTGCACAGGCTCAACCATAATCGCTGCGACCTCATCAGACAGCGCATCACGCAGGCTGTTCAGATTGCCAAACGGCACATGTTCAAACCCTTCTGGCATCGGCCCGAACCCGTCCCTGAACAGAGGTTTGTCTGTTGCGGCCAGCATCGCCAATGTACGGCCATGGAACGAGCCGCCTGCACAGATGATCTTATATCTATGTTCTCCTGACTGGCGGTTCTGAAACCGGCGCGCCATTTTCACGGCCGCTTCATTCGCTTCAGCCCCTGAATTACAGAAAAACACATGATCAAGCCCGGCATGCTGAGCCAGCCGTGCCGCCAGACGTTCTTGTTCGGGAATCCGATACAGATTAGAGGTATGCCACAGCCGGTCTGCCTGGCTATGCAACGCCTGGACCAGACGCGGGTGATTATGGCCAAACAGATTGACCGCAATACCGGTTGCACAGTCAAGATAGGCTGTCTCATCAGCGGTGTAGAGCCAGCTGCCCTCACCGCGCACAAAGCTGAGGTCTGCCCGGCCATAAGTCGGCATTACCGCTGTGTCGGAAAGAGAGCTTTGGTCTGCCATGGTCATATGCCTCAGCGTTAATCAGAAGAAAGTCGCAAGCTATGGTACAAAACCTTGCTGCCTGTCAAGTTAATTCAGCTGTTTAGGGCACCGGCAAGGCGGTCTGATCAGCTGATATGAAAATGTTTGGCCAGCTTCAGCCCCTGCGACTGATAGTTTGAACCAGACCCCTGCGCGCCATAAAGATAATCAGGGGCGGCGGCCATCGGCTCATAAACCAGACGGCAGGCCACCTGGCCCTGTTCAATCAGAAACGGCACATCATGAGAGCGGACTTCCAGAACCGCTCTGGTCGGGCTGGCCCCGACCGCGTCCACACCAAAGCCGGGGTCAAAAAACCCGGCATAATGCGCCCGAAATTCGCCCACACGTGTATCATAGGCCCGCATTTCAGCTGCATAAGCAGACGGGACAGTCACAAATTCACGGCTGGCCAGAATATAAAATTCATCAGGGTTCAGAACCAGCCCGCCTTTGGAGAGATCACGCACCGTTACCGCTTCCCAGAACCGGTTGGCAGGCTGGCCGCCGACCACATCAACATCGATCAGCCCGGCATGTTTTCGTGCCCGCCAACCGACCAGATCTGTGCCGGGCTGCGGGGTCAGGTTGACAGACAGGCCGATGCCGTCCTGAACAGATATCTGTGTCTCATCTTCAAACTGGACGATTTTCTGGGCCTTTTGCAGATCAGCCAGTTCAACATCACTCAGGCTTTGCTGGCCACGGCGCAGACGAAGCTGGGACAGGCGGCTGCCCTGCCTGACTTTGACAGAAAATGTCCGCGGGGAAATTTCCGCATAGAGCGGGCCGTGATAGCCTTTGGCGACCGCTTCAAATTCAACCGCCCCGTCGGTGATCAGGCGGGTGAACACATCAAGCCGCCCGGTTGAGCTTTTCGGGTTCGCCAAGGCAGAGAGCGTATCAGGAAGAGCAAGGCGTTCCTGCAGCTCAACAATATACACACAACCTGTTTCCAGAACCGCCCCGTCTGTGAGGTCCAGTTCATACATGGAGAATTTTTCGATTTTATCCTGAACGGTCTGATTCATGCCCGGCAAAAATGAGGCCTGAATCCGCCAGGCCCGGTGACCCAGCCGCAAATCCAGACTGGCCGGTTGGATCTGGCCTTCAGCCAGCTCTGTCTGAGACGAAATATATCCTTTGGCAAAACAGGTCTGCAATTCCTGTACAGGCAGAATACCGTCAGCAGCCTCTGGTTTCGGATCAGTCTGTGTCACGTGCCTTGCCCTCTTTTTTTGCTCAGCTGTCCAGCCGCGATACCTGCCCTCAGCTTTTCAGACGGAAGCCTGAAGACAAAATCCGATAACAAAGCACGGCAAGACAAAAATTAATCGTCAGCGTCACCAGCACAGATGTCAGTAAATGACCTTCGACCAGCCCTGTCATTCCATATCGGAACCCGTCTATTATCATGAAAAACGGGTTCAGACCAGCGATTGTGTCAAACGGCGCGGGCAGACGTTCAATTGAATAAAATGTCCCGGAAAGAAACGCCAGAGGCTGGACCACAAAATTGGTAATGGCAGACAAATGGTCAAATTTACGGGCCCATATTCCGGCGATCAGACCGGCCATCGCCATAACGCTGGCCCCAAGCAGCAAAAACAACCCAGCTATAAGCAGGTCAGGCGGCAGAATAATCGCATCAAAAAACCAGAAGGTCGCGACACAGACAGAAGCGACAAGAACCCCTCTTGTGATCGATGCAGCCACCATTGCGGTCAGCAGCTCTCCCGGCCCCAGAGGCGGCATCAGCAAATCAACAATATTGCCCTGGACTTTCGCACTGGTGATGGAAGAAGAGGTATTGGCAAAGGCATTCTGCAACACCGTCATCATCACCAGTCCGGGGGCCAGAAACTGAACAAAGCTGTTGCCCGCCCCAAGACCTGCACGCTCGCCCACAGCAACCGCAAAGACCATCATGAACAGAACCGCCGTGACAACAGGGCCAAGCAATGTCTGAGTCGGCACATTCATGAATCTGCGCACCTCTTTTAAATACAGCGTTTGCAGGCCAACCCAATTCACCCCGGAAATGCGGACAGGGCGACGAAGAGACGGGTTATAGGGCGTGCGCGGCATAGCGGTACCTCCCTGCTGGTCAGGGCTCATTAGACAAATCAGCTTGTTCTCTGCTAGACAGATAAGGTGCCCGCACCAAAAACGCAACCCGCAGATCAGGCAAGGCTACAGGACAGATCTATGACAGATAAACCATCTGATCCGCCTGTTGCCCGCACAGCTGATGCAGGGCCGTCTGCAGACCGGATCAAAAAGCGGCTGACCAATAAAGCACTTCATTATCTGGGGCGTTATGCCAGCACCTCAGCCCGGCTTGAGGTGGTGTTGCGCAAATTTGCGAAGCGTAAATTAGAGCTGGCCGACCCGGCCCTGCTGGACAGCTCTATCCGGGATGTCATCGAAAGCTGTATCCGGCTGGGCTATATTGATGATGCAGCCTTTATCCGGAGCCAGTTCAGGCAAGGCTTGCGAAGCGGACAGTCACAAAGGCGTATCCTGCTCAAGCTGGCCAAAAAAGGGATCAGCCGCGATCTGGCGCTGTCTGTGCTACAGGACAGTGATGATGACACCATGCCAGATGACAGAACTGAGCTGGCCGCGGCGCTGATTTACGCCCGCAAAAAATCTGTCGGGCCGTTTTCATCTTCCCCGCCCAGCTGCCCAGAGGACAGACAAAAACATATGGGGCGGCTGGCCCGCAACGGGTTCAGCTTTGATGTGGTGCGCAGAGTGATGGACTTAACATCAGCTGAGGAAGCAGATGCCCTGCTTGATGAGGTCTATCCGCACCGGTAAATTTGTTCAGCTGCTGACACAGAAAATCAGCCTTCTGTCTTTTCATTTTTATCCAATCTGCGTACAACAGAAGCCATATTTTCATGATCGACACCATATCGAGGTGAACATCAGGGCCATAGAACGAAGGTCCTTACCAGGACCAGGGGGAACCAGATGAGCGAGAACAGAACTTTCCCGCCGGCAGCCGACAAGGCTGCACAGGCAAATATTGATGCAAACGGTTATCAGGCTGCTTATGCACAGTCACTTTCAGATAATGAGGCATTCTGGGCTGAGCATGGCAAGCGGATCGACTGGATACAGCCTTATACAAAAGTGTCTGATGTCAGCTATAACAAGCCAGATGTGCATATCAGATGGTATGAAGACGGCACCCTGAACGCGTCTGCCAACTGTCTTGACCGGCATCTGGCCACAAGAGGAGATCAGACCGCGATTTTATGGGAAGGTGATGATCCGGCAGATGCAAAACATATCACCTATGCTGAACTGCATGAAGAGGTATGCCGGTTTGCCAACGCGCTGAAAGCCAGAGGCGTGAAAAAAGGAGACCGGGTCACCATCTATATGCCGATGGTCCCTGAGGCTGCGGTGGCCATGCTGGCCTGTACCCGGATCGGGGCGATCCATTCTGTGGTGTTCGGAGGGTTTTCGCCAGATGCGCTGGCAGGACGGATTCAGGATTGCGCGTCAACTGTTGTGATCACAGCTGATGAAGGGATCAGAGGCGGCCGGCCAATCCCGCTGAAAGCCAATACAGACAAAGCTCTGGCGTCTTGTCCTGATTGTACAACCTGTTTTGTGGTGCGCCGCACCGGGGCTGATATCGCCTGGCAGGACGGGCGTGATGTCTGGTATCATGAGGCGGTGGCCGCAGCAGACGCAGACTGCCCGCCTGAAGAGATGAGTGCTGAAGACCCGATGTTTATTCTGTATACATCAGGGTCAACCGGAAAGCCGAAAGGGGTTCTGCACACCACCGGCGGCTATATGGTTTATGCCTCTATGACACATCATTATGTGTTTGATTATCAAGATGGTGATGTGTATTGGTGCACCGCTGATGTGGGCTGGGTGACCGGACACAGCTATATTCTGTATGGCCCGCTGGCGAACGGGGCCACAACATTAATGTTTGAAGGGGTGCCGACCTATCCGGATTCAGGCCGTTTCTGGCAGGTTGTTGAAAAACATAAAGTGACCATCTTCTATACCGCGCCAACCGCCATCCGGGCGCTGATGCGTGAAGGGGACGGGCCGGTGAAGACATGGGATCGCAGCTCATTACGTCTGCTGGGGTCTGTTGGCGAGCCGATTAATCCGGAAGCCTGGATGTGGTATCATGAGGTGGTTGGCGACGGGCGCTGCCCGATTGTTGATACCTGGTGGCAGACCGAAACAGGCGGCATTTTGATCACGCCTCTTCCGGGCGCCACAACTACAAAACCAGGCTCTGCGACCCTGCCGTTTTTCGGTATTGATCCGGTTCTGGTCGATAATGAGAATAACGAGCTGACCGGCGCAACTGAAGGCAATTTGTGCATTAACAAATCCTGGCCCGGGCAGATGCGCACAGTCTATGGTGATCACCAGCGCTTTATTGATACCTATTTTTCAACTTTTGAAGGGCGGTATTTTTCCGGTGACGGGGCCCGCCGTGATGAAGATGGCTATTATTGGATCACCGGCCGGGTGGATGATGTGCTGAATGTGTCAGGTCACAGGATGGGCACAGCAGAGATTGAATCAGCATTGGTGGCCCACCCCAAAGTCGCTGAAGCTGCTATTGTCGGCTATCCTCATGACATCAAAGGACAGGGCATTTATGCCTATGTGACGCTGAATATTGGTGAGGATCCGTCAGACGCGCTGCACACTGAACTTCGTCAGTGGGTCAGACAGGAAATTGGCCCGATCGCCAGCCCTGATCTGCTGCAATGGGCCCCTGGCCTGCCAAAGACACGGTCAGGTAAAATTATGCGCCGGATTTTGCGGAAAATCGCAGCAGATGATTTTGCCGAACTGGGGGATACCTCAACCCTGGCTGACCCGTCTGTGGTGGATGATCTGATCGATAACAGACAAAATAAAAGCTGATCTTAATCCTTTCAGGCAGCTGATAAACAGATAAGCTGGCCTGACTGCCCCTGCGGCGGTCAGGCCTGTTTGGTTCAGGCAGACACGCTATATTCGTCAGCCAGACCAAGTTCTATCGCACGGCACACCGCATGCGTTCTGTTGCGGGCGCCCAGCTTTCAGCGCAGATTTTTCAGATGATGCTTGATGGTCACCTCACTCAGGCCATAAGCAAGAGCGATTTCCTTATTTGATTTTCC
>CALKIF010000046.1:0-57058 GCA_937988715.1 uncultured Alphaproteobacteria bacterium | reverse complement strand
TCAGGTCATCTGGTGCGCTCTATCCATATTGGGCACATGCTGAATACAGATGCTGTCAGTGCCAGTTTGAAAGACGGTGTGCTGGAAGTTCAGATTCCCAAACACACCTCATCAGAACGGCGAACCATCACAATAGACAGTGAATGAAACGCCCGCTTGTCCGCTCAGTTCGCCTTATAAGACTGATGACAGGATTTACAGGTACCGCTCAGCCCCTGAACCGCAGACATAATTTTTCCGGCGTCAGCGGTTCCCGCAGCAGCTTCCAGTTTCAAGGCGGCCTGTCTGTTTGCTTCAGCTTTGGCACGGAAATCATCAAAATCCATCCAAATGGCTTCTAACGCCCCTTTGCTTTCAGATCCTTCTGGAAAAAAGTCAGGTATCTGACCAGCCCAGTTCGCAATACGCTGTCCGCCAGCTGCGATCGAGTCAAAATCACCAGCCTGAATTTGGCCCTGTATCGCCTTGAGAATGGTCACATTATTTTTGAAATTTGCTTTACGGTCTTCTACAACACCGGCCTGCGCTGAAAAGGTAAAAATCGCGCCAAGAATAACAGAGAACAGAATAAAAGGTTTCATCGTGCTCACTCCTGCAGCAAAAAATGATTATCTATTCCTGATACGATAAGATATCATCGAGCAGATTGTGTTCATATTTGTTTTTTAACGGGTTTTTTTATGCTTCCTGCCCAGATGGTCGGTGTTCTGTGCACACTTTCTGCAGTGGCGTGTGGGTTAATCACAGGCTTGATTGTCAAGGTTTTGTCTGACGATTTGTCCTTGTTGACGACTTTGTTTTATCGCTTTTTGTTTTGTCTGCCTCTGCTGTTTGTGACGGCCTTGTGGGTGCGGGGGCGTGATTTCTATAAACTCCACCAGAAGAAAACCATGGTGGTCCGGGTCATTTTCGGTCTTTCCGGGATTCTGTTGTGGTTTCTGGCGTTACGGAACATCTCACTTGGTCAGGCCACAGCTTTGTTTCAGTCCTCTGTGCTGTTTGTCACGCTGGCGTCTCCCTTTGTCTTAGCAGAGAAGGTTGGCCCCTACAGGATGAGCGCGGTTCTGGTAGGCATGATTGGGATTATTCTGCTGACTGATCCGTTTTCAGGTCCCCTGTCAGGGGGCGTTTGGTATGCTGTTGTGGGCGCGGTGGTGCATGCAGGTCTGTCTTTGTCCCTGCGCCGTTTGGGCAAAAAGGATGAGCCGGTAACCATTGCGCTGTTACATAATGTGGCCGGGTTTACATTATGGTCAGCCTGTCTTCTTGTGGTTCCTGCTCAGATGCAGATGCCGGACAGCCATCATTGGCCCCTTCTGATTGCGCTTGGAGTGATCAGCTCTCTTCTGCAACTCTCATTTACCACAGCTTACCAGTTCAGTGATGCGGTTGTTGTTGTCACGCTTCGTTATCTTCAGGTTCCGTCAGCGGGTATTCTGGGCTTTCTTCTGTTTTCTGAAGTGCCCAGCTATCTGCAGGCAGGCGGAACCGTCATCGTCATCTCATCTTGTATGTTTATTGTTTGGCGTGAATTTGTTATCTCTCGAACACAACCGAGCGAAAACCGTTGAGATGGGGATACAAAAATCATGATCGTGCGCCTGATGGGGGAAATAGATATTCACAGCTTCAGAACAGACAGCCTTTTGTCTGATCGCCCGTCTCTTGATGGCTTGCCGATAAAAGACACGGTTACGGATGGCGATGTGATCAACTGGCTGGGATGGGCTTTGGATAGCGGTGCAGCTGATCGTCTGGAAGATGATGAGATGTTCCGCGGGCAGGTGGAATCTGCCGGCCGGTATCTTGCGTCTCTGCGCCAGCCTGACTTAAAGGTTGATCAGTTTATCATGTTGCTTATTCTGCGTGAACGCTGGCCAGTCGGCAGCAAGGCCAGGTTCAAGGCTGTGGCAGACCGCGTCGGGGCCAGCCACACCTATCATTTGATGGCCTGTCCAATGCAGGACGCGGTGGATTTTGATGATGATGAAGAAATGTCATCAGCTGAAGCCAAGTCTCTTCATGCCATGGTTCCGGAGATGAGACGCACACGCAAACAATTCGCGGCCAGTTCCGGTCTTCAGCAGTTTCTGAAAAATTTGTCCTGAACAGATTCAGCCTGAACAGATTCAGATGGCCAGCTCAGCCCTGTCCCGGAACTGATCTAACGCTTCTGGATTGGCCAGGGCTTCGGTGTTTTTCACCCCGCGCCCATGCACGATATCACGCACCGCCAGCTCTGATATTTTTCCAGAACGTGTGCGCGGAATATCTGTAACGCTGCAGATGACAGCCGGGACATGCCGCGGGCTGGCCTTGCGCTTTAACTCAGCCTTGATCTGGGCCTCAAGCGTCTCATCCAGCGCGTGACCAGCGGCCAGGCGGACAAACAGAACGATTCTGACATCATCCCCGATGGACTGGCCAATAACCAGGGCTTCAGTAATTTCATCAAACGCTTCAACAACACGGTAAATCTCGGCTGTGCCGATGCGCACACCTCCGGGATTCAAGGTCGCGTCTGAACGACCATGAATGATAATCCCGCCCCGTGTGGTCAATGTCGCCCAATCTCCATGCCGCCAGATATTTTTGAAATGGTCAAAATAGGCCGCCTGATATTTCTCGCCAGTCTCATCATTCCAGAACCCGACAGGCATCGACACAAACGGGGACAGGCAGCACAGCTCACCTTGCTGGCCTTCTGTTGGCTGGCCATCTTCATCCAGTATCGCGACATCCATACCCAAACCGCGGACCTGTATCTCGCCAGCATAGACAGGTAAGTTCGGACAACCGAGCACAAAACATCCCATAATATCTGTACCCCCAGAAATAGAGGCAAGCTGAAGCTGGGGGTTTATCGCTTCATAGACAAAAGCAAAACCTTCTGCTGATAGTGGTGAGCCGGTGGAACATAAGGTGCGCAGGCTGGACAAATCAAATTGATCACAAGGGATCAACCCGGCTTTGCGCACCGCATCAATATATTTGGCTGATGTTCCAAACAGCGTGAATTTTTCAGCCTCAGCAATCTGCCACAGCCGCTCAGGCCCAGGATAAAACGGGTTGCCCTCATACACAATGACAGTTGCATTGCAAAGCAGGGCAGAGACCAGCCAGTTCCACATCATCCAGCCACAGGTGGTAAAATAAAACACCTTGTCACCAGCCTTAACATTGCTGTGCAGACGAAGCTCACAGATATGTTTTAACAGCGTCCCGCCGACTGAATGCACGATGCATTTTGGCGCGCCTGTCGTCCCTGATGAATACAGGATATAAAGCGGCTCGCTAAACCCAACCCGCACAAAGTCCGGCAAAGGGTCATGGCTGAGCGTTTCTTCGAACAAAACCGCATTATCAGTCTGGCTGATGTCTGGTGAGGGGGTGAGATAGCCGACAATGACAACCGTTTGAATTGACGGAATGGCCTGTGCGAGCTGCGAGATGACATCAAGGCGATCTATGGTTTTTCCGTTATAATGGTACCCGTCTGCGGCGAACATTAATTTCGGTGTGATTTGGCCGAATCTGTCACTGACGCCCGTCAGGCCGAAATCAGGAGAACAGCTGGAAAATATACCGCCCAGGGCCGCGGTCGCCAGCATCGCAATCAGGGCATGTTCCCCATTTGGCAGATAGGCCGCCACACGGTCGCCGCGGCCGACACCCTGGCTGTGCATCCACCCTGCTAAGGCCATGACCTTTGTTTTCAGCTCAGCCCGTGAGAGCCGGGTGCAACGGCCATCTTCGCCATAAGCGATAAGGGCAGGGGAGCCGTCTGCATCAGCCAGCATGTTTTCAGCATAATTCACGCTTGCATCAGGAAAGAAGCTGGCCCCCGGCATCTGATCCTCATCAATCAGGTAGCGTGCCCCTTTTTCACCGGTCACACCGTGCCAGTCCCACAAAGATGACCAGAATGCTCCTTTTTTATCTACCGACCATTGCCAGAGCTTGTGGTAATCACCAGCCCAGTCGACCCCTGATGTTGCGTTCAGGAAGGCAGCATAATCATCCAATTCAGTCGGGCTGCCATCTGGTGTCCATAACAGTTTGCCGGAGACAGTTGCGGGTTCAGTCATCTTGTTTCACCTGAATGCTGATAGTCGGGGAAAGTCTAATCACGCTACCTCAGAATTGTAAATAAGTCAGTCATACACAGAGGAAAAATTACTTCATTAGCCAGATGGGTTAGCCTTTGCTCTCTCAGATCACCCTTTTGCACAACTGGCGCATGCGCTGAGAAAAATATTAACTTTCCGTAAAGGGAAGTGAGGAAATGAATCTATGAATAATAATTTTTTGAGCAAAATTGACCCAGAGCTCGATGGGAAAATTGTATCTGCCGGTATGGGGAAATGGTTGTATTATCCAAACCAACAGCCGCTAGTCATGCAGATAGAAACGCTGAATTATGACCAGCTGCTGTGTCATGTCAGCTTGTCAAAACGAGGGGAGGGCCTGTTTTTGACCTCATTCCTGACCATGCTGATGATAGAGGAAATACACGCTCTTTCAGAAGATATGCGCCCTGAAACCCAACCGGTATGCAGATGTGCTATCTGCCGTACCTCTGCGCCCAAATTTGGTTGTGTGTCCGGAACCGTATCACTGACCTACTACAGCCGGCTGAACTGGACAAAACCATCTTGTCATAAATTTCTGATGTTCTGTGATGCGTTCATGCCATTTGTTGCACAGAAAGCCCAGGACTATCTGCCCCGCTCTGACAATGAAAACGGCACCGCTTTTAACGCCAATCTATCAGACACCAGATTATCCTTCCTGCTGTCTGAAATGGAAGAATAGAGATCAGCGATGTGTCGCCTTTTATGGGCACATAAACGTCATCTATCTATCCTTTCTTATTCATGCTATCCAGAGCCCTGTCATCAAATCAGAAGAAGATGACGGTTTGTGAAGATGCATCAAGAGGGCAGAGATATGTCAACGCGATACGATTATGATCTGATTGTTATCGGTGCCGGATCAGGCGGTGTGCGGGCTGGCCGGATTGCTGCCGGACATGGTGCACATGTTGCTGTTATTGAAGAAGACAGGCCGGGGGGCACATGTGTTATCAGGGGATGTGTGCCGAAAAAACTACTGGTGTATAGTGCAACTGTTGCTGCTGATATTGAAGATGCGTCCGGGTTTGGCTGGGCGCTGGGTGATATAGCTCATGACTGGCCTGCCCTGATCGCAGCAAAAGATAAAGAGCTGGACAGGCTGGAAGGTATCTACAAACAGCTTCTGGCCTCTGCCGGGGCCGAACTGATTGCGGGACGGGGCCGCCTGACCGGCCCACATGAGGTGAGCGTTGGCGACCGCAAACTTACCGCCAAAACAATTCTGATTGCTACCGGAGGCTGGCCGCAGATTCCTGATGCTCCCGGCCTTGCTGAGCATGCGATCACCTCAACACAGGCTCTTGATCTGAAAGCTTTGCCAAAGCGGGTAGTTGTTTATGGAGCAGGTTATATTGCGCTTGAATTTGCGGGTATTTTCAACAGCTTTGGCAGTGAAGTGCATCTTGTCTACAGGGCTGATCTGCCTCTGCGCGGCTTTGATGATGATGTGCGCCAGCATATGGTTGACGCTTTGGAAAACCGGGGCATTCATATTCATTCAGGAACAACAGTAGATCAGGTTTCGTCTCAAGATGATGAAATTGCTGTAACGCTCAGTGATGGTCAGACCCTGTTCTGCGATCAGATCATGGCTGCTACCGGACGCGTGCCGAACACAAGCGGACTTGGCCTTGAGGATGTTGGCGTTGAGATAAATGCCAGGGGCGCGGTTCAGGTTGACAACTGGTCACGCACCAACATCGAACATATCTATGCGGTTGGTGACGTTACTGACAGAATAAATCTGACACCTGTGGCGATTGCAGAAGGGCACGCCTTCGCAGACAGCTTGTTTGGGGGCAGGCCGCGCCAGATCAGCCACGACAATGTGGCATCTGCTGTGTTCAGCCAGCCGCCCCTTGCTTCTGTTGGGCTGACCGAACAACAGGCCGTACAAGATCACGGCGAGGTGGATGTTTACGAAAGTCGGTTCCGGCCGATGAAAAACACCCTGTCTGGCCGTGATGAGCGGACCTACATGAAACTGATCGTCGCAAATGAAAGCCAGAAAATTCTGGGCATTCATATGATTGGTCCTGATTCAGCCGAAATCATGCAAGGGTTGGCGATTGCGGTTCATATGGGGGCAACCAAGGCAGATTTTGATGCGGTTATCGGCATTCACCCAACCGCCGCAGAAGAATTTGTGACGATGCGGACGAAACGACAATCCTGAGCGTTTCACCATGCAGGTTTATTTGCACAGTGACTGGCGAGTTTTCTTTGCTTTTCAGTGATAAATCGTTATTTTACTTGCACGAAAGCCCGACAACAAAAAAAGGCAGTTTGAGTCTGAAAAGATGAAGCTGAAAGTGATATGAGCTGGCAACCTGACAGTTGGCGTAAATTTCCGATCCTCCAGGTTCCGAACTACCCTGAGCAGTCTGTTCTGAACCAGGTGGAAAAAACTCTGGCGGAAAAGCCGCCTTTGGTGTTCGCGGGTGAAGTGCAGAATCTGCGCAGCCAATTGGCAAATGTGGCGAATGGCAAAGGGTTTTTGTTGCAGGGCGGCGATTGTGCAGAAAGTTTTGCTGAATTTACAGCAGATATGATCAGGGATAATTTCCGCGTGTTTCTGCAGATGGCTGTGGTGCTGACCTTTGGGGCATCCATGCCGGTGGTGAAAATCGGCCGTATGGCTGGACAATTTGCCAAGCCCCGCTCGTCTGATATCGAAAAAATCGGTGATGTGGAGCTGCCCTCTTATCGCGGCGATATGATCAACGGGATTGAGTTTACCGCAGAAGACAGAATACCAGATCCTGAACGTCTTTTAAAAGTTTATGAGCAATCCGCATCGACCTTGAATCTGTTGCGGGCCTTTGCCCAGGGCGGTATGGCTGATTTGCATGCTGTTCATAACTGGACAGCTGATTTTATCTCTGACCGGACTCAGGCCAAACGCTATGCGGAACTGGCTGAACGGATTGATGAATGCCTGTCCTTTATGAGCGCATGCGGCATTACTGCACAGACCAGCAGAGCCTTGGCAGAGACTGATTTTTTCACCAGCCATGAATCGCTGCTGCTGAATTATGAAGAGCCCCTGACCCGTCAGGACACCATCACTGACGAAAAAGGGTGGTATGCCACTTCTGCCCATATGGTGTGGATTGGTGATCGCACACGCCAATATGACGGGGCACATGTGGAATATATGCGCGGCATTTCCAACCCGATTGGTCTGAAATGTGGTCCTTCCCTGGACCCTGATGATTTGCTGCGTCTGATTGACAGGCTGAATCCTGAAAATGCGCCGGGACGCTTGACTCTGATCGCGCGTATGGGGGCTGATTCAGTCCGGGACAAGCTGCCGCCCTTGCTGAAAGCGGTTGAACGGCACGGCGCGTCCGTTGTGTGGTGTTGCGATCCTATGCATGGCAATACGGTGAAAGCATCTTCTGGGTACAAGACCAGACGAGTTGATGATGTTTTCCGTGAGGTGCAGGGCTTTTTTGATGCACATGACGAGGTCGGCACCTATCCCGGCGGTGTGCATTTTGAAATGACCGGAAAAAATGTCACAGAATGTGTTGGTGGTGTTGTCGAAGTGACCGAAGAAAAGTTAGGCGACCGGTATCATACCCATTGTGACCCGCGCCTGAATGCCGGACAGTCTCTGGAACTGGCCTTTCTGATCGCTGATCTTATGAAGCGCAGACGTGATCAGGAAAGCCGCTTTCAAAAAGCGGGCTAACTGTCAAAACTATTATGTCTAAACCGTCTTCATCTTTGCCGCCGGAAAACACCCGTTCCAGGCCAGAAGCATCTGAACAGCCCAGCCTGACAGACAGCTATTTCAACCTGACGCGCTCTATCGTCTTGGGGCACAAAGACAGCCAGGTGACTTACGCTGTATTTATGCGTCGGCCGGTGACACTTGCGCCAAGGCTGGCGGTTGACTGGCTGGAGATGATGGCAGCAGAAAGGCAAGCAGACATAAAGATAGAACAGCTTCACAAAGAAGGAGCCTGGGTCGGGGCGGGTGAACCGATGTTTTATCTTTCCGGAAAACTTTCAGACCTTGTTGATCTGGAAACAATTTTCCTGCAACGGCTGGGCAGCCCTTGTGTGGCGGCGTGGAATGCGTATCAGATGTGTGTTGACCTGCCTGATGTGGCCTTTATGGCGATGGATGCCCGCCATTGCGCTGGAACGGATATGGCAGAACTTATGGCCTATGGGGCTTCTGTTGGTTCGGCCAAAGCAAAATTAAAGGTGGGGGCGACAGGCTTTGTTGGTTGTGCAACAGATGCGACCGCCCATTATTTCGGTCAGGCTGCCGGGATGGGCACAATGCCTCATGCGCTGATTGGTTATGCGAATGACACATTGGAAGCAGCAAAGCTGTTTCACCAGACATTTCCGGATCGGCCATTGACTGTGCTGGTTGATTATTTTGGCAAGGAAGTCGATGACGCCTTGCGGGTCGCCCGCCATTTTTCAGACCTGGCAGAACAGGGCAAGCTGGCTGTCCGGCTCGACACGCATGGTGGCCGGTTTCTGCAGGGGCTGGATACGCCAAGCTCTTATGCTGTGCTTGAACGAAATGTGCCAGAAGCTATCCGGGGCTATCGTTCAGAAGGTGAGCTGAAGCATCTGATGGGCACGGGGGTGTCAGCAGCGGCAGTCTGGCATATGCGCGAGCAATTAAATCAAGCGGGGTTTAAGCAGGTAAAAATTGTTGGCTCAAGCGGATTCAGTCCTGATAAATGCCGTGTTTTTTCACTGGCAAAAACCCCGGTGGATATGATAGGAACCGGCTCTTACCTCCCTGAAAAATGGTCTGAGACTTATGCAACGGCTGACATCATCGAATATGATGGCCAGAAGCGGGTCAAGATTGGCCGTGAATTCCTGCACAGAAAACCCAGTTAGGCATCACAAACTGCTATGGCCGAACAAGAAACCAACCAGCTGACAATTGCTGTAATGCAAGCAAATCCCCATCTCGGGAATGTTGAGGCAAATTTTGAAGCGCTTCGGCAAAAGCGGATGCGTGCTGCTGAGATGGGCGCTGATTGCCTTCTGACACCAGAGATGTATTTAGCCGGTTATCCGGCAGATGACCTGGTTCTGCGCCAGGATTTTATGGACCGCATTGAGGCCGCCCTTCAGGATATTGCCGTGCTGACGCAAGATGGCGGCCCGGCGGTTATTGTTGGCGCGCCGCACAGAGAAGCAGGCCGCCTGTTCAACAGCGCATTTGTCATTGATAACGGGGCAATACAGGCCCGGCGTGATAAAGTGAATCTGCCCAATTATGGCGTGTTTGATGATAAACGGAATTTCACGCCAGGGGCGTTACATGGGCCAGTCAGCCTGAAAGGCTGGCGTTTGGGTCTGGCTATATGTGAAGATATCTGGTTTGCCGATGTTTGTGAAACCTTGGCTGAATCAGGCGCAGATATGATCCTGTCACTGAACGCGTCTCCATTTGATGTTGAAAAAGCTGATCAGCGTTTGATGCAGGCGGTCTCTCGGATGACTGAAACTGACCTGCCCGTGGTTTATGTGAATATGGTGGGCGGCCAGGATGAGCTTGTGTTTGACGGGGGATCTTTTGCCCTTAACCGCGGCGGCAAGCTGGCCTGCCAACTTCCCTATTTCTCAGAACATCTGTCCTGTCTGACAGTCAGGCGTCTGGCTGATGATGTTCATCTCACCGGCTCAATTGCACACCCCGATGGGCCGGATGAAACATTGTGGCGGGCCTTGATGCTGGGCTTGCGCGATTATTGCGATAAAAACGGATTTCCCTCGGCTGTTCTGGGGCTGTCTGGTGGCATTGATTCTGCGATCGTGGCGGCTTTGGCGGTGGATGCATTGGGGGCGGACCGGGTTCACGCTGTAATGATGCCATCTGATTATACTGCCGATATTTCGGTGACTGATGCAGATCAGTTAGCTCAGGCATTGGGTATCTCGCTGCAGACGATTGCGATCCGCCCGGGCATGACCGCTTTTGATGATATGCTGGCCCCGGCCTTCAGTGGCAAATCCCCGGATATTACAGAAGAAAATATTCAGTCCCGGTTACGGGGCATGTTGTTGATGGCTTTGTCGAACAAGTTTAATCATCTTGTTTTGGCGACAGGAAATAAGTCTGAATATGCAGCTGGATATTCAACATTATATGGCGATATGTGCGGCGGGTTTGCGCCTATCAAAGATGTCTGGAAGACACGTATCTTTGAGCTGGCCCGCTGGCGGAATTCTGCCTTTCCGAAAGGGGCCTTAGGTCCTGAAGGAGAGGTGATCCCAGAGCGGATTATTACCCGCCCGCCTTCTGCTGAATTGCGACCTGATCAGCAGGATACAGACAGCCTGCCCCCTTATGATGTGCTTGATGAAATTCTGATCGCGCTGACTGAAGAAATGGCTGATGTTCAAACGATAACGGCCAGAGGGTTTGCCCCTGAAGTCGTTCAGCAGGCCAGCCAGCTTCTGTTCAGAGCAGAATATAAACGGTTTCAGGCGGCGCCCGGGCCAAAGGTGACTGCCCGGGCCTTTGGGCGGGACAGACGCTTGCCTCTGACCTCTGGCTTTCGCCCTCAATCAACGGAGAGCTCATGACCCCCCCCAAAGTTCGTTTTGCGCCCAGCCCAACAGGTATGTTGCATGTCGGTAATTTGCGCACCGCATTGGTGAATTATCTGTATGCCCGTCACGCTGGCGGGGCGTTCATGCTGCGGATTGATGATACTGATGACGTCCGGTCAACAGCAGAATTTGAGCAGGCTATCCGTGAGGATTTGCTGTGGATGGGTATGGCGTGGGATGAAGAAGATCGCCAGACAGCCCGCCTGAGCCGCTATGATGAAGCGTTGCAAACCTTGCTTGATAGTGGCCGTGCCTATCCCTGTTATGAGACACAAGAAGAATTATCCTTAAAACGTAAGTCTCAGTTGATGGCCGGAAAGCCGCCTGTTTATGACCGGGCGGCGCTGGCGCTGAGTGATGCGGACAAACAGAAGCTTGAGGCAGAAGGGCGTCGGCCGCATTATCGTTTCCGGTTGAACCACGAACAGGTGACCTGGACAGACCTCGTGCGGGGTGACGTGGCGTATCATATGTCCAGCCTGTCAGACCCTGTGCTGATGCGCGAAGATGGGCGGGTGATTTATACCCTTGCTTCAGTTGTTGATGATATTGACCATGGGATTACCGCTATTCTGCGCGGTGAGGATCATGTGACAAACTCTGCCGCCCAGATACAGCTGTTTGAGGCGCTGGGGGCCACACCTCCGCAAATGGGGCATTTGGCGTTGTTGGCTGGCGCAGACGGTGAAGGCTTGTCAAAACGACTGGGCAGCCTGTCTGTGCGCCAATTGCGTGAAGAGGGGATTGAGGCACCCGCCTTGGCCAGTTTGCTGGCGCGGATTGGTACATCTGCACCGGTTGTGCCGCAGGCGTCACTTGCCGACATCATTGCCGGGTTTGATATCACCAGCTTTGGCCGGGCAACGCCGAAATTCTCGCCTGATGAGCTCACTCAGATTAATGCGCGTGTCCTGCAGCAACTGGCGTTTGCCGCTGTGGCTGAACGTCTTGCTGAGGCGGGGTTAGAGGCTGTTGATGAGCGGTTCTGGCTGGCGGTAAGAGGGAATATTACCACGCTTCAGGAGGCCGGAGACTGGTGGGCAGTATGCCATCAGCCTCTGACTCCTGAGATTGAAGATGAAGAGCTGTTGGCCGCAGCTTTGGCTACGCTTCCAGATGGTCCGTTTGGCCCGGACAGCTGGTCAGACTGGACCAAGGCTGTCAGTGCCGCGACCTCAAAAAAAGGCAAGGCTTTGTTCATGCCGCTTCGCAAAGCGTTGACCGGACGCGCATTTGGCCCGGATGTCGGCATTTTATTATGCTACATGTCGCGCGAAGTGGTTGCGCAGCGGCTGGCCGGACAAACCGCCTGAAAACACAGATCAGATGCCGCGATAGACAAGGAAAAAATGACTATTCGCCTGTATAATACAAAGACCAAGACAAAGCAGGATTTTGCCCCGCTTCTGCCTGACCATGTGCGCTTATATGCGTGTGGGCCGACTGTTTATGATCGGATTCATGTGGGCAATGCGCGCCCGCTTGTCGTGTTTGATGTTCTGGTTCGCTTGTTACGAGCTGTCTTTGCGAACGTGACCTATGTGCGCAACATCACCGATGTGGATGACAAAATTAACGCCCGTGCCGCTGAGCGCGGCATATCCATCGCTGAGCTGTGTGAGCAGACCATCATCAGTTTTCATGAGGATTGCCACGCCTTGGCTGTTCTGCCTCCGGATAAAGAACCCCGGGCGACAGACCATATCACTCAGATGATTGAGATGATCACAACCTTGATCGAAAAGGGATTTGCTTATGAAGCAGAAGGTCATGTTCTGTTTTCGGTGGAAAAAATGCCTGAATATGGCCAGCTGTCAGGGCGGTCTTTGGATGAAATGATCGCCGGCGCGCGGGTTGAGGTTGCACCCTACAAAGCACATCCGGCAGATTTTGTGCTCTGGAAACCAGCAGATACCAATACACCCGGATGGGACAGTCCCTGGGGGCGTGGCCGGCCTGGTTGGCACATTGAATGTTCGGCGATGTCAGCAGATTATCTGGGCACAGAATTTGACATACATGCCGGCGGCTTAGACCTTATCTTTCCTCATCACGAAAATGAAATTGCCCAGTCTGTCTGCGCACATGGCACCTCTCAGATGGCCGCCTTTTGGGTCCATAATGGTTATGTGACCGTTGAAGGGGAAAAAATGTCCAAATCACTGGGCAATTTCACCACTGTTGAAGACGCGCTGGCCCGCCACAAAGGGGAGGTTGTGCGCTTCAGCCTGCTGTCTTCGCATTACCGGGCGCCGTTTGATTTCTCAGACGCGGCTCTTGGTCAGGCCCGGACAATTCTGGATAAATTCTACCGGGCAGCTGAAAAAGCGGACAGAACGAATCTACCATCTGATCTGGATGATCTGGATAAAGAGTTCATCTCCGCTCTTTGCGATGATTTAAACACACCTCTTGCTATAGCCTGCTTACATCGTCTGGCTGGTGAAGCGAACAAGGGCGATGCTGAAAGTGCGCGCCAGCTTGTCTCTTGCGCGCGTCTGCTGGGCTTGCTGGGAGATCCTAACTGGTTTGAGGCTGGTGATGAGGATGAGGCAGATGCAGGGGCAATTGAACAGGCAATCGCCGCCCGCAATGCGGCACGTGCGGCTCGTGATTTTGCTGAAGCTGACCGTATCCGTGACGAGCTGGCCGATCAGGGGATAAAATTACTGGACGGGCCAGACGGCACGCGCTGGGAACGCGCTTAGGCGGGAAGTTCAGGACGGGGTGTGGGGCTGGAGATGCTTATTTGCACTTATCTTCTAAATACGGTACAACCCGGGACCGTTGCTGTCGTTATCTGTAAGGGTGCCGACAGGGCCAACAGAAAATAGGAATAAGCATATGTCTGACCGGCAGACAGACGATGTCATCTGGCTTTTTGATACAACGCTTCGGGATGGGGGACAGACCAGAGGCGTTGATTTTACAGCAGCCGATAAACAATTTATCGCCCAGGCCCTTGATGATTTTGGTATCGATTATATTGAAGGTGGCTGGCCAGGGGCAAACCCGACAGATGATATGTTTTTCAGCACAGAACACAAGCTGAAGACCGCCAAGCTGGTGGCTTTCGGCATGACCCGTCGCGGCGGACGGTCTGCTGAAAATGACCCAGGCTTGAACGCTATTCTGGAGGCGAAGACAGACGCTACCTGTCTGGTCGGAAAAACCTGGGATTTTCATGTCACAACCGCTTTGAATATCGAACTGGAAGAAAATTTGCGGATGATCAGCGGGTCTGTTGCAGCGGCTAAGGCGCGCGGGCATGAATCGATGTTTGATTGCGAACATTATTTTGACGGGTTCAAGGCCAACCCGGATTATGCACTGTCCTGTGTGAAAGCGGCTCAGGATGGCGGTGCAGAATGGGTGATCTTGTGTGACACCAATGGCGGCAGTCTGCCGGATGAGGTGTTTGAGATTGTCAGCGCAACCCGTAAAGCCTGCCCGGGTGTGCGTTTAGGCATACATTGTCACAATGACAGCGGGGTGGCTGTGGCCAACACATTGGCCGCGGTAAAGGCAGGCGCGCGCCAGATTCAAGGGACCTTGAACGGTTTGGGAGAGCGTTGCGGAAATGCAGATCTCATCACGCTGATCCCAACCCTTATGCTGAAGCTGGGGTACAAAACAAACATTCCTGAGGACAAGCTGCCGAAGCTGAAATCGCTGTCACGTATGCTGGATGAGCGGCTGAACCGCCAGCCAAATGCCCATGCGCCGTATGTAGGCGATGCGGCTTTTGCGCATAAGGGCGGGCTGCATGCCTCAGCTGCCCAGAAAGACCCGCGCACATACGAACATATCGCTCCTGAAACGGTTGGTAATCAGCGCAGCTACCTGATTTCTGATCAAACCGGCCGGTCGAACATCATGGCCCGGTTTAAAGAAGTTGGCATTGAGATTGACAGCAAAGATGCCCGTATCGAAAAACTGATTGCCGAAGTGAAACAAAAGGAATTTTTGGGCTGGGCGTTTGACAGTGCAGAAGCCAGTTTTGAATTGCTGGCCCGGCGCATGCTGGACGGGGTTCCTGATTATTTCGAAATTGGCCGGTTCCGGGTAATGGATGAACGCCGTTTCAATGCCAGAGGTGAGCTGGTTGTTGAATCAGAAGCGACAGCCTCTATCCTTGTCAATGGTCAGACCCATCATGAAGCGGCGGTTGGAAACGGGCCTGTGAATGCCGTAGACACTGCCATCCGCAAGGCTTTAAGCCAGGCCTACCCTCTGCTTTCAGATGTCGAGCTCATTGACTATAAGGTTCGCATTCTGCCGCCTGATGATCAGGCAAGCGGAACCGGTGCCACCACACGCGTACTGATAGAATTTGCAGACTCAGACGGCAGGAGCTGGCGCACTGTAGGCGTCTCTACCAACATCATTGACGCCTCTGTTATTGCGCTGGCTGACGGCATGTGCTGGAAATTGCTGCATGCTGGCGTGACGGCCTGAAGCCTGTCTGAAGGGAAGAGATGAGCGTTCCGCCAGACCATTTTCGCCAAACGATTACACCAGTCGTTATTTTGGCCAGACCCCAGATGGGCGAGAATATCGGCGCGGCGGCCCGGGCGATGAAAAATTGTGGGCTGTTGTCGTTGCGGCTGGTTTCTCCGCGTGATGGCTGGCCGAATCCGGCAGCTGAACCTATGGCGGCAGGCGCTGTTGATATCCTTCATACAGCAGAGGTTTATGACAGCCTGTCAGAAGCGTTGCATGATGTCACTTTTATGGTCGCCACCTCAGCCCGTCCAAGAGATATGGAAAAGCCTGTTTATACACCACGTCAGGCCGTGGCTGAGCTGATGAAACAGCAGACCACATCACAGGCACAAGTCGGCCGGCCTGCCTTATTATTTGGGGCAGAACGTTCAGGTCTTGATAATGATGAGCTGATGCTGGCAGATTGTGTTGCTCAGGCGCCGTTGAACCCAGGTGCTATGTCTTTAAATCTGGCACAAGCGGTGTTGCTGATGGCCTGGGAATGGCGCATGGCGGCCCTTGCAGATGCCGGACTGATATCAGATGAGCCTGAGGGCCTGTCCGCACCAGCTGATCTGAAAACACGGGCCTATTTCCTGTCACGTCTGGAAGATGTGCTGGAAAGACAGGGGTTTTTCACAAGCCCGGAAATGGCGCCGGTTGTGAAACGGAATCTCACTTGTTTGTTCACACGCGGCGCACCGACTCAACAGGAATTGAAAACCCTGCATGGCATTCTCACCTTGTTTGAACGCAACACAGCATCTGCATCTGAACAATCTTGACATCCGCCTAAAAATCAGTATTCTTCCGCGCATTCCTGGGAACGTTGACATAGAGGTTTGTCTTTATGCCACGGCAATTACGCCCTACCGGGACAACAAAAAGGACATAAGCCTATGGCACCGAAAACCGAACACAAACGTCATGCCTCTAAACACAAGATTGACCGACGCCTTGGCGTGAATCTGTGGGGGCGCTCTAAATCACCTCTGAACACTCGCTCTTATGCGCCTGGCCAGCATGGTCAGCGCCGCAAGAAGCCAACTGACTTTGGTATCCAGCTGATGGCTAAACAAAAGCTTAAAGGGTATTACGGTAATATTGGCGAGAAGCAGTTCAAGAAATATTATCAGGAAGCTGTTCGCCGTCAGGGCGATACCGGCCAGAACCTGATCGGCATTCTGGAATCGCGTCTGGATGCGGTTCTGTACCGGTCCAAGCTGGCGCCAACCGTATTTGCCGCTCGCCAGATCATCAACCATGGTCATGTGCTGCTGAACGGCAAGCGTTGTAACATCGGTTCTGTTATGCTGAAGGCTGGTGATACACTCCAGCTTCGTGACAAGGCCAAGCAAATGCCGTCCATTCTGGAAGGCCTTGCCTCTGTTGAGCGTGACGTGCCTGAATATGTTGAAGCTGATCATGACAAGATGTCAGCCACACTGGTCCGTGCGCCGTCTCTGGATGAAGTGCCTTATCCGGTGCAGATGGAACCAAATCTGGTGGTCGAATATTACTCACGCTGATATCTGTCTCTGACAGCACTAAGCATTTTTGTAAAAGGCACTGGCTGGTCCGGTGCCTTTTGCTGTTTTGAGGGGTGTTTTGAGCCGTTTATGAACTGTGTTAGGCTGAGAGCAAAAAGACAGACGCGGAGCAGACAATATGACGACAGGCTGGCCTGAAGAATATTATGCGGTCATTTTTACCTCACAACGCACTGATGCAGAAATGGCGATGTATGGGGTAACCTCTGAGCGGATGATTGATTTGGCTCAGCAGCAACCCGGTTTTCTGGGCCTTGAATCTGTGCGTGAAGAAAACGGGCTGGGGATTACCGTGTCATATTGGCGGGACAGAGACGCGATTGCGGCCTGGGGGGAACATGCCGAGCACCGCGTAGCCCAAATGCTCGGCCGCAAAGAATTTTACAGCTGGTTTCAGCTGCGCATCACAAAAGTGGTTGAAGACCGCAGCTTTGGGTTAGAGGATTTGTGAGTTAACCGCTCACCCTTGCAGAGGCTGGGGGTTTACATCCACACCATGGGTGTTCAGCATTTCCATCAACTCGCCAGTTTCATACATTTCCCGGATGATGTCACACCCGCCAATAAATTCACCTTTGACATAAAGCTGGGGAATGGTTGGCCAGTCTGAAAACGCTTTAATCCCTTCACGAACGGAATCATCATCCAGCACATTGACGCCCTTGAATTTCACGCCCAGATGGCTGAGAACGCCGACCACAGCAGCCGAAAAGCCGCATTGCGGAAACACAGGTGTGCCCTTCATGAACAGAACAACGTCTGAGGCCGCGATATCGCTTTCAATTCTGTCTTTGGTTGTCTGATCAAGCATGATATTTTCCTTCTTCATTAACCTGAGACTGACCGGTGGTCAGGATTTCGGAACCCGGGTCTGCAAGGCGAGAGCATGCAGCTGGCCGCCCATACGCCCCCCGAGGGAATTATAAACCATCTGATGTTGTTGAACACGGGTTTTGCCAGCAAAAGCCGCACTTTCCACCATACAGGAATAATGGTCACCATCACCGCGCAAATCTTCAATGGTGATGGTCGCATCGGGAAAGGCCGCGCGGATCAGGTCTTCAATCTCATGTGCCTGCATCGCCATTATAATTGCCCCTTTTTGAATGGTCTGGCGTCACGCCATCATCTGGGGCAGTTTGCCCTCATGACGTGTTCTTAACTCTTCTATAGAGATGGTGACATTTTGCCCAACTGTCAATGTCTGGTGTGCTGAGGTTGTGCCGATCTGACAACCGTCAATAGCCTGTTCAGCCAGCAGCGCGGCAAACGCCTCTGCATCATCTACCTGAACGATATAGCGGGCCTGATCTTCACCAAAAGCCCAGGCCAGCACTGTATCGCCATCCGGGTGGCTGAGCGCGGCACCAACAGCGCCTGACAGGGCCATTTCCGCCACAGCCACCAGCAAACCGCCATCACCTATGTCATGACAGGTGGTGATCTGGCCAGCGGTGATTTGGGCTTGCACAAACTGGCCATGGGCCTTTTCTTTATCCAGATCAACCGGGGGTGGGGCACCGCCCTCGCGCTCGGCAATCACCCGCGCAAATACACTGTTGCCCAGCCAGCCATCAGTCATCTCTGCGGTCTGCCCAATCACAAATATCGCTTTATCCGGGGCTGTGAACCCGGCCCCAACGGCCTGTTTCCAATTATCGATCAGGCCAACCATGCCAATCACAGGACAAGGCTGGATCGCTTCACCATCTGTCTCGTTATATAAAGACACATTGCCTGACACCACAGGTGTGTTCAGAACCTTACAGGCTTTGCCCATGCCATTTACCGATCCGACAATCTGGGCCATGATGTCCTGTTTTTCAGGGTTGCCGAAATTCAGATTATTGGTCACCGCAAGAGGGATTGCCCCGGTGGCGCAGATATTGCGCCAGGCTTCAGCCACAGCCTGTGTGCCGCCCTCAAACGGGTCCGCATCAACATAGCGCGGGGTGCAATCCGTTGTTACAGCCAGAGCTTTATCTGTACCGTGCACACGCACCAGAGCAGCATCGCCGCCGGGCCCGATAAGGGTATCTGCCATAACATCACAGTCATATTGCTCATAAATCCAGCGGCGGGAAGCCAGATCAGCAGATCCCATCATCTGCAGCAGGGCGTCTTTCAGGCTGATATCGCGCTGCAGCGCTGATGTTGCCAGCACAGGCTGTAATTCATTTGGCCGGTAAGGGCGGTCATATTCAGGGGCATCATCAACCAGAGGGGCGAGCGGAATGTCACAAGCCAGCTCCCCATCTTTAAACAGGATCAGCCGTTCAGTATCGGTCACTTTTCCGATTGGCATGAAGTCCAGGTCCCATTTATCAAAAATGGCCCGGGCTGTTTCTGCCTGTTCAGGATCAATGACCATCAGCATACGTTCCTGGCTTTCAGACAGCATAATTTCATAAGCGGTCATGCCGGTTTCACGCACAGGGACCAGATCAAGGTCAATCTCCATACCCAGACCGCCTTTTGAGGCCATCTCAACAGAAGATGAGGTCAGGCCGGCAGCCCCCATATCCTGAATAGACAAGACCGCGTCTGCTGCCATCAGCTCAAGACAGGCCTCCATCAACAGCTTACCTGTGAACGGGTCCCCAACCTGAACGGTTGGCCGTTTTGATTCTGTCTCATCAGAAAATTCAGCAGAGGCCATGGTTGCCCCATGAATGCCGTCACGCCCAGTTTTTGCGCCAACATAAATGACCGGATTGCCTGCCCCTGTCGCGGCTGAATAAAAAATCCTGTCAGCATGCGCAAGCCCGACAGCCATTGCATTGACCAGAATATTGCCATTGTAGGATTTATGGAAATTGACCTCGCCGCCAACAGTGGGGATGCCGATACAATTGCCATAACCGCCAATGCCAGCTGTGACGCCAGAGACCAGATGCTTGGTCTTTTCGTGGTCGCTCTGCCCAAACCGCAGCGCGTTCAGCAGCGCGACCGGACGCGCGCCCATAGTAAACACATCGCGAAGGATGCCGCCAACACCTGTCGCGGCGCCCTGATAGGGTTCGATATAGGAAGGGTGGTTGTGGCTCTCAATTTTAAAGACAGTGGCCAGCCCGTCACCAATATCAACAACGCCCGCATTCTCGCCTGGGCCCTGGATCACCTGTGCGCCTTCTGTGGGTAATGTCTTCAGCCATTTTTTAGAGGATTTGTAAGAACAATGTTCTGACCACATAGCTGAAAATATGCCCAGCTCACACAAGTTCGGGGTTCTGTCCAACCGTTTCAGGATCAAAAGCCATTCGTCATGCGACAGGCCCATCGCTTCAGCGTCAGCAAAGCTCATCTCAGCGTGCGTGTTCATCAGGCGACTCCCTGCAGGATAGAACTCAGCAGGGTGCGGCCATCTGCTGAATTATGGCCATTGCCCATTGCCCGTTCAGGATGCGGCATCATCCCCAGAATCCGGCCGTTTGCTGACACAATACCGGCGATATCGTCAGATGCCCCATTTGGGTTGTCTGGCCCGAAAGACGGGCTGGTGGTATAGCGAAACGCAACCTGGCCGTTTTGTCTCAGCATGTCCACTTCATCCTCTTGCGCGAAATAGTTCCCCTCATTATGGGCAACAGGTATCGTCAGGGTTTGATTGGGCTGAAGAGCGGTGAATAAAGGTGAGGTCTGTTCAGGCTGCAGCTGAAGACTGACCTCTCTGCAGACAAATTTCAGGCCGGTATTGCGGATCAGCGTACCTGGCAACAACCCTGTTTCCAGCAGAATCTGAAACCCGTTACAAACCCCCAATACAGCCCCGCCACGGCTGGCATGGTCAAGCATGGCTTCAACAGCAGGTGCGCGGGCCGCAAGAGCGCCACAACGCAGATAATCACCAAACGAAAACCCGCCGGGCACAATAATAAGGTCAACAGGATCTATTTGGCTGTCTTTGTGCCAGACCAGGGCAGGCCGGCGCCCTGTAATGGCTTCAACAGCCACCATCATGTCACGGTCACAATTCGACCCGGGGAAAACCAGAATGGCAACTCTCATGATGGGTCTGAAACCTCTATTGTATAATCTTCGATAACCGTATTGGCGAGCAGGGTTTCACACATTCTGGCGGCACGTTGCTGGGCACGGTTCGCGTCTTCAGCCTCAATTTCCAGAGTGATTTGCTTGCCGATGCGCACATTGCTGGCCTCGCTATAACCCAGCCCGTTCAGGGCATTTTCTACCGCCCGGCCTTGCGGGTCTAATACACCCTGTTTCAAAGAGATGTTGATTTTTACTTCCATCAGTCTTTCCTTGCTTTCCAGGCTGCTCACCCAGCTCAGTGTTTAGCCCTTATCCAATGAGGGAATGTCGAGGCCGAGTCGGCGGGCGATTTCGCTGTAACCATCAATCAGACTGCCCAGGTCACGTCTGAATCTGTCCTTGTCCAGCTTTTCATCTGTCTGGCTGTCCCACAGGCGGCAATTGTCAGGGCTCAGCTCGTCCGCCAGAACAATTTGAACGCCTTGGTCTGTTTTCAGACGGCCGAATTCAAGCTTGAAATCGATCAGGCGGATGCCAATGCCAAAAAACAGGCCTGTCAGAAAATCATTTACCCTCAGGCTCATCTCTGTGATGTCATCCAGCTCATCCGGGTTGGCCAGCCCCATCATGAAAATATGCTCAGCAGCAATAACCGGATCACCAAGACTGTCATCTTTTAAACAAAACTCAACCAGCGTATGCGGCAGAGGGTCACCTTCGGTCAGGCCGAGACGCGGGCAGATAGACCCGGCCGCGACATTGCGAACAATCACTTCAACAGGAACAATTTCTACTGCTTTGACCAGCTGCTCTCTTGTGCTGAGCTTTTCGATAAAGTGATGCGGGATACCCATGCGACCGATGGCCGGAAACAAATGAGAGCTGATAAGGTTGTTCAAAATCCCTTTACCGGCAATCACGTCACGTTTCTGCGCATTGAACGCGGTGGCGTCATCTTTAAAATATTGACGGATTGTTCCCGCTTCCGCTCCGGGATACAGGATTTTCGCTTTACCCTCATATAAAGGGGTGTTGGTATTCTCAGCCATCAGACTTCCTAACTTTCTGTCTGCTGGGATGTGCCGAACACACGTTCAAATATAGTGTCGACATGAACAAAATGCTGGTCCAAATCAAACAGATGATCCAGATCATCATGAGACAGATACCGGGCGATATCTTCATCTTCTTGCAACAGGCTCAGATAACTCAGACCCTCTGCCCAGACTTTCATGGCGTTACGCTGAACCATCACATAGCTGTCTTCGCGGCTTGCCCCTTTCTGGGTCAGCGCGAGCAGGACCTGCTGGGAGTGCACAAGGCCGCCAAGCTGGTCAAGATTGGCCTGCATAGCCTCCGGATAGACCAGCATATTCTTTACCACACCGGTCAGGCGTGCCAGCGCAAAATCAAGTGTGACGGTCGCATCAGGGCCGATCATCCGTTCAACAGATGAATGAGAGATATCCCGTTCATGCCAAAGGGCAACATTTTCAAGAGCAGGCACAACCGCAGATCTGACCATCCGTGCCAGTCCTGTCAGATTTTCGGTCAGAACTGGATTGCGCTTATGCGGCATTGCGGATGAGCCTTTCTGACCACTGCTGAAAAACTCTTCAACCTCGCGCACTTCGGTACGTTGCAAATGCCGAATTTCGGTCGCCAGCCGTTCAACAGAACTGGCAATGACGCCAAGCACAGAAAAATACATGGCGTGCCGGTCACGTGGAATAACCTGGGTTGAAATCGGTTCTGCGACAAGCCCCATTTTTGCTGCCACATGGGCTTCAACAGCAGGGTCAATATGCGCAAATGTACCGACCGCCCCAGAGATGGCACAGGTGGCGATTTCTGCACGGGCAGCGGCCAGTCTTTGTCTGCATCTGTCAAATTCGGCATAAAATCCGGCCAGCTTCAGACCAAAGCTGGTGGGTTCAGCATGAATGCCATGAGAGCGGCCAATTGTTGGTGTGTATTTATGGGTGAGGGCCTGGCTCTGCAGAGCAGCGCACAGCTCATCAAGATCAGTCATCAACAAATCAGTCGCTTTGGTCAGCTGAACGGCCAATGTTGTGTCCAGAACATCAGAAGATGTCATGCCCTGATGAACAAACCGGGCATCTTCACCGACATATTCTGCCAGATTGGTCAGGAAGGCGATTACATCATGCTTGGTTTCGCGTTCGATCTCGTCAATTCTGTCGATATCAAACTGACCTTTTTTCCAGACCTGCTCTGCGGCTGATTTAGGAATAACACCGAGATCTGCTTGCGCATCACAGGCGTGGGCCTCAATTTCGAACCATATTTGAAATTTTGACTGTTGTGACCAGATTTCAGTCATCTGGGGGCGCGCATAACGCGGGATCATGTCACAGGCTTTCTGTTTGTCTAAATGATGCCTCATCGTCTATCATTTTATCGCTGAAAAAGCTATAGTCAGAAACAAGATTTTGATGATAATCCGCACGAGCACACAAGATGTTCGTAAGTTTGGGGAGATTGGTATGATCCTGCGCCGCCTCGTTTTTGCTGCTCTGCGCACAGCGGCCAGCAACCCAGAAGTGCGCCGTCAGGCTGCGAAGCTGGCAGAGCGTGGTTTGCAATCTGCAAAGCCGGGATTATTGACCGCCAGCCGCAAAGCCGGGCAGGCGGTCCGTGCTGCCTCAGATGAATTGTCTGACGGGGTCCGCAAATTCAAAGCGGGCCGTGAGGGCACAGATGATGAGGTTATTCCCTCAACTGATGAAGCGAAGGCGCGTACGGGCACAAAAAAGAAAAAAACCTTTCGCAATATCACGCCGCGTAAAGGCTGACCCTGCTTCACCTTGATCCAGATTTACAGTAAGCCTTGTGTTTTAAAGCTGACACAAGCACTGCCAGCAACAATCAAATGATCATGCAAGGAAATGTCTACCAGTCTCAGCGCATCATGCAGACCTTTAGTCATATCGATATCTGCCTGGCTGGCCCGTGTGGTGTGATTGGGGTGATTATGCACGATGATAACCGCTGAGGCTTGATGAGTCAGGGCTTGCCTGACCAATTCGCGCGGAAACACCGCTGTTTTGTTGACTGTTCCGGAGGATACAATCTCATCAGTGATAACCCGGTTTTGGCTATCAAGATAAATCACCATGAATTTTTCTATCTTCAGATGACCCAGACGGCGGATGCAAAAGCTTTTCACCGCTTCCCAGTTTGACAGAATATCACCATCCCGAAGTGCCTGTTCATCCAGCCGTTTATGTAAGGCGGTTACAATTTGCAGTAAGTCTGCAGCTGTTGGTCCAAACTGTTTTATCTGGCACAACACATGACGAGGGGCATTTAACAGGGCGGTGAGGTCTGGATAATGGTTGAACAGCCGTTTCACGATCGGTTTGACGTCCTGTCGCCGGTAATTGAAAAACAAAAGTGCTTCCAGAACTTCCTGATCAGACAGGGCGTCCGGGCCTTTCTGCCGCATTTTGCCAATCAGCCGGCTGCGGTGTCCGGCTGTGGTCTGGTCCGGTGGAGGGGCGGGCCGCTCAACCTTTCTTTCATCTGCCATCGCACAAAAATAAAGCCTGAAGTGAATATCCAACGGTCACTATAGCGCAGCAGGCATTAATTTTTGGTTAACTGAGATAGCCTTTTTGCTTATCCGAAAGATCAGCCCGGCTGTCTCACGCATCAGCCTTAATGGGCATAAGGGGGGGCATGGCGTTGGCATGCTGAGGTGGTGAAAATTTCCACGCCTGTTTCCGTAACACCAATAGTATGTTCGAACTGAGCGGAGAGGCTTTTGTCTCTGGTTACGGCTGTCCAGCCATCATTCAGAATTTTTGTGCCAAAGTGACCGGCATTGATCATCGGCTCAATGGTGAAAAACATGCCTTCTTCCAGCACAAGACCGGTTCCGGGCTGGCCGTAATGCAGGACTGTCGGTGCGGTATGAAATACGGTGCCTAAACCATGGCCGGTAAAATCCCGGACAACTGAAAACCGGTTGGCTTCAGCATGGCTTTGTATCACATGGCCAATATCGCCCAATGTCACACCAGGTCTGACAATATCAATCGCCCGCATTAAACATTCATAGGTAACGCGGGTCAGGTTCTGGGCTTTGACAGAAGGCGTGCCCACCCAATACATGCGTGATGAATCACCGTACCAGCCATCCAGAATGACGGTCACATCAATGTTCAGAATATCCCCTGTGGTCAGGCGTTTCGGGCCCGGAATGCCGTGACAGACGACATGGTTCAGCGAAATACAGGTAGATTTGGGAAACCCTTTGTAATTCAGAGGCGCAGGGGTTGCGCCATGATCCAGAATATAGTCATGACATATCTGGTCCAGCTCACCTGTCGTAATCCCCTCTGTGACATGGTCTGTGATCATGTCCAATACTTCAGCAGCAAGTGCGCCTGCCTTGCGCATTGCTTCAAACCCGGCGGTATCATGAAGGATGATTTTTTCTTGTCTCATTCTGCTCTAATTACTCGTCATTTCATTTGCGCGACACGAAAAACAAAAAAATTTCGTCTGGACGGCTTATCTTCTGTTCCCTAAAAGCGAGACCGATGGTCAAGTGATGGTCTGTTGAGGGTCGTCGCCATCCGGTGCATCATGATCACGCACGAGTATAACAAGAAGAAAGTACCCATAGCAAATGACAAATCCGACCGCAGCGATTCTGGTTATTGGTGATGAAATCCTGTCAGGACGCACCAAGGATAAAAATATCGGCTGGCTGGCAGAAGAGTTGACCAAGCTGGGCATATCTTTATGTGAGGCCCGGGTGATTGCTGATGTAGAACAGATCATTATCTCTCATGTGCAGGAGCTGTCGGAACGTTATGACTATCTGTTCACTTCTGGCGGCATCGGGCCCACCCATGATGATATCACCACACAGTCAGTCGCTGCTGCATTTGGCGTGCCGGTTATTCGCCATGCTGAGGCCGAAGCCCGCCTTGTGCGTCATTATCAAGATACCGATATTGACTTCAATGAAGCTCGCCAGAAAATGGCTGATATTCCCGATACCGCAACCCTGATCGATAATCCGGTGAGCGCTGCCCCGGGGTATAAATTGGGCAATGTTTATGTGATGGCCGGCGTGCCATCTATCTTGCAGGCAATGTTTGCGACGTTTTCTCACACCTTAACAGGCGGTGTGCAGCCGACTCGCATCACCATTCAATGTGCCATAGGTGAGGGGACAATCGCGACCATCATGGGGGATGTTGCGACCAGCTTCGATGGTGTGTCAGTGGGATCTTACCCCTGGTTCAAGCCTGGGCAGTTTGGCACCGCTGTTGTGCTCACTGGCCTTGATGCTGAGAAAGTTGATAAAGCGGCAACTGAACTCGAAGATCTGGTCAAGCAGAGCGGGTATGAGGCGCGCCGCGATCTGGATAATTCCACACCTGTGTGAAACAGCAACGCCCCCATTGGCTAAGATCTATCCCAGGGGCCCTTGATGCGCCGCCGAACAGACGGCACAGAGCCGCCGCGCCCTTTGGTTCGGCCCGCCCGTGAATAGCGCCCTGCGGCTTCTGTCTTTAATTCAGAAAAAGAAATTGGCTGGGTTGACCAGTCTGGTTTGTCTGTCTGTTTGTCTCTGTCAAACAAGGGCAGGTCTGCACGCTTGAAAAACGGGATCAGGATCATGCCAGTGACAAATCCGCCGATATGCGCGAAATACGCAACACCCCCGTCACCAGACAAGGCGGCTGGCGCAGCTACGAATTGTCCGGCAATCCATACCCCTAAGACCAGCCAGGCGGGCAGGCTGATGATCCGGATAAAAATCAGGATCAGCATAAACACCCGCACTGCCGCCTTTGGGTGAAGCAGGATATACGCGCCCAGAATACCGGCAATGCCGCCACTGGCCCCAACCATGGGGGTGACAGAAAACGGGTCAATAAAAGACTGGCTGAAGGCGGCTCCCACCCCGCAGAGCGCATAGAACAAGATGAACTTTACAGGCCCCATGGCATCTTCGACATTGTCGGAGAAAATCCACAAATACAGCATGTTTGATCCCAGATGCAACCAGCCGCCATGCAGAAACATAGATGTGAAAATGCTGAGCCAGGGGCTGACCGCGGCCACCTCATTTGGCAGAGATTGGTGCCCGAACAACAGCGCCGGGACCACACCATAGCCGATAAATAATTCATATTCCGCGGCAGCTGACAAACCGGTCTGCCAGAAAAATACAAGGATACATATCGCCAGTATAAGCCAGGAAATCACCGGCATCCGGCCGGTCGGGTTATTATCAAATAAGGGCAGGAAAAACATCGGCTTTTATTCAGCGGCTGTTACTTTGCCGACGCGCCCATAAAATGTCATCTGGGCGGTTTCAGACAGGCTGATGCCAGGCTGGCTGTTATAGGCCAGAACGGCCAGATGACGCACACTGTCGTCAGCAACCGGTGTAACACGGTGCAGTGAATTCCGGCCTCTGAACAGCAACAAATCCCCTGCATCAAGGCTGAGGCTGTCTATCTGATGACGCCCGTCAACCACAGCTTCTGCCATCGCAAATCCCATTTCGCCCTCATCTGCTTTACGCACATCACGCACATATTCAAATGCGCCGCCGGCGGTTGCTGGATTGATCATCAAGGTCACCGCAAAAGAGGAATTATCAAAATGCCAGTTCAGCTCCTCTGATCGCCGCGCGTAATGGACATTCACAGAAGACAAGCTG
The DNA here is from genome assembly GCA_937988715.1 of uncultured Alphaproteobacteria bacterium. Taxonomy (GTDB): domain Bacteria; phylum Pseudomonadota; class Alphaproteobacteria; order Puniceispirillales; family Puniceispirillaceae; genus JADHLI01. The sequence goes on along the minus strand of CALKIF010000046.1, from coordinate 29,579 downwards.
TCTGCATATGGATACAGCGTCTTTTCTCCTAAGATGAAACATAGTGCCGAAATAAAATCAGGATGATGATAAATCTGTTTCAGCACAGATTCTTCAGCGATTTGATCATCGGTGATACAGCCCTTTGATGAGGTAAAGCGGCGGTTGCGGATATGGCCATCTTCAAACGTTTCATCACCTTTATCCAGGTAAATATTATGTGTCTGCGGCTTGAAATAGGCATGCTTCAGCCCGGCGACGGCGTCTGTCTGCACCGCTGTCAGTGCGTCTGCTGTTAAAAACCCGTGCATCTGTACAGCCCCGTGCGTATCCAGCTCATCCCGTTTGCTTGCCAGCCAGCCCGGGTCATTCAGCTGATGGCAAGACAGGTCGATCAGGGTGTGAAGTTCTGACATTTGCGATGTTCCTTTTTGTATCAGCTGATCAGCTTGACATGCCTAAACTTGTCCTGCATCACTTCTTAATGGATCGGATGTTCAACCGATTCCCAAATCAAACTATACGGAGTTCTGCCATGTCTGCCCAGACGGTAATTGACTATTATCTCTCTCCTGTTAGCCCATGGACGTATCTTGCGGCGAGCCGGTTTCGCGAGTTGGCGGCACGGCATAACGCGACTGTTCATTTGTATCTGGTTGATTTAAGCAAAGTGTTTCCGGTCAGCGGCGGCTTGCCCCTGCCACAGCGTGCCCCTCAGCGTCAGGCCTACCGGCTTCAGGAAATGGCCCGCATTTCACGCTATTTAAACCAGCCTTTAATATCCCAGCCTGCCCATTTCCCGCCATCATCAGGTCTTGCCGGTTTGGTGATGGCCGCTGCCAGAGCCCGTCTTGATATCACCGATACGTTGCGGGCCAGTGAAGTGATGATGGCCAGATTATGGGCTCATGATGAAGATATCGGCACAGCAGATGTGCTGGAATCAGCTTTGACTGAAGCTGGGTTTGACGGGGTCGGACTGGTTGCTGATGCCCAGGAAAACGCAGAGACCTATATGGCTGAAATCGCAGCTGATACGGAACGTGCGATAGAGGCAAACGTGTTTGGTGCACCGACCTTTATCGTCGATGGTGAAATGTTTTGGGGACAAGACCGGCTGGAACTGTTGGACTGGCACTTGTCTTCCCTGTAACGCAAAGGCCGCGCCTGCATTTTAAAACCCCATAGCTCGTCTGAAAAGAATCGGACGGGCTATTTTTTTATGCCTGCGTCCCTTGTGGCTGTTGCTGAAAAGCCATGCACAGGGCCTGATAAATATCTTTAGATGTTAACGGTTTATTAACCTTTACCTGTTATGCTGTCGGCTTAGTCGCAGATTGCCTAAGCGATCTGCGTTCATCTTTCCATTCTCTGTTACAGCAAGAGGAGGCCATCTGTCATGCCTGCCAAGACATCCCCTGATCCGAAAAACACATCTGTGAACAACACCGCAGAGGCAAAAACAAATACAGATAGGCGCGCCTTTATGGCTGGTGCGGCGGGTGCAGGGGCGGATGCAGATGCGCTGCTTGACCATCGCAAGGATGTTGATGATGACACCTTCCTGGCCGGCATAAAGGCACAGTTCGGTTTGTGAGGAGACCAGGCTTTATATGTTCTGGAATGGTGGGGACACCCGGACTTGAACCGGGAAGGCTTATTCAGCCGACAGATTTTAAGTCTGTTGTGTTTACCAATTTCACCATGCCCCCATGGTACGGCATTTCTGCAAGAATTCTCATATCTGATGCAGCGGCTGGCGTCAAATGACAATCTGCTGTCTGTCTGTTTAGCTCAGAGCCTCAGTCCCGGTCCCCGTTCCGCCCGAACAACAGATCAAACCGGCGCAGGAAGGCCCGGGCTGCTTTTTCCGGCGGCAGCGGAACCAGCTCATAATCAGCTGGTGTGCCGCGCGGTTTTGAAAACAGCCGTCTTGCCTCTGCCTCAGAAAATCCAGCAATTTGTGTGGCCTCAATATAAGCAGACATGCGGTCTGCCCGTTTAATCGAATGGGCGATACCTGGCGGCAGGTCAGGCGGCAGGCCAAACCGGATATGCACCGCCTTTTGCAGGCTGTCTTCTATCTGCCTGTATTTCGGCCCGAGCGCGGCTTTGAACGGTGTAATCATATCACCTATTACATATTCAGGCGCATCATGCAGCAACCCTGCCAGACGCCATTTCTGGGCCAGCTGAGGGGCATTGCGGGACAGAATTTCTTCAACCAGAACCGCATGCTGGGCCACAGACAGCCCATATCTGCCTTTGGTCTGGCCGTTCCATCTGCTGACCCGAGCCAACCCATGGGCGATATCTTCAATCTCAATATCCAGCGGGCTGGGGCTGAGGATATCCAACCGCCGCCCTGACAGCATCCTCTGCCAGGCGCGATTCGTTGGGGTGGAACTGTTTGGCTTTGCGGGCATTAGCTGGTGTTGTCCTGAACGAAAAAGGGTAAGGGGCGGGGGTGATAATGACAAATTGCCGCCTGTGGGTAAAGCGAGAAAGGGTTGGCGGCAGCTGTAAAACAGGGTATCACGGGGACACGATATGGACCCGTTTCAACTGTTTGTTTCATCATAAGGGTGTCAGACGTGGATTTTTTTGAAACACGTGAAAAATACCGCCGCCGTGAAGTGCATATTTATATGCGCTGGCTCAGCCGCATCTTTTTTCTGGGTCTGGCATTATGGCTTGGCTGGCAATGGGGCTCGCTTGAACAGCGCCGCCTGCAGGCGGATGCTGATCTGGCTTTATATGAGCGTGAGCAGCAGATAAAAGAACTGTCTGGCAGGGTTGAGGGGCTTGAACATGATCTGCTTCAGTTGCGCGCAACAAGAGAGGCGAATGCGCTGACAGATGAGACGGCAGACAGCAAGCTGACCCGCCTGATCCGCGGCCAGATTGCGCGCGGTACACGTATCGAACAGATTTACCAGATGCTGCAGGGGCTGGGCAAACCGGTAAACTGCCGCTCTCTTTCCAGCCATTCTGTGGCGGTGGCAACTGAACTCTATAGCGGGGTGGAATCAAATATCACTCTGTTTGACGGGGGTTTGGGGCTGCATATTGAAGGCCAGCCTCAGGCACAGGGATCAAAGAATGAGCCCTGGTTCGACCCCAAACGCGAGATTTCTGCCCGCTATATCTATCTGGGGTCTCAGAAAGTGGAAAAAGGCATTCTGCCTTTGCGCACGGTTCTGCCTGCAGAAGACTGGGTGTTGGTGGTGGATATCCGGCCATCTGAACTGCGCGGATATGTTGTGGTTGATGTGCAGAACTGCGCTATCCGGTAAGGCGCCAGCGTTATGGGGTCATCTCAAATAAATCGCGCACGGCCGTATAATCCTTATAGCCAAGACGGGCGACAGGGGTGTAGCGGCTGACATCCACGCGGCCATCGGCAATGATCGCCTCATCAATATGAATGCCGACAATCGTGCCCATTACCATAACAGAGTGATTGCCACGGCCATTATCCGGCAGGGTGATGTGATTATAATACACACATTCCAGATGGGCTGGCGCGCCAGCAACCAGAGGAGCAGAAATCTTCTCAGCCTTTTTTTTGCCAAGGCTGGTATGGTCGAACTCATCTATATCTGCTGTTACGTCCTGACTTGATTTGACCATCTGCTCGGCCTGCTCACTGCCAACGATATTCACGCCAAATTCGCGTGTTTCCAGAATATTGGCCAGGCTGTCTTTCTGGCCACCGCGATTGGCCTCGCGCATGTCCGGCGCAGAAATGAACATGACCATGGGCGGCAGCTCGGCAATGGCGTTGAAAAAGCTGTAGGGCGAAAGATTGGCAACACCGCTTGCAGACAGGCTTGAAATCCAGCCGATAGGGCGCGGCGAGATCAACGCCTTCAGCGGCGAATAGGTCAGGCCATGGTCTTTATGTGTTCCGGGAAGAAAAAACATGTGTAACGGCTCTGCTGGTCAGACTGGCGGCAGGGTTTGATCTGCAGACCTGCAGACTACGTAAACCTAACAAAGTAGGACCATACAGACAAGTCTGGTTGGTCGTGCTGATGAGGGGAGAATACCCCCACTTATTCTGCGAGCGCACAAGGGATAGACAACAGATGTCAAAGACAGTCATTTTCGGGGCCACGGGGCATATGGGGCAGGCCATTGCCCGGCAATTGGTCGCTGACGGTAAGCCGATTCATCTGGCTGGCCGTGATGATGGTGCTGTTGCCGCTCTGGCAGCAGAACTTGGCGCAAGCGCAAGCTCATTTGATCTGACCCGTCCGGATACGCTGGCACAGGCTGTTACTGAAGCCAGTACGGATGGCCAGCTTGCCGGGCTGGTCTGGGCAGTGGGGAGCATTCTTCTGAAACCTCTTGGCAGGCTGACGGCTTCTGATTTTGTGGACACTTATCAGACCAATGTTGTGGGCGCGGCCCTCGCGGTACAGGCTGCTCAAACGGCGCTGAAAGCCGGCAAAGGAAGCGTGGTTTTGTTCAGCTCAGTTGCCGCCTCGCAAGGCTTCACCAGCCATGCCGCCATCAGCGCAGCAAAGGCCGGCGTTGAAGGGCTGGCAAAGGCGCTTGCGGCTGAGCTGTCTCCTGATGTGCGTGTGAATGTGATCGCCCCGTCCTTGAGCCAGTCAAAGATGGCCGAGCCTCTGCTGGCAAATGAGACTATGGCAAAAGGTCTTGCCCAGATGCACCCGCTTGGCCGTTTGGGGCAGGCGGATGATTTCTCAAACCTTGCCTGTTTGCTGCTGGACTCTGAAAAATCGGGCTGGATGACAGGGACAGTTATTGCCGTGGATGGTGGGCGCGGGTCTCTGGCTGTGAACGCCAGAAGCAGATGAGAGGGCATGTCCTCATCACCGGTGCCAGTTCAGGTATTGGGCGGAGCCTTGCTGAAAGGATGGCCGCAGCAGGATGGCGTGTCTCCGCCATGGCCAGGCGAACTGAACGGCTGGCTGATTTAAAAGACAAATATCCTACTATTCTGCCGCTGACCGCTGATGTGGCTGTTCAGGGGCAAGTTGCGGCGGCTATGGTGAAAGCAGCAGAGCTTAATGGTCCGGTTGATCTGGCTGTGCTCAATGCGGGCATCTACACACCAGTGAAGGCTGAGGCGTTTACAGCTGATCTGTTTATTCAGCAAATGCAGATTAATTATTTCGGGATGATTTACTGTCTTGAACATCTGCTGAGCCCGATGCTGGCGCGCGGTAGCGGGCATATTGCTCTGATGGGGTCGGTTGCCGGTTATCGGGGCTTGCCACTGTCTGCTGCCTATGGGCCAACTAAAGCAGCTATTCAGAATTTGGCTGAAGCCCTTTATTTTGATCTTCACCCGAAAGGGGTTAAGCTTCAGCTGATCAATCCAGGCTTTGTCGAAACAGAGGCAACGGCGATAAATGACTTTACCATGCCAGATCTTATCACCAGCGATGCAGCGGCCATGTATATCATTAACGGGCTCAAGCGGGATGAGTTTGAAATCAGCTTTCCTAAATCATTTGTCCGGAAAATGAAATTTATGCGCCTGCTGCCTGTATCGACGTATCTTCGCCTGACAGCCAAGCTGACCGGGCATCGTTAATCCTGCTCACTTTTGGACCAGCTCACCATGTCTTTACTGTCCCAAACAAGATCTTATGCAAACGCATTTGCTGAGATGTCGCCGGAAACAATTCAGGATATCACATCTTTTTTGTCTGAAGATGTAATCTTCACAGACCCGTTCAATGAAGTGCATGGACATGCGGCATTCAAGGCTATTTTTGACCATATGTTCGCTGTTATGACAGACCCGCGCTTTGAAATCCTGGATGTCAGTTGCTCTGAACGAGCGGGCTATATCAAATGGCGGATGACAGGGGCATTGAAAGCCCGCCCGTCCTTCGCCATTGACCTTACCGGTATGTCAGAAATTGAATTCAATAAAGCCGGCCTTATCACAGCTCATTATGATCATTGGGACAGCGCACATCAGCTCTTGGCCAGATTGCCGGGGATAGGCTGGCTGGTTAGGCGTCTGCTCAAATTATTTGCATTGCCGGTATAAGCTGGGGTTATCCGGTTCGCGAAAAGGTGATAAACAGCTCACCCAGCAGGAGACCGAATTTGCTGACCCGGGCCCGGTTCAGAATTGTTGTGTCTGTTTGCCTGACCATCACGTCATCGAAATGAACTTTTACACGGCGGCCATATAAGGTCAGCAGAAAATCATATTTCAGCTTGAATACCGCCCCGTCTACCTGTCCCACACCTTGTCCGACCACATCATTGGTGTGCGCGGTATAGGCATTGTCATTTTGTTTGACGATTGTCCATGACCGGGCTTCTGTCATGCCGTCATCATAGATAAAGTTTTCATGCAGCGTGGTCTGCCCCTCTTCAGGCACACAGCTGATATCGATCAAAAACCGCTTTTGGACTTGCCCAAACCTGTCGACAAACATGCCTTGTGCCGTGAACTCTCCGTCAAAGAAGCGCACCGGATCAAAAGGCTTGTCATTAAAAACAAGAGGGTTAAGATTGCCGTCAGGGGCCATAGTCTGTTCACACCACGATTATATAACGTGATGCTTACGAAGCCCTAAACAAAGCAGATTACCTTTATTTTACCCAATGAAACGTGATTTCATTTATGCGTGATCAGCATTTGCTTTACATCGATCATGCCGGCCTTGAATCCACCTTCACAATAAGACAGATACAGCTCCCACATGCGTCTGAACCGTTCGTCAAATTTTGGTGTGCGCCCCAATTCCGGCCAGGCATTGGTGAATCTCACCTTCCATTCCGCAAGTGTGCGGGCATAGTCCTGGCCGTAGCCCTGATGGAATTCTAACGATAATCCGGCAGTTTCCAAAGGCTTGTCCAACGCCTCAACAGAAGGCAGCATGCCGCCAGGGAAAATATATTTCTGAATAAAATCAGGTTGTGTGCGATATTCAAGAAACGCTTTATGATCCATTGTGATCACCTGAAGGGCGGCCTTTCCCCCTTGTTTCAGACAGTTGGCGAGGGTGCGGAAATAAACCGGCCAATATTCTTCACCCACAGCCTCAAACATCTCAATTGACACGATTTTATCAAAACGTTGGTCCAGCTTTCTGTAGTCCAGCATCTGAACCTCAGTCTTATCGTTCAATCCGGCGTTCTGCAGCCGTTTAGTGGCAAAATCATACTGTTCCTGACTGATCGTAATACCGGTAACATGGGCCCCATGTTCGCGCGCGGCGTATTCAGCAAAGCCGCCCCAGCCACAGCCAATTTCCAACACCCGGTCACCAGGTTGGATATCGGCCAGTTCAGCGAGCTTGCGGTATTTGCGGGTCTGCGCATCTTCCAACGTGTCCTCAGCTGACTGGAATACAGCAGATGAATAGGTCATCGTCTGGTCAAGCCAGGTGCTGTAGAACTGATTGCCCAAATCATAATGATAAGAAATATTGCGCCGTGAACCAGACTGGTTATTCCGGTTACGCCAATGCTGAAATTTCAGCCAAAGTTTTTGTATCGCACCTAATTTGAGCTGTTGTTCAAGATAACTGTCATGCTGTACCGCCAGTTCGATCAGGCTGGTCAGATTGCTGCTGTCAACCTCACCAAGCATAAAGGCCTCACAAAAGCCCATTTTGCCGTCATTGACCATTCTGTTGATGGCTGTGTCATTGATCAAATGAATGTCTGCTGTCGGCCCGGCCTGCTTGCCTGTGAAACTGTGGCTGCTGCCATCAGGCAGGGTCAGGGTCAGCTGGCCATACTGTATGTGGGAAAAAATTTTCAATAGCGCGCGTTGTTTCAGCGCAGATCCAATTGCCGTCATCCTTCTACCTTTGCACATCTCTTACAGTTTGGCTTACGGAATGTTCTGGGGGCAGGGGGCGTTTATAAAAACGCACCCCCTTCAAGAACAGCTTTACAGCCTCATAGTGAATCGACACCAGAGGGCGCATGGGGAAATGCCCGGAAAGGGTCACTGATTTTAACAGGCGGGCGGTTGTCAGCGGAACGATTTCACCGGTTAATGTGGCGGTCAATAAGGTGGTTTTGCCCTGACAATACCGGACCAACAGCTTTAACGCTGTCTCGCTGCGTCTGATCGCCAGTTGATAATAGCCATCCACATCAAAGAAGGGCGAGACATGCATCATCTTATGGACGTTATGCAAGGGCACAGCATCAGTTTCAGTTGATATGACACTGGCATAGCTGTGACTGTCACCGAAAGTATTATGCACCTCATAGACACGGAAACAGTCCTTATTGTTGTGGTCAAGGCATCTGTAGATGGTGATCGGGTTAAACGACATTCCCAGGATGCGAGGGAAGGCGAGCATCTCTATTTTTTTAATCTGCGCCGGATCGAAATAGTCTTCGGCAAGAGATCGGATATAGGCCGAAAGGCTGATCAGAGAGCCGGTCTTGGTGCGCTGTGATTTGTGATTTGGCCCGAAATCGGCCTCATGAAACGAGATCAGATTAAATTTATTGACTGAAAAAAAACGGGATATGCGGTCTGCCTCATCCAGACGGTCTAAATCTAGAAGTACTGAAAACCCCGGCTTGCGCAATTCATGCGCAGGGGATCCATGGCGGTTATGGATGATTTCAGAATAAACCAGATGACAGGGTTCTGGTTTATCAGCTGTGTCTGTTGTCATGATCTAGCCGGTTCATGTGTCGAGTATTAATCCTGCAGCATCTGGTCGAGGTAAATCCAGCCCGGCCGGAGCGGGTTTGTAGGGCTGTGTCGGGCTTGACCAGGGAATGTTCATCTTCAGCGTTTTGGCAACAGCAACTGCTGACTTCAGCCCATCTTCATGGAATCCGTTTGCTGTCCAGGCGCCACACCAGAAAATATTGTTCTGCCCCTGAATTTTGGCCAGTTCAGCCTGTGCACGCAACGCACCTTTATCAAAAATCGGATGCTGGTAGCTCAGTTCAGCATGCACAAGTTCGTCACGAGGCGGCTCTGTCGGGTTCAGGGTCGTAAACAAAGGGTAAGCCATATCAATATGCTGCAGCCTGTTCATCCAATAGGTTGTGCACAGGTTCGCCTGATCATCAGATAGGTAATTCCATGCCGCCCACGCCCGTTTGCGTTTCGGCATCAGACGCGCATCAGAATGGAGAATGACATCATTTTGTGAAAAGCGGAAGGCACTTAGGATAGCGGCTTCTTGTTCTGTGGCATCAGCCATCAGTTTCAGGCTTTCATCTGCATGTGCCGCCATGATCAGCTTGTCATACCAGATATCACCCTGACCTTCGACATTCACAATCACACCACCAGCATCGCGCCTGACGCTGTTCACTTTTGTATTTGTTTCAATTCTGTCTTTCAGCCGGGATACAAGTTTAGACACATATTGGCGTGAACCCCCCTTTACTGTACGCCAGACCGGGCGCGCCCCGAATTCCAGCAATTTGTGATTATCCATAAACTGAATGAAGGCGCGAACCGGATAATCAAGCATTGCCTTTGCTGAACAGGACCAAATTGCCGCGCCCATAGGCAGAAGATGATCATTCACAAAGGCGTCAGGCAAATTACATCTGTGAATGAATTGGCCAAGTGTTTCTGTTTCTGGACCGGCCTGGCTTTCAGCAACAGCTGTCCGGTAGAATTTCACCAGACCGTTCAACATTTGCCAATACCGTGACCGAAGCAAGTTAGTGGGCTGTGCCAGCAAACCGCCAAGTGAGCCTTCATATTCAAACGTTCCGTTTTCCAGTGAAACAGAAAAAGACATGTCTGTGGCTAATGTCTCAACACCCAGATGGTCAAACATCCCGACAAGATTAGGGTAATTATGTGCATTATAGACGATAAAGCCCGTATCCACAGGAACGGTTCGGTCAGGGAACACCGCATCAACTGTGTTTGAATGTCCGCCAATCCGGCTGGACAGCTCATACAAGGTGACCTGATGTGAAAAATGACTTAGATAAGCAGCGCCTAAACCAGATATACCCGATCCCAGTACAGCAATACGCATGCAAACATTCCCCCTAAAACGGCGCCTTAGCCTGACTCTAATTTAGTTTTTAGCTTTCTACGATGTGAAACGTTAAGATGATTAATGAAAAATTCAGAATCTGACGAAAAATGAATCGGATACCGGTAAATGATAGATATTTTCGGCATGGCAAAGAAACGCTGATTGCGGCTTTTTCAGCACAGACTGAATCGCCTTATCCAGGACATTCAGCCCGCCGGTAAAGGCCCCAAAGGCGGGCAGTATCAGGCGGCTGCCGTCATGGATAAAGCAAGGCGCAGAAATACGTCTGAGCTTCAGATTAACTCTGGCCTTGGGGTGATAATGGCCGGTAACTTGTCCTTTTTTCCTGATGGTGCTGCCGGTCAGCTGATGAAAAAAATGCAGACCATTCACGAAATATTCGGGGGCGGCCCGGCCCGGCAGAAACACAGGCAAATCGGGATCATGGTTACCTTCAATCCAGATAAAGTCTCGGTTTCTGGCCAGTTTATCAAGAGCCTCTCGGTAAACAGCAGGCAAGGTGCGGGCAACATCAGCGTTATGGAAACTGTCTCCCAGGAAAATACAGGTCTGCGGATCTGTTCTGCTGATCGCCTTTTCCAGTTTGGACAATGTGACGTCAGTGTCATAACGCGGCAGGGGCGCGCCTGCAGATTGGGCATGTCCTTTTTCAAAATGAAGGTCGGAAACAACCAATGTGCGGTAACTGGGCAGATATAACGAGCCGTCACTGTGAAGCTCGCAAAGCTCGCCGCAAAAGGACAAGGCCAGGCATGCCTGTTTTTTCTGCTGATCAGCTGGCATCTTGATCACAGCAGTTGTTTTTGAGGAAGATTGTGAAAGGCTTCGCTGATAAGTTCATCTTCTAATTCACTTAAAAGTTCATCTACCGCAGAAGCTGTAACAGATTCCCGGCCAACTTCAAGCAGCAAGGGCACAGATAAAGGCGACACGCGCTGAAGAGACCGGTGCGTGATATGGCCAGCGTAATCAGACAGTAAATCAGACAGTCGTTTTATATCTGTCATGCCTCTTGCCGCATCTGCGCGGGTGGCTTCCAGCAACAGATGATCAGGTTGATGCTGGCGCAACACGTCATAAATCAGATCAGAATTGATGGTGACCTGTTTGCCGGTCTTCTCAGTGCCAGGGCTGTTTTTGTCGATCAGGCCGGAGATGATGGCCACCTGGCGGAAGCTGCGTTTCAGCATTGATGATTCAGCCATCCATTCTTCTAAATCATCGCCCAGAATATCTGTTGTAAACAGGCTGTCCGGGGTGGTGACCTGATGCCGGGACCAGACAGCAATGGCGTAATCAGTCGCAACAAACCCCAGCGGGCCAATCCCTTGCCGTTCCATTCGGCGGGTCAGCAACATTCCCAGCGTTTGATGCGCGTTGCGGCCAGCAAAACAATAAGCGACCATGTAATGTTTCCCGCCTCTGGGGAAGGTTTCGACCAACAGCCTGTCTTCGGCTGGCAAATCAGACACCCATTTCTGGATAGACAGCCATTCCTGAACCATCGGCGGCAGGAAGCGATGTATTGCTGGGTCATTCAATAATTGCCTGACCCGTTGAGCCAACCCAGGAGACAGAGGCAGGCGGCCCCCGGCGTAAGCCGGAATCTTCGGCTCTCCGGTGCGTCCGGGCCGGGCCAGAGCCTGATTGGCTTTCATGCCGGCAAATTCCAAGACACGGCCAGCAAAGATAAATGTATCACCAGCGCTCAGTCCCTGGACAAAATAATCTTCTATCTCACCTAATACAGGACCGCCCTTCAGCCTGACCTTAATGGTGTCAGTTTCAACAATCGTGCCGACATTCATTTTCCACCTGGTCGCCACCCGCCGCGAGGTCAGCCGCCACAGCCCGTCAACACCCTGGACAATACGCTGGAACTGGCTGTAATGCCCCAGCGCATATCCCCCAGTCGCGACAAAATCCAAAGCGCGGTCAAAGCTTTCACGGCTTAAGCGGCGATAATGTGCCGCGCTGCGCACCTGATCAAAAAGGCTGTCCGCGTCAAAGGGGCCGGCAACCGCTCGCCCGACAATATGCTGGGCCAGAACGTCAAGCCCCCCGTCATGTTCAGGCAGATCATCCAGAATGCGTTCTTCAACATTGATTTTGGCGGCCAGAGATTCAAGCACCTCAAATCTGTTGGCAGGAACAATCAGGGCACGGCTCGGCGCGTCCAGCCTGTGTCCGGCCCGGCCGATCCGCTGCATCAGCCTGGATGTGCCTTTCGGTGCGCCAACCTGGATAACAAGCTCTATATCTGCCCAGTCAATGCCCAGATCAAGAGATGAGGTGGCCACCACAGCATCCAGCTCGCCTCTGGCCATGGCCGCTTCTGTCTTGCGGCGCAGGCCCACCTCAAGCGAGCCATGATGCAACCCAATTTTCAAGGTCAGATCATTATGCACCCATAAGGCCTGAAACAGCATTTCTGCTTGTGCCCGTGTATTCACAAACACAAGGCACGGCCGATGTGTGGTGATGAGTGTGTAAATATCCTTGGCCGCATACAAACCGCCATGTCCGGACCAGGGCAGCCGCTCTGCCTCAGTGTCCAGAATAGACAGCTCTATTGCTTTGCTCAGATCCGGCTTCAGAACAGCTACGCGGCTCTGGTCAGCGTCCAGCCAGGGTGTGAATCTGTCAGGATTGGCCACTGTTGCTGACAGGCCGATTGAGAGGCTGTGTGGGGCCAGTTTGCGCAAGGCTGCCAGAGATAAAGACAGCAGATCACCCCGCTTTGTGCCTGCCAGAGCGTGAATCTCGTCAATAATGATCATCTTCACAGAACCAAACAGCCGGTCTGCATCTGGCCAGCTCAGCATCAACTCAAGTGATTCTGGCGTGGTCATTAACATATTTGGCGGTGTGGTCCGTTGCCTGTTCCGTTTGGCTTGCGGTGTGTCACCGGTTCGTGTTTCCACGGTTATCGGCAGGCCCATTTCTGAAATCGGTGTATCCAGATTGCGGGCAATATCAACAGCCAGAGCCTTAATCGGGGACAGATACAAAGTATGCAGCCCCTGATGAGGGGTTTCAGCTAAATCTATCAGGCTGGGGAGAAACCCGGATAAGGTTTTGCCTGCCCCTGTGGGGGCAATTAGTAGAATGGATTTGCCGCTTTCGATTTGCTCTATCATTTGCAACTGGTGCGGATAGGCTGACCAGCCCTTAGCTTGAAACCAGTTTGAAAATTTGACAGGCAGACGCGACGACATTCACAGACCTTGGGCAAACATACCGACAGGATAAACATACACCGGACGGTTGATTTTACGTTCATTCAATTTATGTATCCATGCTAGACATGTAGGGGCATTCCGCAACAAGGCAATCGGAGTTTTTACAAACATGATCGAACTTTATTATTGGCCTACACCCAACGGCCACAAAATCTCTATCGCGCTTGAAGAAATGGGGCTCGCCTATGACGTCAAGCCGGTGAATATCGGTGCAGGTGATCAGTTCAAGCCAGAATTTCTGGCCTTTTCACCAAATAACCGCATGCCCGCGATCATTGACCATGACGGGCCTGATGGTGATCAGGTAACCGTGTTTGAATCTGGGGCTATTCTGTTATATCTCGCCCAGAAAACAGGTTTGTTGATGCCATCAGGTGAGCGTGAGCGCATTGCTGTGTATGAATGGCTGATGTGGCAGATGGGGGGCTTCGGGCCGATGTTGGGCCAGGCGCATCATTTCAATTATTACGCGCCGGAAAAAATCGACTATGCAATGAACCGTTATTCATCAGAAGCGAACAGATTATATGGTGTTTTGGACAGACGGCTGGCACAGACCGAATATGTCGCCGGTGACAGCTATTCCATTGCAGACATTGCGATTCTGCCGTGGACCCGGACCTATCAGCGCCAGAATGTAGCGATTGAAGACTATCCGCATGTTGCCGCCTGGCGTGAAAAACTGGGCCAGCGTGAAGCGGTGATTGCCGGGATGAAAGTGGGTGCAGAATGGCGTGAAGATCTCAAAAATCTCAGCGCAGATGAATTCGCCAAGCTGTTCGGGACGAAAAAGAGGTAAGCCGATAGGGCGTGAGCGACTGAAGCTATGTTGAACTGGGTCAAAACAGAAAATAGCGGTTTGTCCGTTCTGCCTGCAAAGGCCATGATTGACCCGGTATCTCCTCAGCCGCTTGCGCTGATTACCCATGGTCATGCAGATCATGCCCGGGCCGGTCATGACCATGTCATCGCCACGCCGCAGACACTTGATATTATGGCGTCTCGTTATGGGCAGAATTTTGCGCAATCTGTAACGCCGCTTGCCTATGGTGAAACGCTTCAGCTCGGCCAGACGCAGATATCAATGGCCCCTGCCGGCCATGTTTTGGGCAGTGCACAAGTGATTGTTGATTTTCAGGATCAGCGTCTGGTGGCTGCTGGTGACTATAAGCGGGCGCCAGACCCCACCTGCCAGCCGTTTGAGGTCGTGCCTTGTGATGTGTTTATTACTGAAGCCACATTCGCGCTGCCTGTCTTTCGTCATCCGCCGCCGGAAGCAGAAATTGAAAAACTGCTGCAAGCGAAATATCTGTTTCCTGATCGCACCGTGCTGGTCGGCGCCTATGCGCTGGGTAAGGCCCAGCGTATTATTGCGATGCTGCGTCAGGCTGGTTACAACCAGCCCATTTATATTCACGGCGCGCTGCAGAAATTGTGTGAGCTTTATGAGCGGCACGGTGTAGAGCTGGGGCCACTGCGTCCGGCGTCAGCCGGAAAGGCAGGTCAGACACAGCCTGAACTGGTTGGCCAGATTGTGATTGCTCCGCCTTCTGCCTTTGCCTCAAAATGGGCCCAACGCCTGACAGACCCGTTATTTGCGTTTGCCTCTGGCTGGATGCAGGTCCGGCAAAGAGCAAAGCAAAGAGGGGTGGAACTGCCTGTCATATTATCTGACCATGCTGACTGGCCTGATTTGCTGACCACTTTATCTGAGATCAAGCCGAAAGAGGTGTGGATCACCCATGGGCGCGAAGATGCGCTTCTTCATGCCTGTGCACAGCTTGGCATCACTGCCAGGGCCTTATCACTGATTGGCTATGAAGAGGCCTCAGAATGAAGGGCTTTTCTGATCTGCTTGACGCGCTGTTATTCTCGCCGCGGCGGAATGTAAAGCTGGCTCATCTTGTCAATTGGATCAAAACAACTGCTGATCCCGATCGTGGTTATGGTCTGGCGGCACTGACATCTGATTTATCGTTTCGTTCTGTTAAGGCTGGTGTGGTTCGCGAACTGGCAGGACAGGTGACGGACCCGGATTTATTTGCCTTATCTTATGATTTTGTTGGTGATTTGGCAGAAACAGTTGCCTTGCTGTGGCCTGATCGCAAACCCACAGAGCCGTCTGAACAGCCCTCTTTGTCTCAGATTATCACGACCCTTTCAGCCGTGAAACGGGATCAGGCCGCCGCGCAGCTGGCGGTCTGGATGAATGACATGCAGGTCTCTGAACGCTGGGCACTGCTGAAGCTGGCAACAGGGGGGATGCGGGTCGGTGTGTCTGCCCGTCTGGTGCGGGTTGCGCTGGCCCAGGCCTATGGCCGAGATGTTACGGAAATTGAAGAAATCTGGCCTTTGCTTGCGCCGCCCTATACCGAGTTGTTTGACTGGCTGGACGGGCGTGCAGACAGGCCGGACGCAGCGGGCCGGGCCGTGTTTCATCCTGTGATGCTGGCCTCACCGATTGATGAGAAGACACTGGCCTCACTTGATCTGGCTGACTGGCAGATTGAATGGAAATGGGATGGCGCGCGTATTCAGCTTGTTTCTGCTGAAGAGGGGGTCAGGTTGTTTTCGCGATCTGGTGATGATATCTCGTCAGCCTTTCCCGAACTGACCCGGCCGATGAGCTGGCGAGGGGTTCTTGACGGCGAAATCCTGGCTGGCCGGCCAGACGCGATTGACAATTTCAACGCGCTTCAGCAACGCCTGAACCGGAAGACAGCCAGCCCGAAATTACAAGCAGACTCACCCGTGTTTCTGCGGTTTTATGATCTGCTCACGGTGGGGGATGAAGATTTACGCAGCACACCTCTTGCCGACAGACGAACGCGCCTGGAGGCTGAATTTCAAAAAATTGACCATGAGTTTTCTGACCTGTCTGCCCCGCTTCAGGTTACAGATCAGGCAGAGCTGTCAGATTTTCGTGAAAATTGCCGGCAAGGCGGGTTGATCGAAGGGGTCATGATCAAAGCTAGAGACAGTCTATATCGGGCAGGCCGGGAAAAGGGGCTGTGGTTTAAATGGAAACGTGATCCGCTCTATGCTGATTTGGTGATTATGTATGCTCAGCGCGGTCATGGTAAACGCTCTTCTTATTATTCTGATTTCACTTTGGGCGCCTGGATGGGGCCAGCAGATGATCTTGTTCTGGTGCCTGTATGCAAAGCCTATTCAGGGTTCACAGATGCAGAATTATCTAGGCTGGATAAATTTGTGCGGGAGCATACAACAAATAAATTCGGGCCTGTGCGTGAGGTTGAACAGAAAATTGTGGTTGAAGTCGCGTTTGATTCTCTGCATCTGTCTGGTCGGCATAAATCCGGCATCGCGACCCGGTTTCCCCGGTTTCATGCCATCCGTTGGGACAAGCTGGTTGATGAAGCAGATCATATTGACCAATTGAAACAGCTGATCGATTTATAAACGCTGTGTTCAGGGTTTAAATTCTCCGCGGCAGCGTTTTGAGCAGAATTTTACTGACTCCCAATCCCGCGCCCATTTTTTCCGCCAGGAAAAGGGCCGTTTGCAGGTCAGGCAGATTTTTTCATCCAGCTCTGATTTTTTGACCATCCGGCCTTTTTTCTGTTTATCGGGCATTCAGAAAACTGCGGCCTATGAAGGTTCTGTCTCACCCTCATATCTGAGGGTACATTTTCCGGTCAGTGTCTGCACCAGCAATGATTCTGTGCATTTGGTCCAGCTGGGGTCTGGATTATCACTGAAATCATATCGCCAGATGGTGGCCAGAATCAGACCTGTCAGCAAAAGATAGATGAGCCAGCGCATATTCATCACATGACCTCCGTTCAGTCTGTGGCCGGTGAATCCCAATCTGTTATATGGTCTGCCATATCATCATCTTCAACACTGCCTTCTGGAAAGACGCGGCCAGCCACGCATTGTCCGGCCTGTCTGACGGTATCGCTGGTTCCGGATACCAGCGGGTGCCAATCGGGCAGATCATGGCCTTCATAAACCAGCCGGTACGCACAGGTTTTCGGCATCCAGGCCAGTTGTTCAACAGACTGAGGGGTCAGCAGAACACAATCAGGGACATGCAGTTTGCGGTTGTCATAATCACGGCATTTTCCGGTCTGGCAATCCAGCATTTTGCAGGCGACATCAGTGTAATAAACAGCCCCTGTGTCCATATCTTCAAGCTTTAACACACAGCATTTGCCGCAGCCATCACATAAAGATTCCCATTCCTGATGGGTTAGCTGGGCGAGGGGTTTTGTTTTCCAGAAAGGGCGGTCTGACATAAACGGTCTGTAAATTGAGCTTCTTCTTCGGCGATATAGGCACGCGTCAGCGGCACAGCATCCTGACGATGGGTCAGTTGAATCTGAAATACCATGCCACAGCCATGGGCGAAATAGTTTTCACACGCCAGAAGGTAAAACCGCCACAACCGGATAAAACGTTCATCGTAAATTTCAGAGAGCTGTGATTTATTTGCCTCAAACGCGTCTCGCCACGCCGCTAGCGTCTTTGCGTAGTGAAGCCGCATAATCTCAATATCTGTTATCTTCAAACTGGTTTTTTCGACTGACCGTGTGATTTGCTCCAGATTTGGCAGATACCCGCCAGGGAAAATATATTTGTCAATCCAGGGACTGGTCGGCTGGGCTTTGCCAAACCGCCCAATTGCATGAATGACGGCAACACCATCCGGGCTGAGATACTGGTCAACACAGGAAAAAAACTGGTCAAACTGCTGTCTGCCAACATGTTCCAGCATGCCAACAGATACAATCCTGTCAAATTGTCTGTTTCCTAAGGTTCTGTAATCCTGAAGAAAAACCGACAGCCGGTCGTTCCTTGCATGGGTGTCAATCGCCTGTTTGAAATAGTGAAACTGGTTTTCTGATAAGGTGATCCCGGTGACATGTGTGTCAGGCGACAGGATGTTCAAGGCTGTGGCCAGCCCGCCCCACCCACAGCCAATATCCAATATCCTGTGATTCTTTGTCAGGTTCAGCTTCGCGGCCAGGCGGGCAATTTTCCGGTTCTGCGCCATTTCCAGATCATCTGTCTCCTTGGCAAAATAAGCACAGGAATATTGGCGCTGGCGGTCCAGAAACAAATCAAACAGCTGATCTGTCAAATCATAATGATGCGCAACATTCCGCTTGGACCGGGCAACCGGGTTTATTGTCCGGCACCAGGCGGTCAGCTTGTATAGGTGGCTGATCAGCTTGCCGGCAGGAGATGTCTGCCAATGCTTGCCATTGATAAACAGGAAATCCATAAACTGGCTGAGCGTGCCTGATGTGATTTGCAAATCACCATCAACATACAGCTCGCCGCAAACCGGATCAGGGCGAAGCAAAAGCCGCAGCAACTGAGTGCTGTTTTTTAAACGGATACTGACGGCTATCTGCTCTGATCCAGAGCCTTTGCCGTTCAGCAGAAATTTTTGTCCAGTGTCGATTTGTATCGTCAGCTGTCCGGTCTGGACAAATCGTGACAGCCAGAAAATCAAAACATGCTGCATCATCCACATCCAAGGTTGCGAGGCTCGGTT
Source organism: uncultured Alphaproteobacteria bacterium (assembly GCA_937988715.1). Taxonomy (GTDB): domain Bacteria; phylum Pseudomonadota; class Alphaproteobacteria; order Puniceispirillales; family Puniceispirillaceae; genus JADHLI01. The sequence continues at coordinate 10,824 of CALKIF010000046.1, read as the reverse complement.
ACCAGTCAGAAACACGTTTTCTTAACAACAAGAATACCACGGTTCATAATTTGTGCTAAGACAGGCAACAACATAGAAAACCGCAAAAATAAAGATGAAGGAAAAGAGCCGTGTTTCAGCCGCCCCTGCCTCAACTGCCACCTGAAGATGCGGTGTTGACAGACGGGGTCCTGCGGTCATCACGGTTTGGTGATATTTATTTTTCAACAGATGGCGGGCTTGCAGAAACACAGCATGTGTTTATTAACGGCACCCGGCTTTCCGACAGGCTGGCCACGGGGGAGCCGCTCATCATTGCTGAGACGGGGTTTGGCACAGGCCTGAACTTTCTGGCCGTCTGTGCAGAAGTACTGCGCACAAACAGCAAATCAAAAATTGACTATATTTCTGTTGAAGGCTGCCCGCCCTCAAAAGAGGTGGTTGCACAGGCTCTAAGCGGTTTTTCCGAGCTTGCTGACCTCTGCAACGACTTGCTCCAGCAGTGGCCGCGCCGTTGGCTGGGGGTACATCACTTAAGCTTCCTGAACGGCCAGATTGACCTTCACCTTCATTATGGTCAGGCAGAACAGGTTCTTCCCACGCTCGATTTTTCTGCTGATATCTGGTTTATGGACGGGTTTTCACCAGCCAAAAACCCGGATTTGTGGTCTGGCCAGATTTGCCAGCAGATTGCGCGGCTATCTGCTCATCAGGCCAGCCTCGCCACTTTTACAGTTGCCGCCGCGGTGCGCACGGCGTTGGCTCAAGCCGGGTTTACCGTTCAAAAAGCAGCTGGCTTCGGGCGCAAGCGTGATATGCTCACCGCAAGCTATGACAAAGGTTTTGCGCGCGCAAAGGCTGTGTCTCCGCGCTCTGTTTTGGTGATTGGTGGCGGGATTGCGGGCTGTGCTGTTGCTGGCAGCCTGCAGGCCCTTGGGGCTGAGGTTACCATTCTTGATGCAGCTGACCAGCCGGGGGCAGGGGCTTCTGGTAATCCGGCAGGTATTGTGGTGCCGTTTTTAACAGTTGGGGATATGATATCCTCTCGTCTGTCGATTTCCTGTCTGGCGGACACCAGAAAATTCTTGGATGCGTATCAGCTGATTTTAAGTGATGGCGTGGTCAGCCTTGATCATGATGACCGCAAAACTTCTCGTCAGAAAAAGCTGGCTGAACAAGGGTTTCCTGCTGATCTGGCTGTCTATAAAGATGCAGCAGAACTGTCGGCTCTCACCGGCTTGCCTCTATCCAGGTCTGGCTTGTATTTTGAAACAGGTGCGGTTATCCGCCCGCAACAATTTGCCCAGCATCTGGCGGCATCTGTGCCGCGCCTTTATGGCGCAAAGCTTGTCTCTGTGTCAGGACAGGCAGGAGACTGGCTGGCACAATGTGAGGATGGCCGGCAGCTTACAGCAGATCATCTTGTGTTTTGTTCCGGGGCGGATTTGCCGTCTTTGCTGCAGCTTGTGAATCAGGATTTAGGCCCGTATCAGGTGACCTCTGGCCAGCTCAGCGATTTGCCGTCAACCACCTCTCTTGCCCCTTCCCGGATTGCCCTGAATTATTCAGGCTATTTGACACCGGTTATCGAAGGTCGCCAATATTTGGGCGCCGGATTTGACCCCACCGGTGACACTGCGGTGACGGCGGCAGGTCATCTTCATAATCTTGAGCTGATGCCAAGTGAATTGCGGGATTTGGCTGGTGATCCTTCAGCTTGGCGGGGCCGCACATCACGTCGGTTGGCCTATCCAGACAGATTGCCTTTGGCCGGGCCGCTTATGCCGGGTGTGTCTGTGGTCAGTGCTCTTGGCGCGCGCGGGCTGACATTAGCCAGTCTGATCGGCAAATCAGTTGCCCGCCAGATTACAGGACACGTACCGCTGTTGCCGTATCAGATCATGTCAGGTCTGAATCCACAACGATTTTTTGAAAAAAAGCTCTAGCGGTTTAGCTAAGCTGCTGGATTAAGTCTGCTGCGCGATACAGCGTTCCCTGACTGTCACAGGCTGGGCTGAGCAGATGCAAAAAAGCAGGTGCGATATCGTCAGCAGTGGGCAGGTTACCCGGGTCCTCACCAGGATAGGCTGCTGCCCGCATGGCTGTACGGGTTGCCCCCGGGTCCAGCAGGTTAATGCGCATATTTGTTTTTTCGCTTTCAGCTGCCCAGGCCCGGCCCATCGCTTCCAATCCGGCTTTGGATACAGCATAAGCTCCCCAATATGCCCGATCGCCGTGCGCAGCACCGCTTGAGACCAGCACAACGCGGCCTGCCGGGGCGGCGCGCAACAGCCCGTCAAATGCCGCAATCTGGTGCCAGACAGAGGTGACATTCACCAATATCGTTCGTTCAAAGATTTCCGGGTCAATATGGGGCATCGGGGCCATCTGGCCCAGCTGGCCAGCATTGGCCACAAACCCATCCAGGCGGCCCCAGCGTGAACCAATCGCCTGACCTAATCTGGCCATTGCTGCTGTATCTGTCTGGTCAAGTTCAACGATGGTGGCTGAACCGCCCACCGCGTTAATGTCGTCATCCAGCTCTTCCAGTGCGCCCATGGTGCGGCCAGTGATAATCACTTCTGCCCCTGCTTTGGCACAGCCCAGCGCAACAGAACGGCCAATACCCCGGCTGGCCCCGGTAACCAGAATGACCTTGCCAGACAAATCAGGATTCATATCAGACATTGCACAATTCACCAGGTCTATGAGGAAGGAGAAAATGTCTCTTTTACAGGGTAGTCCCCTGTAAAGCAGGCATCACAGAATTGCGGATTGTCGCCATTTCGGCCTGCTTCGCCCATGGCCCGGTACAACCCGTCTATAGAAATAAACGCCAGACTGTCTGCACCGATTTCAGAACACATATCAGCAACATTCATCTGTGCGGCCATCAGCTTGTCACGATCTGGTGTATCAACCCCATAAAAACAGGGATCGGTTGTGGGCGGGCTGGCGATGCGCATATGAACCTGCCGCGCGCCTGCGGCACGCATCATCATCACAATTTTGCGAGAGGTTGTTCCGCGGACAATTGAATCATCAACCAGAATGACATCCCGGCCAGCGATAATATCCGGGTTAGCATTATGCTTCATCATCACACCAGAGGTGCGGCCCGCTTCAGTTGGCTGGATAAAGGTACGGCCGACATAATGATTGCGGATGATGCCCAATTCGAACGGCAGCCCTGAGGCTTGTGCATAGCCAAGGGCAGCTGGTACACCAGAATCAGGCACAGGGATCACAAGGTCCGCCTGTACCGCTGTTTCCTTGGCCAGTTCAGCACCAATCGCCTTGCGGGCCTGATAAACTGAACGCCCTTCCAGGGTCGAATCAGGGCGGGCGAAATAGATATATTCAAAGATACAGAAACGAGATTGTTTTTCTGTTGTGATCATCTGGCTGCTGATACCTGATTTATCAATCACCACCAACTCACCTGGGGCCAGGTCACGGATATATTCTGCGCCGATGATATCCAGGGCACATGTTTCTGAAGCCAGAATATACGCCTCACCAACCTGTCCCAGAATCAGTGGTCTGATCCCCAGCGGGTCACGAACCCCAATCAGCTTATCATCAATGATGCTAACCAGCGCATAGGCCCCGGAGACCTGCATCAATGCTTCTTTCAGGCGTTCTATGGGATCAGCATGATGCGAACGGGCGGTCAGATGAATGATGATTTCTGTATCTGTTGTTGACTGAAACAGACTGCCGGTTTCCACAAGGCTGGCGCGTAGCCGGCCTGCATTTGTCAGATTACCGTTATGGGCGATGGCAAACTGGCCAAACGCCAGTTCGGTCAGGAAGGGCTGGATATTACGCACCTCGCTGAGGCCCGTTGTCGAATAGCGGTTATGGCCGATCGCCACATGTCCTTTCAGCGCATCAAGGCCAGGAGAGCCTGCATTGAAATTCTCGCCCACATGTCCGACACCGCGATGGCTGTTGAAGTTCTGGCCATCAAAGCTGACCATGCCTGTGGCTTCCTGACCTCTGTGCTGCAGGGCGTGCAGGCCGAGAGCGGTCAGAACATGTGCTTCTGCTGAACCATACACCCCGAACACGGCGCATTCTTCATGAAAACCATCTTGTTTAGACAGAAGATCAAAAGGGGTCATAAAAGGTCAACTTTGATGAGGCAGTGACAAGAAAAACCGGATAGCCTTGCGGCGACAGACAATAACACATCTCACACAAGCCGTCCATGCAATGAGGCCATCTTTGGTAAGTCTCATCAGCGCTCATCATCGCGCAGCTGCAGGCTGCTGCCCAGCTGGTCAACCTGCTCCTGAACAGCATCTTCTGTATCTTTTGTCAGGTCCTGATCAAGATCCATAACAGACAGTCTTGACTGCCAGTCAGCAGGCAGGAACGGCGCAAAGCCCGAGGTAATGATGCGGATATAGGGGCTGGACTGGCTGTCTTTCATAAAGGGGTAGAGCTTATCTTCAGATTGCACGAACAGCACAGAAGCAACATAGAACAACGTGACCAGAAGCGCCCCGCGGATTAGGCCAAAAATCACCCCAAGCCAGGTATCTAAGGCCCCAAGGCCGGCGCGCTTCAGACCAGGTGAGATAAGAGACGCAAAGATAAACCAGATAACCGCTGTGCCCGCAAAGGGCAGGGCCCAGGACAAAACATCTGTCAGCCCGTCCACCGCGATAAAACCAGATAACCATTCCTGCACAGAAGCGGCCGTCAGGCGCGAAATAAAGATCGCGACAAACCACCCTGCAAGGCCCAGAAATTCGCGGGTCATCCCCCGCAATGTTGAAAAAATCGCCGAGATTATGAGAATGATAATAACCGCATAATCAAACAGAGTGAGGGCTGATAAAGAAATCTCAGGCATGTCTGGCTCCGGTGCGGTGGCGCATATCCTATGTTCAGGCCAGTCCGCCTAAATTGTCAATGAATTCAGACAGATTTGTCGGCTGGCTGACAGAAATACCTTGTGGCGGTTTCATCTTCTGGCGCAGGCGAGGCAGCATTGCCCGTTCAAACCCCAGCTTTGCCGCTTCTTTCAGCCGTGTCTCAGCTTGTGCCACCTGACGTAATTCGGCTGACAGCGCGACCTCGCCAAAAAACACTGTCCGGGGCGGCAGTGGTTTTGCGCTGACTGATGATATCAGCGCAGCGGCGACCGCCAGATCAGCTGCTGGTTCCTGTATTCTCAGGCCGCCTGCAACATTCAGAAAAATATCGCGTCCGGATAAGGGCACACCGCAGCGGGCTTCCAGAACCGCTGTCAGCATCGCCAGCCGGCTGCTGTCCCAGCCGACAACATTGCGCCGCGGTGTCGCCAGAGTGGACGGGGCCACCAACGCCTCAATTTCCACCAGCAACGGCCTTGTGCCTTCCAGTCCGGCAAATACAGCTGTTCCGGCAACCATATCTTGTCTGTCTCCTAAAAACAGCTCAGACGGGTTGGGAACCTGCTGTAGGCCCATTTCTGACATTTCGAAAACACCAATTTCGTCTGTGGCACCAAATCGGTTTTTCACGCCACGCAGAATACGGAAATGATGCGACCTGTCCCCCTCGAAATAGAGCACGCAGTCAACCATATGTTCAAGCACGCGCGGCCCGGCGATCGCCCCGTCTTTGGTCACATGGCCAACAAATATCACCGCTGCCCGGCTGGCTTTCGCCGCCCGTATCAGCTCATGCGCGGCGGCCCTGACCTGGCTGACAGTTCCTGGCGCGCTATCCAGGCCGGGAACAAACATGGTTTGGATAGAATCAATGACCAGCAAATCCAGATCAGGGGTGTTGCGCACGGTCTCAGCGATATCAGCCGCATTTGTTGCCGCGGCAAGGCCAGCTTCGGCGTCCTGCAGACCAAGCCGTACAGCGCGCATCCGCACCTGCTCTACTGATTCCTCTCCTGTGATATAGGCTGTCTTCTGGCCCGCCTGACCCAGCTTGCAGACCAGCTGCAACAGCAAGGTGGATTTACCAATGCCCGGATCGCCGCCGATCAGCACAGCAGACCCCGGCACCAACCCGCCACCGGTGACCCTGTCAAATTCACCAATATTTGTCAGATGCCGTTTGTAAGCCGCTTCTGCACCGCCAGCAGAAAGCGGTTTCAGCTCAACTGTTTTGGCTGATTTGCGTTTGGTCTGACCGGGGACCTGTTCAACCCGTTCTTCAACAAGGGTGTTCCATGCACCACACGCATCACATTTGCCTGCCCATTTGGGGCTCACCGCGCCACAAGACTGGCAGTGATATTGAGTAGCAGAACGCGCCATGATGCTGTCGTCAGGCTCCTGTCTTGGCGGCCAGAATGGCCTCATCTGTCAACGGGCCTTGGGCATGACCATGAACAAACTGATCAACCTCGGCAATGCCGGTGTCGAACATTTGTGCTGAAGGCCCTGACCAGATCACCCGCCCTTTATGGATCATCGCAACCTGATCAGCGATGCGCCGAACAGAGGCCATATCATGGCTGATGGTCAGCGCTGTTGCCCCAAGACGGCGCACCGAATCCAGAATCAGGTTATCAATCACTCCGCCGGTGATCGGATCAAGCCCGGATGTTGGCTCATCAAACAGCAGAATTTCAGGCTTATCAGCAATTGCCCTGGCCAGAGCAACACGTTTTTGCATACCGCCTGACAATTCAGCAGGATATTGATCAATCACACGTGCCTCAAGGCCAAGCTGCACAACGATTTCAGCTGCGATGTCGCGGGCCTGCTGGCGGGATAAAGACTGGCTTTGTTTCAGCCTGAAGGTAATGTTCTTCCAGATGGGCAGGCTGTCAAACAACGCGCCAAATTGAAAGGTCATCCCAAAGCGGCGCAGGACCTCTTCACGTTTTCCTCTCGACTGACCAACTGTTTCCACACCATCTATCTTAATGGATCCCTCATCTGGTGTGATCAGACCCAGCAGACATTTCAAGGTTACAGATTTGCCGCAGCCAGATGTGCCGATAATGCACAAAGACTGGCCCGCCGGTATAGACAGGCTGACATCACGCAACACAGTTTTGTTGCCAAAGCTTTTGGCCAGATGGGCAATCTCAATTTTGGGCTGTTTGTTTGTCATGGCGCCTATCCGAAAAACAGTGCGGTAACAAGGTAATTTGCGATCAGGATCAGGATTGACGCAGACACGACCGCATTTGTGGTGGCGACCCCCACACCTTCTGCCCCGCGACCGCTGTGATAGCCGTGATAGCAGCCCATCAGGGCAATCAAAAACCCGAATACCGCCGCCTTGACCAGGCCAAGGGTAACATCTGAAACCTCTAAGAATTGTAAGGTTCTGGATAAATATGTTCCAGGATTAAAGCCCAGCTGATATACCCCGACCAGATAGCCGCCCAGCACGCCGATAATATCACCGATCAGAACCAGAACAGGCAGACATAATGTGCCGGCCAGCAATCTTGGGGCGACCAGATATTGCATCGGCCGTGTTGATAAGGTGTCAAGGGCATCTATCTGGTCTGTTACCCGCATTGTGCCGATTTCTGCAGCCATAGAGGCGCCGATGCGGCCAGCCACCATCAAGCCGGCCAGCACAGGCCCTAATTCACGTGTGACAGACAGAACCACGACTGTGGCAACGGTGTCCTCGGCTGAAAAACGGGCAAAACCGGTATAGCTCTGCAAGGCGAGAACCATGCCTGAAAACAAGGTTGTCAGCCCGACCACCGGCAACGAGAAAAAGCCGATATCCACAATTTGCCTGCCCAGCTGGCGGCCATAAAAAGGGGGCATAACCGACCAGCGAACAGCCGCAATTGTAAACAGGCTCAGCTTGCCAACCGCGCCCAGGAACGACAGGCTAGCCTGACCAATATTTCGGATAAGCCCCAGCATGATGATCAGGCCTTTGTCTTTTGTGTTATCTGGCGGCCCTGCAGAGGAGGACCGGACTGAGGCCCATCATAATGTCGGATTATCCGTCCGCCAAGACCTGTCATCACCTCATAAGCGATTGTATGTCTTGCCAGAGCCATATCCTCCAGCCTGAACCCCTCCCAAATCAGTTCAGCATGGCCCGCTTCCTCCAGCACAGCATCCGGCACATGGCTGACATCAGCAACAATCAGGTCCATAGACACCCGCCCTGCCAGAGGTGCGGCATAGCCGCCAATGCCCACAGTTGCCACACAACCCTGATCCGGGCGATAGAGGGCACGGGCATAGCCATCTGCATAACCAACCCCTAATGTGGCCAATTTTGTGGGGTGTGTTGCGGTGAATTCAGCCCCATAGCCAACCGTCTCGCCTTTTTCGATCATCCGCACCTGCAGGATATCAGCCTGCCAGCTGAACACCGGCTGCAAGTTCTCATTGACAGATGCAGGGTCTGACATTGTGCCATACAGGCTGATGCCGGGGCGAGTCAGATCAAAATGAAACTCCTGTCCCAACAGAATGCCGGCGCTGTTTGACAGGCTTTTTTTCGTATCTTTAAATGCCGCAGACAGTTGTTTAAATTTTTCCAGCTGGTCTGTGTTCAGCTCATGGGCAGGCTCATCAGCACAGGCCAGATGGCTCATCACAAGGCAGACAGACAAAGGATGGCTGGAAGACATCGACGAGGTGAGGGCCTCAAAACCGGCCTTGTCTAACCCCAGACGGCTCATGCCTGTGTCAATATGAACAGCCGCAGACAAAGGATTTAATACTGTCTGGTTAAAGCTGGACAATCTGTCTAGCTGCTCAGCAGAATTCAGGACCGGCGTCAGCTGATGGGCCAGATAGTCTGGCATCTCATCCTTCTGCGGCCCTTCCAGAACAAAAATCTGACAAATTTGATCGGCAATCTCTTGTCTCAGCGCAAGACCTTCTGAGAGATGAGCAACAAAGAACTGGCGACAACCGCTGTTATATAGGGCCTTGCTGACAGGCCCTAGACCCAGACCATAGGCATCAGCCTTTACCGCCGCACCTGTTTGTGTCGCAGACGAGCTGAGTTGATCAAGATATCTGTAATTTGCGGTTAGGGCCTGCAGATTGATGTTCAGCCGTGACGCCGCCATCACTTGCCTCCCGGTTGTCTGTCTATATTTACTCTATGCAGATGGCACAGGCATCACCATAGGGCGCAGAGCCGATATCGTCACTGAAAAAAAACGATTTAAAAACTATCTGGCAGCTGGTCAGCGTCAACCAGATCTGCAAATTTGGTCAGCCGGCCATCAAAGCCGACATTGGCCACACCCACAGGGCCGTGACGCTGCTTGGCGATAATCACCTCAGCCTTGCCGGTCGCTCGCTCCAGACGTTCCTGCCAGAGCTGATAACGCAGGTTGTATTTCTCCTGCGTTTCATTTTCCTTCTGCTCAGGCTCACCTTTATTCAGGTAATATTCCTCACGATAAACAAACATCACCACATCGGCATCCTGCTCAATTGAACCTGATTCGCGCAAATCGGCAAGATTGGGGTGCTTATCTTCACGCTGTTCAACAGCCCGTGACAATTGCGAAAGCGCCAGTACCGGCACATCAAGTTCTTTTGCCAGGCTCTTCAGTGACCGGCTGATGTTAGAGATTTCCTGAACCCGGTTCTCAGGTCTTGATCCAATCTGGGCCTGAAGCAACTGCAGATAATCAACAACGATCAGGCCGAGTCCCTTGGTGCGCTTCAAGCGTCTGGCTCGGCTCGCCATCTGGCTGACAGACAGGGCCGGGGTGTCATCAATATAGAACGGGGCTTTGGCGATTTGCTCACTGGCCTCAACAAGAGACAGAAATTCGCGGTCATTCATTCTGCCCCGCCGGATATTTTCAGAATCAAGGCCGGACCGTTCAGCCAGAATCCGGATGCCAAGCTGCTCGGCTGACATCTCAAGAGAGAAAAAGGCCACCGGAACCGCTGTTTCATCTGTTCTTGTCGTGGTTGCGGCATGAAAGGCGATGTTTGTTGCCAGCGCGGTTTTGCCCATAGCGGGACGGCCGGCCAGAATCAGCAGATCTGATTTATGCAGCCCGCCCAGAAGATTGTTCAGACCGGTAAGGCCGGTGCTGACGCCGGATAGATGGCCTTCAGTTTTTGTCGCTGTTTCAGCGATGCTGATGGTCTCGCTTAAGACAAGGTCAAATGACTTCAGCCCCTGTTCTGCTGTGTCGTCCTCAGCCAGATTGAACAGATGCTGTTCGGCAGCCTCAATCTGGGTCTGGGCCGGAATTTCAATATCCGGGTTTTGGGCGTCATGGATCACATTGTCTGAAATCCGGACCAGCTCTCTTCTCAAATAGGCCTGATGGATGATATCGGCGTAATCTTTAGCTTCGGATATGGAAATCACCCCATCAACCAAATCACCCAGATAGCTGGCTGGCCCATCATCACCAAATCCGGCATGATCATGGAAAAAGGTCTTTAATGTGACGGGGTTTGCCAGTTGAGCACGACCGATCAGCCGGGTTGCTGCTTCAAAAATCTGCATGTGAAGCGGGTCATAAAAATGTTCAGGACGCAGCTGGACATTCACCCGGTCCAGAATGTCATTATCAAGCAGTAAAGCGCCTAGGAAATTCTGTTCTGCCTGCAGGTTGCTGGGCAGCTCGCGCGGGCGGTCCGCACCAGTGGTCAGGGAGATCAGGTTTGACGGGTTTTGATCGGAAGCAGCGTCGGACATTCTCTCACCATAAATGTTTCGCGCCCAGAAGAGAAGATGTGAAGACTGGGGATAATGTGGATAACTGATAAAAAACCTGATCAACCGGCATAAAAAAACCAGCCCACATGCAAGGGGCTGGTTCGTTTGTTCAGACGAGATGTTGAGGCCTTAATTTGCCTCATCTTCCTGTGTGTCAGTTTCCGCACTTTCAGCAGCTTCGGCGGCCTCATCTGTGCT
>CALKIF010000045.1:0-1314 GCA_937988715.1 uncultured Alphaproteobacteria bacterium | reverse complement strand
CCGCCTGATGTGGTGGTTGAGGCGACAGGCAATCCGGTTGCCGGTCTTCATCATGCTGAACGGGCGATTGCAAACGGGCTTCATATTGTGATGGTGAATGTCGAAGCTGACGTTCTGGCGGGCGCAGAACTGGCCGCAGCTGCACGATCCGCCGGTACCGTTTATTCTATGGCCTATGGTGACCAGCCGGCCCTGACCGTAGAGCTTGTGGACTGGGCCCGGTCCTGCGGGTTCCAGGTGGTGGCCGCCGGCAAAGGGACAAAATACCTGCCTGCCTATCATCACGCGACACCAGATACGGTCTGGGATCATTACGGGCTGACCGCAGAGCAGGCGGCCGAGGCCGGCATGAACAGCCAGATGTTCAACAGCTTTCTGGACGGCACCAAATCAGCTCTGGAAATGGCTGCGATTGCGAACGCCACCGGCCTTGCCTGTCCTGACGGCGGGCTGAAATTTCCCGCCGCCGGCATGGATGATCTGGCGCATATTCTGCGGCCTGTTGCTGAGGGCGGCGTGCTGGATACAGCTGGCCAGGTAGAGGTGGTCTCGTCTCTTGAACGGGATGGCCGGCCTGTGTTCCGCGATTTGCGCTGGGGGGTCTATGTGGTGCTGAAAGCCCCAAATGATTATGCGGCGGCCTGTTTTCGGCAATATGGCATGAATACCGATTCCACCGGCCAGTATTCAGCCATGTATAAACCGTTTCATCTGATCGGGCTGGAGCTGAATATATCGATATTGTCTGCTGCCCTATTGGGCCAGCCGACCGGCTCAACCCGCGCCTTTACAGGCGATGTGGTCGCCACCGCCAAACGCGACCTGAAAGCAGGAGAGATGCTGGATGGCGAAGGCGGCTTCACCGTCTGGGGCAAATTATATCCCGCCGCCCGGTCCGTGGCGATGAACGCGCTGCCTATCGGCCTTGCGCATCATGTCCGGCTGACCGCTGATGTTCCGGCAGGATCCCCTGTCTGCTGGCATCATGTTGATATTGATCAGACCTCTGCTGCGGTGCGTCTGCGTCTAGCCCAACAAGACAGATTGTCAGTATCTTAACCCCGCCTGTTTGCCATTTTGGAAAAAACTGTTAGCGTCAGACCGCGTTTTGCGGGATCAGACGCCAAGAGGCATCATTGGGGAAGACATGTCACTAGAAATTGTCGTTGACGTCATTCAGATCATCTTCGCGGATATTGTCTTATCCGGCGATAACGCGCTGGTTATTGGCATGGCTGCTGCCGGGCTGTCAGCGAAGCTGCGCAAGCGGGCGATTTTCATTGGTATGGCTCTGGCGGCGGGTTTGCGAATCCT
>CALKIF010000044.1:0-2489 GCA_937988715.1 uncultured Alphaproteobacteria bacterium | reverse complement strand
TGATTGGACCTATCATGATTTCAGGCGAACATTTGCGACACATTTATCCGAAATAGGCTATGAAAGATTTGATGTTTCAAACGCACTTAATCATCAAGACAACACTGTTACAGGTGTTTACGACCGTTCAACTTACTTTTCAAAAAAATTAAAAATGCTTTCGTCCTAGGGTAAACGTATTTCAAATTACTAAGAGTTTAAATCAACTAAAAAAAGATGCAAAACTATGCATCTATGTAACTGCAACATTGACTTCGCGGACATTGCTTTTACTGTTTAAGAAAGTTTTGGGGGATATTTATGTTTGTTAAATTAATAAAAGCTGCAGCGATTATTTTAGTTTTTCTCGGAACTTCAAATCCGGTTATTGCAGAAGACTTGCTTGAAAATGCGGATCTCGCTTATGGCGAATATCTGGCAGGTGAGTGTGTGACTTGCCATAGTGCAAGTGGTGCAGACCAAGGAATCCCCTCAATAATTGGACTTGATGCTGAAGGTTTAGCCTATATGATGCATTCATACCGCAATAAGGAGATGGATAAAAAAGTGATGCAGCTTGTTGCTGGACGCCTAGATGATGAACAGATTGCGTCTTTGGCGGTTTATTTTGCTGCCTTGCCGGCCAAATAATAGGTGAGTGATTTAACTTTCTGCTTTGTCTAATATGCATAAATTTATATGTATAGCACTTTTTCTTTGTGAATATTTAAATGTTTCCTAAGATCTAAATTGAAATATCAGTTTAACAACTTGATGGTCAATGGGAGGGAACATGACTAAGTTTTCACGTAGACAATTTGCCGCCGGTCTGGCTGCAGGTTCAGCATTGCTTGCTGCGCCGTCGATAGCCTTCGGCGCGCGGCCACGTGTTGTGGTTGTTGGTGGTGGTGCGGGCGGTGCAACCGCGGCCCGTTATATCGCAAAGGACAGCAAAGGGGCGGTTGACGTCACGCTTGTGGAAGCGTCCAAGCGGTATTACACCTGCTTCTTTTCAAACCTGTATCTGGGCGGCTTCAGAAATTATGGCTCTATCGGTCATAACTATTATGGCCTTGCCGTGAATAACGGGGTGAATGTGGTTCATGAATGGGCTTCATCTGTTGATAACGCTGCAAAGGTCCTTAATCTGGCCTCCGGCGGGTCAATCCCGTATGACAAGCTGATCCTGTCACCGGGTATTTCGCTGAAATATGATACGGTTCCCGGCTATTCACCTGAGGTACAGAGCCGCATGCCACACGCCTGGACATCCGGTACACAAGTGCAGCTGCTTCGTAACCAGGTCAACAGCATGAAACAGGGCGGTACATTTGTTATGGTGCCGCCGCCAACCCCGTATCGCTGCCCACCAGGGCATTATGAGCGGGTCTCTATGATCGCGCATATGTTCAAGCAGAAAAAACCGCACGCCAAGATCATTATTCTGGATCCAAAGGCGAAATTCTCTAAGCAGGGTCTGTTTATGGCCGGCTGGGAAAAGCATTATCCGGGTATGATCGAATGGATTGATCCAGATACACATGGCGGCATTAAATCCATCAATGCCGAAACAATGGAATTTGAGACCGATCTGGACACCTTCAAGGCAGACGCCGCCTGTGTGGTCCCTGGCCAGCGCGCCGGTACAATCGCACATTCAGCTGGTGTTACCGACGGGGACTGGGCGCCTATCATGCCGGCAACAATGGCTTCAAAGGCAGACCCGAACATCCATGTGTTGGGCGATGCGTCTGTGGCCTCATCAATGCCGAAATCCGGGTTCTCAGCCAACAGCCAGGCAAAGGTTGCCGCTAACGCCATCCGTGGTGAGCTGACCGGCAGCCGCGTGTTTGAACCACGCTTTGCCAACACCTGCTGGTCACTGATCGCCACAAATGACGGCGTGAAGGTCGGCGCGAATTACAAGGCCGGTGCTGAAAAAATCGACGTCGTGGATAAGTTTATCTCACAAGGCGGCGAGTCAGCAGATGTGCGTAAAGCCACTTACGAGGAATCAGAAGGCTGGTACACAGGGATCACCTCTGACATGTTCTCTTAAGCCTATATCAGACATCATAAAAAAGGGGCAGCCATGTGGCTGCCCCTTTTCTTTGCGGGGAGGATTGAGGTAAATTCAGGCCATGCCTTTTACGCTGACACGGCCGGCCCCGGAGGGCTGGATAACTTTTTTGCGGGTGATATAGCTCTCCAGCAGATCATAAATCGCCGGCCCTTCTGTATCCGGGTTCACAGAAGCCCAGCCACCGACAACATAGCGTTTATCTGCCTCTACCGGAGCGCCGGTCTCACTCACGACCAAATTCTGAATGCGTTTGCCCATCACTTCTTTGGGCGCACAGTCATAAGACAGGCCACCGACCCGGACCATATCGCCGCCCTGCTGATAATAGGGGTCCGGGTTAAACAGATTATCACAGACATCTTCTAACATGACCTTGATCTGCTCACCGGTCTCCCACTTCAAATCGGGGTTGGCGATGGCCACAGGT
>CALKIF010000043.1:0-26191 GCA_937988715.1 uncultured Alphaproteobacteria bacterium | reverse complement strand
TTTCTGGCGGCTTATGCGCCCTATGAGGCAGAGGGGATGGGGTTTTTTGACTGGGTTGATAATGTCTATGACCCAGAGCAGTTACAGGCAGAGTTTCTGTCTTCTTCCTGGGCGGACCGGCTGACAGACCAAATTTTACGACGTGAATAGCCTGGCTTGTCAGGAAAACGACTGTAACGCGCATAAATGAGCATAGAGCCCGTTTTTTTCCAGCAATGACCGGTGCGTGCCGGTTTCAACAATCTGGCCCTTATCAAGAACCAAGATCATATCAGCTTTCTGAATTGTGGCCAGGCGATGTGCCACCACGATTGTGGTGCGGCCAGCTGACAGCCTGTCAAGCGCCTCCTGAACCAGCTGTTCAGACTGAGCATCAAGCGCGCTTGTTGCCTCATCCAACAGCAAGATAGGTGCGTCTTTCAGCATCGCCCGAGCAATGGCAATACGCTGACGCTGACCACCGGACAGCTTGTTTCCGGTTGCCCCGACATAAGTGTCATAGCCTTGCGGCAATTGCTGAATAAACTCATCTGCGGCGGCAGCCCTGGCGGCGGCAATCACGTCATCATCTGTTGCGTCTTTCTGGCCAAAGCGGATATTCGCCGCGACCGTGTCATCAAACAATACAGCTTCCTGAGACACCAGCGCGATATGGCGGCGCAGACCGGACAGAGACAAGTGAGAAATCGGCGTGCCGTCAATGGTTATCTGTCCGGCTGTGGGATCATAAAAGCGAGGCAAAAGGTTGATGATTGTTGATTTGCCGCTGCCGCTCGGCCCGACCAGCGCAACGGTCTGACCTGGGGCAACGGTAAAGGCAATTTCTGTCAGAATGGCCGCATCCTGATAGGCAAAGCTGATGTCGTTAAAGGCAATTTCACCTTTGATCTGGGCCAGCGTTTTGGGCGAGGCCGGGTCTGTGATACGGGCTTTTTGATCCAGCAGCGCAAACACGCGGCTGGTGGCCGCCAGACCTTCTTGGGTGACCGCGTTCAGCGTGCCAATCGCCCGCACCGGCTGGACCAGCATCAGCAAGGCCGTGATAAAGCCCGCCACATCGCCAACCTGCAGCTGGCCATTGGCAACCTGCCAGGCCGCAACACCAATGACACCGGCCACAGCAAACCCGCCCAACACTTCAAGGATCGGGTCAATCCGGGCCCGTCCGGCCAACAGATGCACCAGCCGGTTATATAAACCATCAAACGCAGTTGCGCTTCTGGTTTTCTCTGCTGCTTCCAGCTGATAGGCCTTTACCATACGCACCCCTTGCAGAATTTCAGCAAGAAGTGAGGTCACTGTTTCCATATGTTCCTGCAGCTCGCCAGAGGCTTTGCGCTGACGATTGCCGATCCGGATAATTGGCCGCATCGCCAGAGGGTAAACCGCCAGAACAAGAACAGATAACAGCCAGCTGAACCAGAACATCACCCCGACCATAACAAAAATAGTCAGCACATCCCTGACCAGATTATTCGCCAGCCTGACAAAGGCTTCCCTGACCAAGTTCAAGTCATTCATGATACGAGAGATGAACGCGCCAGCAGGTTCTGCCGTCACTGTCGCCAGGTCAGCATCGATCAGACGATGCGCCATAGCTTTCTGAATATCGGTGGTGATCTTCAAGGCCAGGCTGTTCACCGTCAGCACCTGAAAATACATCGCTGTGGCTTTGACAGAAGACAGCAGAATAATTGCAAGCGGGATCAGCACAAACGGATCATCTAAACGAATAAACCCTGTTGAGTAGGCAGCCTGATCGGCGCCGCCGGCCAGAACATCAAACACATGTCTGATTAAAGCTGGATAGGCCCCGCCGGTAGCCGCAACAAGAACCATCAGGGCAAAAATCAAAACCAGCCGTGATCTGTAGTGCAGAACCCAGTCACGCCAGAACCGCCTTACAATGACTTTGTCATCACTGCTGAACAAAACAGGCGTCCTTCTTGCGCGTTAAAATCGGCAAAGCTGTCTTCATATTGTCTGTCTAGCATGCAGGCCGTCTGGCTGTATAGACATAAAGCTCTGTTATGTTTAGGCTATAGCGTGAAACCGGCGCGGTAGCCAGCCTGTCAGTTATGGGTTTGTTCTGGTGAAGCGTGTCGTTTTTCCTCTCTTGCCCAAAGGCCGAATTCCTGAACGCCATGTTAAAACGTCTGATCCGATCCTCTGCTGGTTCTTTTTTGCTCAGCGTGACTCTGGCAGCGATTATGGGTGGTCTGGTGGCCAGTTTGAGATGGCATCACAACGGCCGCACCGAACTGAAGCAACGCCTGAAGAGCGGCAAACCCGAAATCATTGTGTTCTGGCATGAACATCTGTTTGTGATGAGCCCGGTTCTGCCAGCAGGCTGCTCTGCTCTGCAGTCGCCACATCCGGACGGGCGGGTTCTGGCCGGGGCATCACGCCTGTTTGGGCTGAGGCCAATCTGGGGCAGCAGCAACAGAAATGCCCTGTCAGGCCTGCGCCAGATGGCCGGACAGATCAAAGCCGGCCGGTCAGCGGTAATAACGCCAGACGGGCCGCGTGGCCCGGCAAGACAGATGTCAATGGGACCGGTCAGCCTGGCCCAGCTGACTGGCGCACAGATTACCTTGGTCGCCTGGTCAGCACAGCGCTGCTGGCGGGCAAAAAGCTGGGATAAAATGCGCTTTCCCAAACCCTTCAGCCCGATTATCTGCAGCTGGTCAGACCCGATTGACCTGCCGCGCACAAAATCAAAGGCTGAGCTAGAACAGCAGCGCGTGATGATCGAAAGCCGGTTAAATGAACTGGTGAAGACAATTGATCAGCAGACAAATCAGGGGCAGGCCACATGATCAACAGCCTGGACAGCTATAACCGGCTCTGGGCATGTCTGCGGCCTGTTTTGCCGCTGTATCTTGGCTGGCGCAGCCTGCGCGGCAAGGAAGACAGCACCAAGCGCGGACAAAGGCTGGCGAAAAACTGGCAACAGCAACGGCCGGAAGGAGTGCTGATTTGGCTGCATGCTGTGTCTGTCGGCGAAACCGTGGCTGCGATAAGCCTGGCTGAGGCCTGTCTTGACCAGCATCCCTCTTCTCATATTCTGATCACGACAAACACATTGGCTGCGCTGAACAGGCTTGAGCAGATACAGCCTGACCGCTGTTTCAGCTGTTATCAACCTCTTGATGATCCTGCCTGTGTGGCCCGGTTTCTGGCGTTTTGGCAGCCAGATGCGGCAGTGTTCCTGGAATCTGACTTCTGGCCAAATCTGATCATTCAGACAGCACAGACGGGCATTCCGGTGACTTTTGCGTCGTCTCAGCTGTCTGACAAAGCCTTTGTGAACTGGCAGAAACGCCCGAAACTGGCGGCCCAGCTGTTTGGGGCGGCACATCTTATTTGTGCAGTTGATACAGCACAGCAGCTGAAATTTGAACGGCTGTGCACGGCCCATGAAGGGCGCCAGCCGCATATCATGACGCTTGGGTCATTAAAGCTGAGCACGGCCAGCCTGGCTGTTGACCCGGTGTTTGTCGCTGAGCTGAAAGCTGCTGCGGCCGGCCGGCCAGTGCTGCTGGCCGCGTCAACACATGACCCGGAAGAAGAGTTGATTGTGGCGGCAAGTCAGCAACTGACAGCAGCTGGCTATGCGCATCTGCTGGTGATTGCGCCCCGACACCGTGAACGCGGGGATGATGTTGCCCGGCTAATCCTTACAGCCAGGCGGCGCAGCAACAAAGAGACCCCGCAACCAGATGACAGCCTGTTTCTGGCTGACAGCCTTGGTGAGATGGGCAGCCTGATCACAGCAGCAGATATCGTCATCTTAGGCGGGTCTTTTACCCCAAAGGGCGGGCATAACCCGCTGGAAATCGCCGCCCTTGGCAAGCCTGTGATTACAGGCCCGTCACAGTTTAAAAATCAGGCAGAATTTGATACACTTCATACGATTGGCCAGTCTGTGACAGCAGCAGACAGAGAGGAGCTCTGCCAGCTTCTGACGCGGTGGCTGGATAGTCTCCAGACTGGTGAAGGGGTGCTTGACCAGACAGTTCTGAGCCAAGCCCGTGCCTATGTGGCTGCGGCTTGTGAACGGCCTGCAAAGACGGCACAGTTAATCATAGACACCCTGCGGTGAGACACGCCACAGACAGAAAACATAGTGAATGCGCTGACGACTGATGATGATCGCTCCGAAATTTTGGACAGAAAAAGGCCTGATATCCTCTGCCTTGTTGCCGCTGAGCGCCTTATGGATGCTGGCCGGCCGCCTCAGGACGGCGCTTGCCAGACCAGAATCAGCTGAACTGCCGGTCATTTGTGTCGGCAATATCTCTGTCGGCGGCACAGGCAAAACGCCGGTCACAGCCATGCTCTGCCGGATCGCAAAAGAACAGGGCTATCAGCCCTGTATTCTGATGCGCGGCTATAAAGGGCGCAAAAAGGGGCCCGTCTTTGCAGACCCGTCTGTTCATACCACAGCCGATATTGGTGATGAAGCGGTGATGCTGGCCCTGAATAATGATGTCTGTGTCAGTGCAGACCGGATAAGAGGCGCCCGTTTTATTGCGGCTCAGAATAAGTTTGATTTGATCATCATGGATGATGGGATGCAGAACCCGTGGCTGCACAAAGATATTATTTTAACGGTTTTTGACGGGCAGTCTGGTCTGGGCAATCAGCGGATTTTGCCCGCCGGCCCCTTGCGTGAACCTGTAGCAAGCGGCCTTGATAAGGCGGATGCCGTAATCCTGAACGGCAAAGATGAGACCGGGCTGAAAGAGCTGTTCGCACAGGATCTGCAGGTGTTTGAGGGCCAGCTTCATCCTGACCAGAAAATCGCCAAGACGCTGAATGGAAAACGGCTGATTGGCTTTGCGGGTATCGGCCGGCCGCAACGGTTTTTCACCACATTGAAACAGACCGGAGCAGAGCTGGTGCGCGAATTATCTTTTGCTGATCATCACAGCTATTCAGAGGCAGATTTATCGCGGCTCCATCAAGAAGCGTTACATGCCGGGGCAGAGCTGGTCACCACACATAAGGACTGGGTCCGCCTGCCTCCTGAATGGCGGGCGCGTGTATTGGCCCTGCCTGTTTCGTTCCGGGTTTCGCGAGCAGATAAAACAAGGCTTGTGAGCCTTCTCAGCACCGCTTTGGCCAAGAGGCCGGACTGATGTCAATGTCCTACCGGCCGGGCTGGCTGAAATTCATCTACATGACCATCATTTGGCCTTTGGAAGCGGTTTTGGTGGCGCTTATTTTTGGGCTTCTGGCGGTGCTGCCTGTCGGGCTGGCCAGTTTTTGTATGGGCAGGTTATTTGTCTGGCTGGGCCCGCTGACCCCCTGGCATAAGCGGGCAGCAGAGCAGATGGAGCTGGCCCTGCCCAACCATCCCTCAGCTGACAAGAAGGTCTGGCTGGCCGAAATGTGGGATAATCTGGGCCGGACCACAGCTGAATTTATCAAAACCAGACAAATGCTGGATAAAGGCTATATCCAATTTGAAGGCTTGCAGCATCTGGACGGGCATGAGGGCGGTTTTGTTATCGGCGCGCATCTGGGCAACTGGGAAGCGTTATCTATGCTGGGGCCAGCCACAGGCAGCCGGACCGGACTGATTTATCGGCCGTTAAACAACCCTTATGTGTCTGTGTTGTTGAAGCGGCGTGCGCGTTCTGCTGAAGCAGATATCTATGAAAAAGGGCGGCCGGCCGCCATTGGCATGATTTCAACCTTGCGCAAAGGCGGGTTCATGCTGCTCCTTGCTGACCAGCAGTTGCGAGAAGGTGAAACCGTGCCGTTCTTTGGCTACCCCGCCCAGACCGCCATCGCTCATATCAAACTTGCGGCCAAAACAGGCAAACCTATTTTTATGGCCCAGACAATCCGTACATCTGGCTGCCAGATATTGGTCAAGCTGTCTGCGCCATTTTATGTACCGAAAACAGCTGATGAGGCCACTTGCCGCGCCATCGCCGCAGATGTGAATCAGCATTTTGAAAACTGGATTACACAGCGTCCTGGCCAGTGGCTCTGGCCACACAGACGCTGGGGCAAAACCCCGCCCGCACCATTATCAGAATAGCTCTTCTTGCGTGGTGGCAGAAGAGGAGGCCTGTTTCTGGCTTGTCCTGGCTTTGCGTGGCGGCGATAAAGCGGCATCAGGATCAAGCTGGGCCAGGCGTTCATCATCAGCAAATCTGATTACAACCCGTGACTGCTGCGGAGCAGAGGCGCTGGTCTTTACGGCTTTTCCGGCCTCATCTGTGACCAGGGCAAACCCCCTGTCCAGAACCCGTTGATAGGAATTGGCCTCCAGCAGCCGTTCTGTCTGCGTCAGCCGGTTTCCTGCCCGCTCAATAAGAGCGGACAAGCTGTGGTCCAGACGCCGCTCTAGCAGGCTGACAGTCTGGGCGACCGCTGTGACCTGTTGTTCTGGTGAGACAAGCCGGTCTGTAACCGCCGCCAGACGCAACTGAAGCCGGTCAAGACGGCGATAAATGCTGGTATCCATCCGTGTGGCTGCCAGATCAACCGATTGTGATAACCGCCCGATATGATCATCAGGGTGAAGCAGGCCCCGTTCCGCCGCCTTCATCGCTTGCTCTGCAGTTACAAGCCTGTTATTCACTGCCCGGCGCAACCGGGCATCTGTCTCACTCAAACGGGCCTGCAGCTCAGCTGAAACAGGTGTGGCAAATTCGGCGGCGGCGGTCGGTGTCGGGGCCCGCAGATCAGCTGCAAAATCGATCAACGTGGTATCTGTTTCATGACCAACAGCCGAAATCAGCGGAATCGATGAAGCCGCAGCAGCCCGCACAACAATTTCTTCATTAAATGACCAAAGGTCTTCAAGTGACCCGCCGCCCCGCGCCACAATCAATAAGTCTGGCCTTGGTACAGGCCCGTCGTCGGGCAAAGCGTTAAACCCATTAATCGCCGCTGCAATCTGGTCTGCAGATCCAACCCCCTGAACATTTACACCCCAAACCAGAATATGCGTGGGAAACCGTTCAGAAATCCGGTGCAGAATATCGCGGATAACCGCCCCGGTCGGGCTGGTCACCACACCAATTGTGGCCGGCATGGCCGGTATCTGCTGCTTGCGCGCATTGTCAAACAGACCTTCTTCTGCCAGCCTGCGCCGCCTGTCTTCCAGCTGTTTTAACAAGGCGCCTTCACCAGCGACCTCTATGTCATTCACCACCAGCTGGTAACGGGACTGCCCCCCAAATGTGGTCATCTTGCCGGTACAGATGACATCCAGCCCTTCTTCTGGCTGAACCGAAAGCCGCTGGGCGGTGCCTTTCCAGATAACAGCTGACAGCGCGTTCCGGTCATCTTTGAGAGTCAGATAAATATGGCCTGAGGCAGGGGTGCGCGGCTGTGAAATCTCACCTCTGACACGGACATAATCAAAGGCTGTTTCCACGGTCCGTTTCACCGCTTGGCTCAGCTCTTCAACCGTCAGATAAGGGGCATTTGTTGCCGCAGGTGTCGCATCGTTTGGCATTTGCAGATTATGGCGCATCAGGTTAGGTTAGGCGAGAGTTTATAAGGTCAGACAACCAGTTTTTTTATCAAAAGGCACGAACATGAACATTCTAATCATCGGCGGTGGCGGGCGTGAACATGCTCTGGCGTGGAGCATTTCTGCATCACCGCTCTGTGATGATCTGATTATCGCCCCGGGCAACCCCGGCATTGCCCAGCTTGGCCGCTGTGTGGATATCTCAGCAGATGACACAGACGAGCTGGTCAAACTGGCTATTGATGAGCAGATTGAGCTGGTGATTGTCGGCCCGGAGGTCCCGCTGGTGGCGGGGCTTGTTGACAGGCTGGGTGAGGTTAATATTCCGGCCTTCGGCCCACGTGCTGCTGCTGCCCAACTGGAAGGGTCTAAGGCCTTTGCCCGTAACTTCTGTGACCGCCATGCGATACCGCAGCCAAAATGGCAGAAATTCACGGACGCTGAACAGGCACAGGCCTTTGCTGCTGAGCTGGATGGTTATTGTGTGATTAAGGCTGATGGGCTGGCCGCAGGCAAAGGCGTGATTGTCTGTTCTGAGCTTGAGGACGCCAACCAGGCCATCATTGAGCTGTTAGACGGCAAGTTCGGGGTGGCGAGTCAGGAAATTCTGGTTGAAGAACGGATCACCGGACCAGAAATGTCTGCCTTTGCCCTGCTGGATGGCGAGGCGGCCTTGTGGCTGGCCTCTGCTCAGGACCACAAACGGGCCTTTGACGGCGATAAAGGGCCAAATACAGGCGGCATGGGCGCGGTCAGCCCCTCACCTTTTGAAACTGACGAATTGCGTGAACAAATTATGCGCACCATCATTGCACCTGTTGCCAAAGGCATGGCCGCAGAAGGTATGCCTTATAGCGGTGTGCTCTATGCCGGACTGATGCTGACCAAAGACGGCCCTAAGGTGATTGAGTTTAACTGCCGGTTCGGCGACCCAGAGGCACAGGTGATTCTGCCGCGCCTGAAGTCGGATTTTCTGTCTGCTGCCCTGACTGTTGCTGAAGGGGGTCTGCAGAATTTCGACATGCGCTGGACAGATGACGCGGCGGTCACAGTTGTGATGGCAGCAGATGGCTATCCTGAAGCCTATCAAAAAGGCCAGCCCATAAACGGAGCTGACCAGCTGGAAACAAAACAAGGCGGCCTGATTTTCCATGCAGGAACAGCGTGCAGTGATGATGGCCAGCTGGTCAGTTCAGGTGGCCGTGTTCTGTCGGTTACGGCCTTAGGTCCTGACAAGCAACAGGCCCGTCAGGCCGCCTATCAGGTGGTGGAGACGATTGACTGGCCAGACGCGATGTTCCGTTCGGATATTGCCGCTGGCTAGCGGTCTGAACATGTCAGGCGTGTCAGCGCCTATCCGCAAAGAACGCGGTTAACAGCTGTTCTGCTGCACGTTGCTGAATACCGCCATAAACCTCTATCTGATGGTGCGTGGTGGACTGATGAAACAGGCACGGCCCATGGTCAACCGCCCCGCCTTTTCGATCATAAGCTGCAAAATACAGGCGGCGAAGGCGGGCATGGGCAATCGCCCCTGCACACATCGCGCAAGGCTCCAGCGTCACCCATATATCACAGCCGGTCAGCCGGGACTCGCCAGTAACCGCAAGGGCTGATTGTATGGCCAGCACTTCTGCATGAGCCAGAGCATTGGCATCTCTTCTCATCCGGTTTTCTGCTGTGGCCAGAATCTCGCCCTGCGGGTTTGTGATCACCGCTCCAACAGGCACTTCACCAGCTGCAGCGGCAGCAGCGGCAAGGTTGAGGGCCTGGGTCATGAAATCATTTGTTTTGTCTGCAAGCGTCATGGCGATAATCTTACGGTGAAGCTGTAACATTTGCCAACTTGTTCTGCATGACTTACAACCACGAACATGACAGACAAATCACAAAACACAGAACCTTCATTTACGCTTGCGCAGTCAGGTGCGCCAGAACGTATCGCCAAACGAATCGCCAGAGCGGGGGTATGTTCCCGCCGTGAAGCTGAGGCGTTGATTCTGGCTGGCCGTGTCCGGCTGAACGGAGAGATACTGGACACAGCGGCATGTGTTGTCACCGCCAAGGACAGAATTGAGGTTGATGGTACGGCCTTGCCCGCAGCTGAACCTGCCCGCTTATGGCGATATTACAAACCGCGCGGGCTGATTGTATCGACCAAAGATGATAAAGGCCGTCAGACAATCTTTGATGCCTTACCAGAAAACCTGCCCCGGGTGATCTCTGTCGGGCGTCTGGATCTGGATTCAGAAGGTTTATTGCTGCTGACCAATGATGGCGGGCTGGCCCGGCATTTAGAATTGCCGTCAACCGGCTGGACCCGGAAATACCGGGTCCGGGTCAGAGGGCTGGTTGATGATAACAAGCTGACTGATCTGGCCGGCGGCGTGACGATTGATGGCATCCATTACGGACAGGTCATGGCCCGTCTGGATAATCAGATGCCGTCTAACGCCTGGCTGACAGTTGCGATTAAAGAAGGCAAGAACCGCGAAATCCGCCATATTATGGAGTATCTGGGCTATCCTGTCAGCCGCCTGCTGCGCTTGTCTTACGGCCCGTTTTCCCTTGGCAATTTAGAAGATGGTGAGGTGAGAGAAGTGAAAGCCACTGTGCTGGCTGAGCAACTTGGCCTGGGCAGGCCAAAACAGACCGGCACGCCCGCCGGACGAGCGAAATCAAACCCCCGCAAACCTGCCGGACCGCGCCCGCATAGGCCGCGCCGGAAGAGATGAGCCGGAATTGATGGACAGGCAATGAATATCATCGGCGGCGACAAACGAGGCGCAAAGCTGGCCACTTGCAACAGTACAGCGGTCAGGCCGACAGGCCAGCGGACACGAGAAGCGTTGTTTAATATTCTGCAAGGCGGGCGGTTTTCTGTATCTGTAGCTGGCGCGGTGGTGATTGATTTATTTGCCGGTACAGGTGCGATCGGGCTTGAGGCCCTGTCCAGAGGGGCAGATCAGGCCCTGTTTGTTGAACAGGACCGCAGCGCCCTTAAGACTTTGCAAGCCAATATCACCAAGCTGGGGATGCAGAGCCGTTCTGTCATTCTGGCACAAGACGCGCTGACGATTGCACGCTGGCCTCATCCGGCCGCAGATCTGATTTTTGCTGACCCGCCTTATGACAGCGGTTTGGCCGGACAGGCGCTTGACAGATTGTTTGATGTCGGGGCTATCAGCCAGAAAACCGTAATTGTCGTTGAAACCCGCAAAACAGACCCTTGCTTGCTCAGCCCACACTTCGATCTTATTGACAGCCGCAGCTATGGGATTGCCAAGCTGAATTTCTTCGCTCTGGCCAGTGATTAGGACCGGCCAAACAGTTTTTCCAGATCAGCAAGAGACAGGGTGACGAAAGTTGGCCGGCCGTGATTACACTGGCCAGCAGCCGGGGTGACTTCCATCTGCCGCAACAGGGCGTTCATTTCCTCAGCATTCAGACGGCGGCCGGCCCGCACAGACCCATGACAGGACATGGTTGCCAGAATATGACCTGTTCTGTCAGACAAGGCCGTGGCCCCGCCCAGATGAACCAGCTCTTCAGCCAAATCAGAAAGCAGAGATTTAACATCTGTCTGGCCAAGCAAAGCCGGCACAGACCGGACCAGTATCGCACCTGCACCGAAAGCCTCCACCTCCAGCCCGGCGGATTTCAGCCTGTCTGCTTCTGCCAGCACAGCTTCTGTCTGATCAGCGGGCAGTTCGACAATTTCAGGCAGAAGCAAAGCCTGGCTTTTGATCTGACCCTGCTCATACTGAGCCTTCATCTGTTCCATCACCAGCCGTTCATGGGCGGCATGCTGGTCAACAATACACACCCCAGAAGCGGTTTCGGCCACAATGTAGGTTTTATGAAGCTGGGCCTTCGCCGCCCCCAAAGGGTAATCCGGCGCGATAGCTGCCTCAGAAGACGAGCTGTCATCAGCTGGCTCATATCTGGCTTGTGGCGGGGCTTCCGCCAGGAAATCCTGTGGCTGGGCAAGCGACGGGGGCGCCGGGCTCTGGAATGCTTGTGCAGCTGTAAGGCTATGCTGGGACGGGCTATGGGCCGGATAGCTGCTGGTGTATGGGCGCCCTGAACCAGCGGTAGGCGAGCTTGAGAACTGGCGAAGAGCAGCCTCTCCGCCTTCACCTGTGGCCTGCATACCCGCCGCCCGTAATGCAGAAGACAACGCGCCGACAAACAACCCTCTCACACTGCCTGCGTCTCTGAACCGAACCTCAGCCTTGGCCGGATGGACATTCACATCAACAGCGTCTGTTTCAATGGTCAGGAACAACACAATCACCGGATGACGGCCGCGCGGCAGCATATCCTGATAACCGGCCCTGACCGCGCCAAGCAGTTGGCGGTCACGCACAGGACGGCCGTTCACAAACAGATAAATCTGAGTTGTTGTCGGCCTGTTCATGGTTGGCAGACCAGCATAGCCACTAAGGGACATACCTGGCTTTTCAGCAGCAATAGGCACAGATTCACGGGCAAAGACCGGACCCAGTATTTCAGATAATCTGCGGGCGAAACCCGCATCTGACTGATCCTGCTGCGGCAGGTGCAGGACGGTTCGGCCGGTATCCGTCAAAAGAAAAGAGACATCAGGCCGGCTCATCGCAAACCGGCGCACAACGTCATAACATTGCGCAGCTTCTGTCTTTCGCGTCTTCAGAAATTTCAGCCGCGCCGGAACAGAGGCAAATAAATCAGTAATCTCAACACGGGTTCCCGGCTCGCCAGCAGCAGGTTCAGGCTCACCCGATTTGCCATGGCTGACAGTCAGCGCCCAACTGTGATCTGCGGCCGGCTGGCGTGAGGTCAGCCGCAGAACAGATACAGAGCCGATAGAAGGCAGAGCTTCCCCGCGGAAGCCGAAAAAGCGAATATCGAAAAGATCATCAGAAGGCAGTTTTGAGGTCGCATGCCGTTGTACCGCCAGGGGCAGCTCGTCCCGCGACATGCCCTGACCATTATCACTGACGCTCAGCCCCGCAAGCCCGCCTTCTGACAGCTCTATGCTGACCTGCTGTGCCCCTGCATCAAGGGCATTTTCAATCAATTCTTTGAGCGCGCTTGACGGGCGTTCAATAACCTCACCCGCGGCAATCTGGTTAACAAGCTGATCCGGAAGATGGCGGATACCGGCTGACATTCTGGCTCACTATTGAACCAACACCGGCTCGCTCAAAACCTCATCAATCGCCGGTGTGGCCCCTTCAGTAATTGCACGTTTCTGGATTTCATTGCGCCGGATGCGGGCGTCTTCAGCCATTTTGTCAACAATTGGCCCGACATTGGGCAAGCCGCCAAAGACAATCTGCAGTGGCAGCCGTCTTTCAAAGCGAATGCCTGCGGTTTCTTCATCAACCTTTGTGCGGATGCCGTCTTCAATTTGATCAAAAGCGAAAATATCCTCATAGCCTTGGGCATTCGCCGTACGGCCGTTCAACAGCACGGTTGAGCGATCTTTCGCATTTGACGCGGCCACTGCTGCGCTGGTGGTTTCCTCACCAGACGGCCGGGCCCCAAACTGAGGCGGCAAAGACAAAGGCGGGCGCACAACAACTTCAAATTCGTCAGGAGATGATTTTTCAGTGCCGATTGCACGTCTGAAATCTGAGCAGGCAGAACAGATAAGCAGCACACCAGAAAGCAGGCTGATGGTCAGCGTGCGTGATGACAATCCGTGTTGTAAGCTGATTATGTTCATGTCTCTTCACCTCTTGGCTGTGCTGTCACTATAGCGGCATATATCCAGAATACAACACCCATGAAAATGGCACTATCAGCAAGGTTAAAGGCGGGCCAGTGATACTCTGCCAAATGCAGATCAAGAAAATCAACAACCCGTTCAAACCGAAGCCGGTCTATCACATTACCAATCGCCCCGCCCGCGATCAAGCCAGAGGCAAAGCGCTGCAGACGGCTAAGCTCATGAAGGCTGAAAAACAGCCACAGCACCACCAGAACAGCCAGAATGGGAATCATCAGCTTGCCAACCATCGGGTTATTCTGAAACAGGCCAAAGCTGATGCCGCTGTTCCAGACCGGTGTCAGGTTTAAAAAGGGGGTAAGCACAATCTGGCGGGCGGGGGCAAAAATCAGCTCCAGCATCCAGTTTTTGGTCAACAGATCGCTGATAATGACGGTGCTGCTCACGCAGATGAACCAGATGATATGACTGGTTGCCGGCCACCTCATCCCACAGCTAGCCCTTTTTTCTGTTCAGCCAATACCGTCTCACAACGTGTACAAATCGCGTCATCATTATCTGCGGGAAGTTCGCTTACAATTTTCCAGCAGCGCACGCATTTACCGCCATCTGCGCGCCTGACCGCAATCTTCATATCTGCCTCATCACCAACTTCCAGCACAGCTGAAGAGGTGATAAACAAGCTGGCCAGGTCAATGCCCTCAAGCAGGTCGGCCATCTGTTGCGAGGCTGTGATTTTCACATCTGCAGACAGGCCGCCGCCAATGGTAGCTTCATTACGGGCAGCTTCCAGCGCGGTCATCACCTCAGAGCGCAGACCGCGTATCTGTGCCCAGCGTGTAGCGAGATCAGGGGCAGCCCAGCCTTCTGGAATATCAAAATAGGTGTGAAGATGGATACAGTCCTGCTCATCACCAGTATAGGCCAGCCAGGCTTCATCAGCGGTGAAGCACAAAATCGGCGCAATCCAGGTGACCAGACAGCGTAAGCTGTAATCCATAACCGTCCGGCAGGCCCGACGTTCAACAGAGGCCGGTTCATCACAATACAGACAATCTTTGCGCACATCAAAATAGAAGGCAGACAGATCTGAGTTACAAAAATCATGGATCAGCGTGAAAATACCATGGAAATCATAAGACAGAGTCTTGGTTCTGATCTGTTCATCCAGTTCAGCCAGGCGATGCAGAACCCATCTGTCCAGTTCAGGCATATCCTCTGGCTGAACAAATTCAGCTGATTTATCAAACCCGTTCACCGCCCCCAAAAGATAGCGCAGGGTGTTACGGATGCGCCGGTAATGATCTGTCTGACGCTTGATGATTTCTGGTCCGATCCGCAAATCATCATAATAATCAGAACTGACCACCCAAAGCCGCAGAATATCTGCGCCATTCTGTTCAATAACCTTTTGCGGGGCGACCACATTGCCCAGCGATTTTGACATTTTCCGGCCCTGCTCATCCAGCACAAATCCATGTGTCAGCACACCCTTATAAGGGGCCCGTCCGCGTGTACCACAGGATTCAAGCAAGGATGAATGGAACCAGCCGCGATGCTGATCAGAGCCTTCAAGATAGAGATCAGCTGGTGACTGGAGATCATCACGGGTCTCCAGAACAAAGGCATGAGTAGAGCCTGAATCAAACCACACATCAGCAATATCTTTGACCTGAATATAGTCGGCCTCATCATAGTCGGGGCCCAAAAAGCGGGCTGCAGGAGAGGTAAACCAGGCATCACAGCCTTCTTCAGCAAAGGCGTTAACAATCCGGTCAACAACAGCCTGGTCACGCAGCGGCTCACCGGTCTGTTTGTGATAGAATACCGGAATAGGCACGCCCCAGGCACGCTGGCGGGACAGACACCAATCTGGTCTGTTTTCGATCATTGATGATAATCGTTTCTGGCCAGAGGCCGGATAAAAATCTGTTTGCTGAAGAGCGTCTAATGCGGTCGCGCGCAACCCTTTGCCCTGTTCAGCCCCATCTCCCATAGAGACAAACCATTGGGCGGCGTTTCGGTAAATCACAGGCGCATGAGAGCGCCAGGAATGCGGGTAGGAATGCACCAGGATACCCACACCAATTAGGCCACCATGTTCAGCCATGATATCAGCGATTTTCTGGTTGTCCCGCAGCACATGCATACCGCCAAACAACGGCAGGTGGTCTGCAATCACGCCATCTTCGCCGACCGTGTCAGGAACCTCTACCCCATGCTGGAGATGGGCTAATG
Organism: uncultured Alphaproteobacteria bacterium; assembly: GCA_937988715.1. GTDB lineage: Bacteria > Pseudomonadota > Alphaproteobacteria > Puniceispirillales > Puniceispirillaceae > JADHLI01. The sequence goes on along the minus strand of CALKIF010000043.1, from coordinate 10,736 downwards.
CATAATCTTCCGGACCGTGACCAGGGGCAATATGGACAAAGCCTGTGCCCTGTTCGGTGGTTACATAATCTGCCAGAAATAACGGCACATCATGATCATATCCCTGCGTCGCCAGCGGGTGACGGGCCACTGAACCGGCGATTTCCGCACCAGTAAAGCGGGTCACCACATCAGCGTTCAAAATGCCGGTTTCGGTGAAGACAGCCTCTCTCAGCTCATCTGCCAGGCAGATCACTTCTCCGACCTGTGCCAGCGAACCTTCAGCAACCTCATTAATTTTAAGCGCGCTGTAAGCAATATCTGCCCCGCATGCCATTGCTCTGTTGCCCGGCATTGTCCAGGGGGTAGTGGTCCAGATCACAAAGCTGGTCCCCACCAGATCCTCACGCGGACAAGAGGCCACCTTAAAGCGGGCGAAAATAGTCACTGACTTGTGATCAGCATATTCAACCTCAGCCTCAGCAAGGGCGGTTTTTTCAACTGGTGACCACATCACCGGCTTTGAGCCGCGATACAAGCTGCCATTCATCAGAAACTTGCCCATCTCAGCCGCAATGATGGATTCAGCCTCAAATTTCATGGTCGTGTAAGGATTGTCCCAGTCACCCAGAATCCCCAGACGCTGGAACTCATCTGACTGAATCTTCAGCCAATGTGCCGCAAAATCGCGGCATTCCTGCCTGAATTCGGCTATTGGCACCTCATCTTTATCTTTGCCTTTTTTTCGGTACTGTTCTTCAATTTTCCATTCGATTGGCAGACCATGACAATCCCAGCCCGGCACATAATTGGCGTTCTTGCCCAACATGGACTGGGACCGGTTAATCACATCTTTCAATATCTTGTTCAGCGCATGACCAATATGAAGCTGGCCGTTTGCATAAGGCGGGCCGTCATGAAGCACGAATTTCGGCGCATCTTTGCGGGTCCGGCGAAGTTGATCATATAAGCCCAGTGTTTGCCAGCGTTTCAGAATTTCAGGTTCTTTGGCAGGAAGGCCACCCCGCATAGGAAAATCTGTCTTCGGCAAGAATACGGTCTGCTTATAATCCATCTGCTTTAACCTTTACCCCTCTGACCCTATCAGGCCGGAACGTCCTTTTGCTTGTTTAAAGTGTTCAGACTGGCCTGTCTACTTCAGTATCTGTCTTGCTTGTGCTGCATCTTTGGCGATCTGGTCACGCAGGGCATCAAGACCATCAAATTTCTGTTCAGGCCGCAGGAAAGCCTGCAGATGTATGGTGAGCAGGCAGCCATAAATATCTTCATCAAAATCGAACAAGTGCGTTTCTGCCAAAACGCCGCGATCATTCACCGTCGGGCGGCGGCCAATATTGGTAACCCCTTTCAGCTGGTGGGTCTGACCTGTTTTATCAACCAGTTCAGCTGTCACGGCATACACCCCAAAAGCCGGTTCAAGACAATCGCCCAAGCCCAGATTTGCGGTGGGGAAGTCAAGCAAACGTCCTCTTTGATCACCCATCATCACCGCCCCTGATACACAAGCCGGACGGCCAAGCATGTCACGGGCCAGTTCCACCTGACCTTCGCGCAACGCGGCCCTGATCCGTGATGAGGACACGGCCTGCTGATTTTCATCTGTGCAGAGAAGGACCGGTTGCACATTCACGCCCAAATGCTGGCCCATTTCTGCGAGGCTGGCCATCGTTCCCGCACGCTCTTTACCAAATGCGAAATCGGCGCCCGCAAACAGATGTTTTACAGAAAACCCCTCAATCAGAACGCTGGTTACAAAAGCTTCAGGAGATAATTGCTGCAAGGTTTTGTCAAACTGAACATGGATGATAACCGAAACGCCGAGCGCTTCCAGGCAGCTATCTTTGCTGGCTCTGTTCTGCAGCAGGAACGGCGGGTCTGACGGGCGGAAATATTGCCGCGGGTGAGGTGTAAATGTCACCACCGCAAGAGGAAGACCGGTTGCCTGAGAACAGGAGCGGGCAGCGGCAAGCACCACCTGATGACCCTTATGCACCCCATCAAAATTACCAATCGCGCAGACCAGATCGCCTAAAGACAGAGGCGGATCGCCAACGGCCCAGTCAAGACTATGTGGCTGCACGTGCTGATGTTTGGTCATCTGCTTGTCATCTCTCTAACCGCACGGTCAATCTTCTGCCGTCCCTGGTCTGCAAAACGATGTAATTTCCTTTGAAATATGTATTCTTGTGCCTGTATTTAAGCAAGATGAAAAAACGCCACGCCAATGCTGGTCAAGGCTGTTTGGCCTGCTTATACTCTTAGCTAAGATAACAGACATTTTCCTCAACTGCTGCATTCGGGCCAAGAGCTATGGACACTTTCTCCGCATTTGAAACATCATTGGGAGAAATGAGCCTGTTAAGTCAGGAATTGTTTGCTATTGCGCTTAATTCAAGTGTGAATGTTCTGGCGGGTATCGGGACGATCATCATCGGCTTCTGGCTGTCCGGCAAAGCGTCTGGCATGGTCCGCAAACGGATGTCCACACTGCCGCGGGCAGATAAAACCCTTATTCCCATTCTGGCCTCTATAATCCGGTATGCTGGTTTTATTCTGACCCTGGTGGTGGCGCTGGGCCAGTTTGGGGTGCAGACCACGTCAATCATTGCGGTTTTGGGTGCGGCGGGCCTGGCGATCGGCCTTGCCCTTCAGGGTACCTTATCGAATGTGGCCTCAGGCATTATGCTGCTTCTGTTAAGGCCATTCAGTGTCGGCGACTGGGTCGAAAGTAACGGCATATCAGGTACGGTCCGTGAAATCGGCTTGTTTTCCACCCAAATTGACACGTTTGAAAATGTCTTTATCTCGGTACCAAACTCATCAATCTGGTCATCCACAATCGTCAATAACAGCCGCCATACCGTCCGCCGGATGGACCTTGATATTGGCATCGGTTATGACAGCGATTTGGATGTGGTGGAAAAAGCGCTCTTATCGCTGAGCGAAGATGACCGCGTGTTAGCTGATCCTGAACCTGTGTTTCTGGTGGTTGATTATGCTGACAGCGCGATCGTGGTCAGGCTGCGTTTATATGCACAATATGATGATTTCTTCGCGCTGAGCTGGGATTTGAAGAGAAGGCTGAAGCCGCTGCTGGATGCGCATGATATTGAAATTCCATTCCCGCAGCGGGTCGTTCATCACTTAGGCTCAGCGCCTGAGGATCTGTGATAGTGACAGATGAACCCGGGCTAAAGGCGACACACCCCCTCAGCAGGGATATGCTGGAAAGCGGCATAGTCCAGAAACTCGCCCTGGACCGGGATGGCGAAAACAGCAGCGTGCTGAGTGAAGAGGAGCTGACCGCGTCACGGCGGCGCTATATCGCTGATGATTACAGTGGCCCGGATATCTGGGTCTTTGGCTATGGCAGTTTAATCTGGAATCCCCTGATCACCTTTGAAGAAAAGCTGTTTGGCCGTCTTTATGGCTATCATAAGCGATTCTGCTTGTGGACCCGCTTGGGCAGAGGCAGCCCAGAGGAACCGGGGCTGGTGCTGGCGCTGGATAATGGGGGATCAGTCAGAGGGGTTGTATTTAAAATTGCGGCTGAACGGGCAGCACAGGAAATGGATATTCTGTGGCGGCGCGAAATGATCAATAATTCTTACAATCCAAAATGGCTGAATGTACATACACAAGAAGGCATCAAAACAGCCCTATGTTTTGTTGTTCGCCATGACAGCCCCGGCTTTGCTGAGAAAATGTCAGATGAGAAGACAGCAGATGTCATCGCACGGGCAACCGGTTTCCTCGGGCCTTGTTGCCAGTATCTGTTTGAAACATCTGATGCGCTGAAACAAGCCGGTATTGATGATCCGACCCTGAACCGGCTGGCACGAATGGTAAGGGCCCGTCAGGCTGACTGATCTGTGCCTAACGGGCTTTGTAATTAAGCTTATTCAGGCCAGACGCCGCCAAGGGCTTTTGTCATATCACGTGACACGCGTTTCACAATCTGCCCGAATGACGCAATATGCTGGTCAGAAATCCGAACAGATGGGCCACTGACAGACAAGGCACCTATCACCTCACCTTTTGCGCCGAACAATGGCGCGCTGACACAGCGCAGGCCGTCTGAATGCTCTTCATTATCGATGGCAAATTGACGTTTGCGTGTATCGTCCAGATCACGCCACAGGCTGGCTGTTGTGATATGGCTTTTGCGAGTCAATTGTGACACGCCGGCTTTGGCAATCATCCGGTCCGCCTTCTGGCGAGGCATAAACGCAAGGCAAGCTTTGCCTACCGCAGAGCAGGTCAGAGGCGCTTTTGCCCCCGGACGCGCCAATGCACGCATTAATTCAGGACATTCCGTCTGGGCCAGATAGACCAGCTCGTCATTTTCAACCAACGCCAGATTAGACGTTTCGCCGGTTTCCTGCATCAATATCCGCAGATAAGGACGTGCCATATAACAGACATCACGGGCCCGCATGTAGGACGAGCCCACATGGAAGCTTTGCACACCAATCAGCCAGCGTCCGTCTTCAAAACGGACAAACTGGTCAAGCTGTAATGTCGTCAAAAGTCGATGAGCGGTGGAAGGCGCTAATTTAACACGCCTTGCCAGTTCCGAAAGGTTGAGCCCTTCCGGTTCCTCAGAAAGTTTTATCAGTAAGCTAAGAGCACGTGAGACGGACTGTGTATGTCCGCTTCGCTTCTCTAATAAATCGTCAGGCATTAATGTGACCCCCACATTAATAGCCGTTCCCACATCTTAACATGATGCATTTGATTCAATTTTGCAAGGAAGAGAGAATTTTTATTCAATTTTTTCTTGAAGACCTGCTGCAACAAGCTGATAAATAGAGTTATTTTGATACAGAGGACAAAATGACGCAGGTATGATAATAATTGCATGTTCGTTGATTTTCGCCAGAAATGGTGTGTAAACCACAGCAGAGCGCACAGCGAGCAAAACCAAGAGGATACGCCAACAGATGACCGACAGCCTATTTTCAGACCAGTCCATCGCAAAAGATAAACAGGCTATGGAAGACTGGTTACATCAAAAACCAGATTCAACTTCGGTCGCCCAATTCACCCCAGGGCCGGGCATTGCCAAGCTTGACCTGAAATTTGATATTGCTCGTCTGCGGGACGCGCTGGACATCTGCGTATCTCGTCAGGGCTATAAGGGGGATATGCAAGAAGAAGGATTTGCGGCCCTGCCACTGACACGCATCCCCGGAAACAGTGAGGTGTCTGCAAATGACCTGTCTGGCCGGTATTGGCTGCGCCCTGATAACAGTTATCAAGAGGTGGCCAGAGAAGAGTTCGTTGATGAAGCGGCGTTCAGCGAATTTGACCCTGCCTTTGCAGATACTTACTTTGCTGAGGTGCATAAAGCCCTTACCGCACGGTTTGCAATCGGGCGCATGCGGGTCCTTTCAAAGGGCTTGTTTAACTGCAATTCCTGGCATCGCGACCCAGAGCCACGACTGCATATCCCCATTGTGACCAACCCAGGGTCCTTGTTTGTGGTTAATCATCATGTGACGCATTTGCCGGCAGACGGGTCAGTCTATTTCACCGATACACGTGGCTACCACACCGCGATGAATGGCGGCGAGCACAGACGCGTGCATATTGTCGCCGCCCTGCCGGACGGGCTGGTCACAAGCTGATAGGGCAACCGATCAGCGTTTTGCTGATGATGCCTTGCCAGAAGATGATTTTTTGGCTGCTTTTTTCTTGGGCGCGGCTCTTGACTTGGGCGATGCCTTTTTCTTTGGCTCTTCAGCCAGAGCGATCACCGGTTCCATACGGGCCAGAATCTGTTCACCCAAATGGCATTTTATCTGATGCCCGCCTTCAATCGTGCGCACATCTGGTACCACAGTTTCACACAGATTATCACCAACATCTGCCTTATAGCCGCAACGGGTCTGGAACGGACAGCCTGATGGCGGGTTTACCGCAGACGGAATGTCGCCTTCCAGAACGATCCGTTTGCGTTTGATTTTGGTATCGGCGATCGGCACAGCAGACAACAGCGCTTCGGTATAGGGGTGATAAGGCGGTGCAAAGACCTGATCTGTGGTCCCTGATTCAACGATATGCCCCAGATACATCACCACCACACGGTCAGACAAATAACGCACAATCGACAAATCATGGCTGATAAACAGCAAGGTTGTGCGGGACTTATTTTGGATTTCCATCAACAGTTCGGTAACAGCGGCCTGAACAGACACATCCAAGGCTGATACAGGCTCATCAGCAACCACAATGCGGGCATCCCCGGCAAAGGCTCTGGCAATACCAACCCGCTGTTTCTGGCCACCAGACAGCTGGCGCGGCATACGGATCGCAAATTCACGCGGCAGTTTGACCAGATCCAGCAGCTCCAGCATACGTTCGTGCCGTTCATTATCATTCTGGCCAACCCCAAAGACTTCCAGAGCGCGGATAATCTGGCGGCCAACCGTCATTGACGGGTTCAGCGTGTCAAACGGGTTCTGGAACACCATCTGCACAGAGGAGACGGTTTTGGTATCTCTGTTTTCAATAGGGATATCCTGAATAGACCGGCCATGCATCTCAATTGACCCGTCTGTTGCGGTTTCCAGCCCCATCAGCATTTTTGCCAGAGTGGATTTCCCGCACCCGCTTTCCCCTACAATGGCGAGTGTTTCGGCTTCATGAGCAGAAAAAGAGACTGTCTCATTTGCTTTGACAACTTTTTTCTCTGCCGTGGTGAACAGCGCATTGGCACTCACCTCATAATATTTTTTCAAATCCTGGATATCCAGAACCGTGCCACCGATTTCTGTTTTGGCTGTATCATCTGCAGCTTCAACATCCGCTGTCCAGTCGATATCCTGAAACCGCAGACAACGGGTGTCATGGCGTTTGCCCTCATCAAACAGGGTCATCGGGATATCGCCCTGATCACATAAACCGCCTTTGAAATAATCACAGCGCGGCCCGAAATTACACCCTTGCGGGCGTTCATGCGGAAGCGGGAAATTGCCTGGAATCGCGACCAGCGGGCGGGCATTTTTATCTGCGCCCGGCAGCGGAATAGACCTGAACAGGGCCTGGGTATAAGGGTGGCGCATATCATCAAAAACATCTTTGACACGCCCTGTTTCAACCGCCTCACCAGAATACATCACACAAATCCGGTCACAAACATCCATCACCAGACCCAGATTGTGGCTGATGAACAGCATCGAGGTACCGTATTTCTTCCCCAGCTCTTTCACCAGATCAACAATACCCGCTTCAACTGTCACATCCAGGGCTGTGGTGGGCTCATCCAGAATCAGCAACGATGGTTTCGACATCAATGCCATGGCAATGACGATACGCTGCTGCTGGCCGCCTGACAGCTGGTGCGGATAAGCATCCAGAATTCTGTCTGGGTCCGGCAGGCGGACATCTTCAACCACCTGACGGGCCAGTTTAAAGGCCTCTGCTTCTGAGGCGCCTTGGTGAATCATCGGGACTTCGATCAGCTGCTTGCCAATGCGCATGGCCGGGTTCAGCGAGGCCATCGGCTCTTGATAGATCATCGCGATCTCAGACCCTCTGATCTGGCGCAGCTCCTCTTCGCTCATCGCGCCCAAATCCTGGCCCTTGAACTTTATAGAGCCGCCCACAATCCGGCCATTGACACCTAAATCTTGCATCACGCCAAGAGCAACAGTGGATTTACCGCAGCCTGATTCCCCGACCAGCCCCATCGCCTCACCAGGGCGGACTTCACAAGAAAAATCCATCACCGCCGGAATTTCGCGAAGCCGGGTGAAAAAGGATATTGAGAGATTCTCAATTTCCAGAATAGGACCTGTGTAATCATTCATCATCTTATGCGGGCCCCCTAGTCTTTCAGCGATTCTTCGCGCAGGCCATCAGCCAGCAGGTTCAGCCCCAATACCAAGGACATCAGAGCCAAGGCTGGCGGCAGGGCAGGATGCGGATAAATCGACAACAGCTTGCGCCCGTCATTAATGGTTGACCCCCAGTCCGGGCTTTCCGGGCTGACGCCAAGGCCAAAGAAGCCAAGAGTCCCCAGCAAAATAGTGGTGTAGCCAATCCGCAAACAGAAATCGACAATCAGCGGGCCACGTGCATTCGGCAGGATTTCCCAGAGCATGATATACCACGCCCCTTCGCCTCTGGTCTGGGCCGCGGCAACGTAGTCACGTGTTTTGATGTCCAGAGTGATGCCGCGCACAATCCTGAACACAGTTGGCGAGTTCACAAATACCACCGATACAAACACATTCAACAGGTTCGGGTCCATATAGAACACATCCAGCGGATCAGCATTAAACGCCAGGCCGGAATAGGCCCACAACCCCAGAATAATGGTAATGCCGCAATAAAGATTACGGGTCATCGGCTGGGTGTAATAACGTGACTGAAACAGCAGGAACAAAAAGATAATCGGAAACAAAAACAGCACCGCTGCCATGAAAATGGGGATGCCTTCGTCACGGATTTCCGGTGTCACCAGCAGGTAAAACAGCAAAATCACCGGAAAGGCCAGAACCAGATTGGCCAGAAAAGACAGGTTGGTATCCAATCTGCGGCCAAAATACCCCGCCGGCAGGCCAAGGGTAATCCCGACCATAAACGCAAAAGCGGTTGCCGCCGGAGCGATAGACAGAACATGCCGCGCGCCCATCACCATCCGGCTGAAGATATCACGGGCCAGATTATCCCCGCCAAGCAGATACCAGGCATCTTCCATGCCGCGCACAGGTGTGCCCGGGACCTTGTTCTTCATGCCGGAAACCTGTTGCAAGGGGTCCATGGTGATAATCATGTCTGCAAGTAAAGCCGTCAGCACCCAAAACAGAACAATCGAAAACCCGATAATGCCGACCAGGCTGTCATATAACCGGCCATACAGGCCAAGCCGGCGCTTATAGACAACCGACACCGACATAATCACAGCCATCGCCACCCAGACCGGCACAAACTGCCAGAGGATTTTGGTGAAAATTTCAGCCCAAGATAAGAGTTCCATAGCAGATATCTCCCCGTCCCGGGCCTTAAGTTATGCGGATACGCGGGTTGAGATACACATACCCGATATCCGAAATCAGTTGTGTGACCAGAACAACCAGCACAGCCACAATTGAACAAGACAACAACAAATCAATGTCGTTATTCCCAGCAGCCTGAACCAGCGTCCAGCCAAAGCCTTTGTAATTAAACAAGGTTTCGACCACAACAACCCCGGTCAGCAGCCACGGGAACTGGAGCATAATCACCGTGAAGGGCGCGATCAGGGCATTCCGCAGTGCATGTTTGAGCACGATATTGTGAAAGCTGACCCCTTTCAGACGCGCGGTACGGATATATTGCGAGGTCATCACCTCTGCCATGGAGGCCCGCGTCATCCGCGCAATATACCCCATGCCATACAAAGCCATGGTCATTACCGGCAAGGTAAAATTGGCAAAGGTCACGTCATCCATAGCTGAAGCCGCGGTCCCTTTAAACCATTTTAAGCCCACAGCCGAACTTGAAAACACCACAATGAAGATCACACCAGACACATATTCCGGTGTCGCCGTGGTGATAATCGAAAAGGTCGACAGACTTCGGTCCGTGCGTGAGCCTTCACGCATGCCCGCCAGAACGCCAATGATAAGGGCTGAGGGGACCATCACCACCATCACCCAGAACATCAAAATACCGGTCAGAGACAGGCGCCGGTTGATGATATCTGAGACCGGTTCTTTGAACACAGAGGAAAAGCCGAAATTCCCTTGGAACACACCGCAAAAACGCGGCGCGATATCAGCTGGCACCTTAGAGGAAATACACCGGCCGGTTGTTTTGCCTTCATCATCAGTGCGCGTCCACCCCGGCACAACCCCCAGCCATTCCCCATAGCGGGCCAGAACAGGCCGGTTATACCCCCGGTTATCCAGCCAGGTTGCCACCTGATCATCTGTCATCCGGTTATTGGCTTGTGTTTTCGCCAGCTTTTCCAGATTCGGATAGAGATTGGTCAGATAGAACACCACAAAAGTGAGCACCAGCGCGGTGAGCATCATCACGCCAAATCGTTTGACTAAAAACAGGAGCATAGGCCCCTCCCCACTAACGCATCCGGTCACGTCACCAGCCTGACGCGTTTGTCATTTCTGCTTTAACTGTTCACAAGATTGCCTGGTGTCAGGCTGTACAAATGATAAAAAAATAGCTCAAAACAAAGAACAGAGGCCGGAGGTTACCGGCCTCTGTGTTTATGTCTTTACACCTTAAGCATTGAAGCCGATATATTGCGGCTTAATTTCAAATGTCGGGTGCATATCTGCGCCAACCAGATTCTTGCGAGCGTGGTTGTACAGTGAACGCCAGTATGGCTGGATGACCACACCTTCTTCCTGCATAATCTGCTCAATCCGTTCCATCACTACGCGGCGCTCATCAGCATTGGCGATACCGTTTGCCTTGGCCAGAAGTGTGTCGAACTCTTCATTATTGAAGGCCGCTTCATTCCAGGCCTCACCAGACCGGTAAGCCAGACCCAGAACCTGAACACCCAGAGGGCGCATGTTCCAGTTGGTTGATGAGAACGGATATTTTGCCCAGTCATTCCAGAAGGTTGACCCTGGCAGGATGGTCCGCTTCACCTTGATGCCTGCGTCACGCAACTGTGCGGCAACCGCATCAGTTGTGTCTTTACGCCAGTTATCATCGATGGAGATCAGCTCATGTTCGAAATCACCCATACCAGCTTCATCCATCAGAGCCTTAGCAGC
>CALKIF010000042.1:0-19872 GCA_937988715.1 uncultured Alphaproteobacteria bacterium | reverse complement strand
GCCCGCCAGATGGATGCCGCCAATATCCGTTCAGAATATGTTGATCTGTTCATCGGTGTCGGCCGCGGAGAACTGCTGCCTTACTGCTCTTATTATCTGACCGGGTTTTTGAATGAAAAGCCGCTTGCCAGCCTGCGCCAGGATATGGCCGCAATTGGCATTGTCAGGGCTGACGGGGTCAAAGACCCCGAAGATCATATTGCTAGCTTGTGCGATATGATGGCGGGTCTGATTCGAGGTCAGTTTGGCCGCCCGTTCAGCCTTGCTGAACAGGCCTCTTTTTTCAAAAAGCATCTCGCGCCGTGGGGCGGGTTGTTTTTCTCAGATTTGGAATCAGCGAAAAACGCTGTCTTTTTTGCGCCTGTCGGGTCAATCGGCAAGGCGTTTATGGATATCGAAAGCAAAGCTTTTGATATGGAGCTGTCCGGGTAGCGATTGGCCCCGGGCAAATTTGCCTGCCTCACTGATGTGAGCGTCAATAAGGTGGGCGTCATTGTTGGAGGATTAACAATGGACACAAAAAAGCAGGATGTTGACCAGACTGGTCGCCGTGACTTCCTGAAGCTGTCTGCTCTTGGGGCGGCGGCAGCAGGGACGGTCATGGCAGCAGGCTCGGCAGCAGCTGAAGACGCGAAGCCTGTTTCTGGGTCAGGATACCGGGAAACAGACCATGTAAAGACCTTTTACGAAACAGCGCGCTTCTAAGCGGTAATTTCGAATAAGGTTTAATTTGTCTTAACCAAGTTTGAGGAGGAAGACATGCTCAGGAAGAAGACGTCAGGGGTTGCGAGTGGCCCCCTCTCATCATCTTTCATTGGCAAGGCAGCCGAAAAGGTTGTTGATCGTCGTGCGTTTCTGCGCGGCTCAGGTCTTGCCATTGGCGGCATCGCTGCCGCATCTGCACTTGTCGGCACAAATGTAAAGCCGGCCCAGGCGGTCACCGCCGGTGGTGCAGCGGAGATAAAAAAGACTGTGTGTACACATTGTTCTGTCGGCTGTACGGTTATGGCCGAAGTGCAGAACGGTGTCTGGACTGGCCAGGAGCCAGGCTGGGATAGCCCGATTAACCTCGGTGCGCATTGTGCGAAAGGCGCGTCAGTGCGGGAAACCGCCAGTGGTGAGCGCCGCCTGAAATACCCAATGAAGCTGGTCGGGGGCAAATGGACCCGGATGAGCTGGGATGACGCCATCAACGAGATTGGCGACAAAATGCTGGATATTCGCGCCAAGTCTGGGCCGGATTCGGTATACTGGTTGGGTTCAGCGAAGAGCAATAACGAACAAGCTTATTTGTTCCGCAAGCTTTATGCTTACTGGGGTTCAAATAACGGTGACCACCAGGCCCGGATTTGTCACTCCACCACAGTTGCGGGTGTTGCTAACACCTGGGGCTATGGCGCTATGACGAACTCTTATAACGACATCCACAATTCACGTGCGATTTTTGTTATTGGGGGTAATCCTGCTGAGGCGCATCCTGTGTCGTTGCTGCACCTTATGAAGGCGAAAGAACAGAATAATGCGCCTTTAATTGTGTGTGACCCGCGCTTCACCCGTACCGCAGCCCATGCAGATGAATATGTTCGCTTCCGTCCAGGCACAGACGTTGGTCTGATCTGGGGTATCATGTGGCATATTTTTGAAAATGGCTGGGAAGACAAGGAATTCATCCGTCAGCGTGTGTACGGCATGGAAGATGTGTTGGAAGAAGTCAAGAAATGGACACCAGAAGAGACCGAACGGGTCACAGGTGTTCCAGGCTCACAGCTGAAGCGTGTAGCACAGACCATGGCCAATAACCGTCCGGGCACCTTTATCTGGTGTATGGGCGGCACACAGCACACAAACGGGAATAACAACACCCGTGCTTATTGTGCGCTGCAGTTGGCTTTGGGCAATATGGGAACCGCCGGTGGCGGGGCCAATATTTTCCGTGGTCACGACAACGTTCAGGGTGCGACTGATTTCTGTGTTCTTTCTCACTCACTGCCTGGCTATTACGGCCTGTCAGCGGGCGCATGGAAGCACTGGTCACGTGTCTGGAATGAGGATTATGAATGGCTGAAGGGCCGTTTTGACTCTATTAAAGGAGCCGACGGCAAAGAAAAGAGCTTGATGAACCTTAAGGGGATTCCGGTATCACGCTGGATTGACGGTGTTCTTGAGGACAAGGACAATATCGATCAGCCTGATAACGTACGGGCGATGGTGTTCTGGGGACATGCTCCAAACTCTCAAACTCGTATGAAGGAAATGAAGACGGCTATGGAAAAGTTGGATTTGATGGTCGTAGTAGACCCCTATCCAACTGTTTCAGCGGTTCTGTCTGACCGGACAGATGGAGTGTATCTGTTGCCGGCCACAACCCAGTTTGAAACGTATGGTTCAGTGACCGCTTCAAACCGCTCTCTGCAGTGGCGCGAAAAGGTAATTGACCCGTCTTTTGATTCACTTCCCGACCATACTATCATCTATAAGTTCGCGAAAAAGCTGGGCTTTGCTGATAGGATGTTCCGGAACATCTCCGTGAATGGTGATGAGCCATTGATCGAAGATGTGACACGTGAGTTCAACAGCGGGATGTGGACGATTGGCTATACCGGCCAGTCTCCTGAGCGCCTCAAGCTGCACATGGAAAACCAGCATACCTTTGATCGCACAACGCTTCAGGCGGTCGGTGGTCCTGCTGATGGCGACTATTATGGTCTGCCATGGCCGTGTTGGGGCACAGCGGAAATGGGCCATCCTGGTACACCTCTGCTGTATGATACCTCAAAGCCTGTTGCAGAAGGTGGCCTGTGCTTCCGTGCTCGTTTCGGTGTGGAACATGAAGGTAACAATCTGCTGGCTGAAGGGTCTTATCCTGTCGGCTCAGAAATCAAAGATGGTTATCCTGAGTTCAACATGGCCATGCTGAAGAAGCTGGGCTGGGACGGCGATCTGACAGCTGATGAAAAATCAGCTATCGATGCTGTTGCCGGTGACAAGACAAACTGGAAGACTGACCTGTCAGGCGGAATTCAGCGGGTGGCCATCAAGCATGGATGTGCTCCGTTTGGTAACGCCAAGGCACGGGTCAAGGTCTGGACATTCCCGGATCCAATTCCGCTGCATCGTGAACCGCTGTACACCAGCCGCCGCGATCTGGTTGAAGACTATCCGACATACAGTGACCGTAAGGCGTATCGTCTGCCGACATTGTATAAGTCCATCCAGGATGTTGACCATTCCAAGGATTATCCGATTATCCTCACCTCTGGCCGCCTTGTTGAATATGAAGGTGGTGGTGATGAGACTCGGTCGAACCCTTGGCTGGCTGAACTTCAGCAGGATATGTTCGTTGAACTGAACCCGCGCGATGCCAATTCAAAGCGGATTCGCAACGGGGATATGGTCTGGGTCAATACACCAGAAGGCGCACGGATTAAGGTGATGGCTATGGTCACCGAACGTGTTGCTGCCGGTGTGGCGTTCCTGCCATTCCACTTTGGCGGACACATGGAAGGCAAAGACTTAAGGTCCAAGTATCCGGAAGGGGCCGACCCTTACGTGCTTGGGGAAGCTGCGAACACAGCAATGACATATGGCTATGACTCAGTCACACAGATGCAAGAAACAAAATGCTCTCTGTGTAACATTGAGCCAGCGTAAAGGAGGTTTGATATGGCACGTATGAAATTCCTATGTGATGCGGAACGTTGTATCGAATGTAACGCCTGTGTCACAGCTTGTAAGAACGAACATGAAGTTCCCTGGGGTGTGAACCGCCGTCGTGTGGTCACTATTCAGGACGGTCAGCCAGGAGAGAGATCAATCTCTGTTGCCTGTATGCACTGTTCTGATGCGCCATGTACTGCTGTTTGTCCGGTGGATTGTTTCTACCAGACTGAACAGGGTGTGGTTCTGCACTCAAAAGACTTATGTATCGGTTGCGGCTACTGCTTCTATGCTTGTCCGTTCGGTGCGCCACAATACCCGCAGGCCGGGAATTATGGCTCACGCGGCAAGATGGATAAATGTACCTTCTGTGCAGGTGGACCTGAAGACGATATGTCCGAATCTGAATTTCAGAAATATGGTCGTAATCGTCTCGCAGAGGGCAAGTTGCCGATTTGCGCTGAGATGTGTTCAACCAAAGCGCTTCTGGCAGGTGACGGAGACCAGGTCTCTAACATCTTCCGCGAGCGGGTTGTGTTGCGCGGCTTCGGCTCAGGCGCTTGGGGGTGGGGCACAGCCTACCAACAAAAAAGTGGTTAAGTTGTAAATCACTTATCCAAAAATGGGGCGGGCTCGGCATACATTTGTATGAACGAACTCGCCCTTTTTAAATGAATTGATTCATCCTCTTTTGTAGATAAGGCTCTGTCGATGAAACAAAGTTATATGAATAATCTAGTGCTCATTATCATGTTGAGTTTTGGTGTTCTTTTTGGACTGACTGGGTGTAAGGAATCAGAACGCGACCGTGTTTTGATGTATCAAAAAGGGACATACTTGGGCCCGGCTGACGAAGCCTTGGGTGATTTAAAAATACGCGAATTACAAAACCGCACACGCTATCAGTTTGCTTCTGGTAACTAAGGTAAAAAAGGGGTTAAAAGGAGGAATCTCATGGATTTGGTCAACATTTTGCGAAGCAGATTGGCGGCTACATTAGTCATAGCCACTCTGGTTATAAGTGGTGTTATGCCATCTCTGCACACCGCTTCTGCACAGACTAACGGCGAAGTGCCCGGACAGGCTTTAGGACTAAACTCCGACGCTGATCTTTGGCGGTTTATCCGAAATGGGAATGCTGGTGACACTCAGATGAAAGATCAGCTGGCTGCAGTCATGATCCAGTCAGAGGGCGATAACTGGCGTGCAGCGCGCAATGGTCCTGTTTCAGTTTATGGTGCTGCTGGTGTTCTGGGAATAATTGTGCTGTTGGCTGCGTTCTATAGCTGGCGAGGCCGCATTACGATTGATGCCGGACCATCTGGTAAAACCATTGAACGGTTCGGGACGATTGACCGGTTTGCGCATTGGCTGATGGCCGGGTCATTTGTCATTCTAGCGCTGACAGGGCTAAACTTGCTTTATGGCCGCTATACATTACTGCCCCTACTGGGCCCCGAAGCCTTTACCGCGATAACCATTGCCGGCAAATATGCACATAATTATCTAGCCTTTGCCTTTATGGCCGGTCTAGCACTGTCATTTGTACTGTGGGTCCGTCATAATATTCCGTCAAAAATAGACATTGACTGGCTAAAAGCTGGTGGAGGAATTTTTACTAAAGGGGTGCACCCGCCTGCGCGAAAATTCAACGCAGGCCAGAAAATCATCTTTTGGGTGGTGATGCTGGGTGGCTTGTCTGTTTCTTTGTCCGGTATCGCTCTTCTGTTCCCATTCCAGACAGCTATGTTTGCTAAGACATTTGGGCTTTTAAATATGATTGGGTTTGATCTGCCGACTACGTTAACCATGCTTCAGGAACAACAGCTAAACCAGCTGTGGCATGGAATTGTATCTCTTGTCTTGATGACTATTATTGTGGCGCATATTTATATCGGCTCGGTGGGTATGGAAGGCGCACTCGATGCAATGAATTCAGGCAAGGTTGATCGCAACTGGGCGAAAGAACACCATGGCCTGTGGGTCAAGGAGGTCGACGCAGCGACAAAGGCGGCTAAAGCCAAGCCTGCTGAATAGACCAAAAGAAAACGCCAGGTCCGGTTTGGCTGGTTGGCCATTTAACCGGGCCTGACGTTGGGGGCCTTTGAGGTTAAATGTTAGCTGCGTTCGCACATTATTGTAAAAGACTGGCGTGGCTTGTTTGTGCAGGGCAGCTTCTAGCTGTTAGCTCTGCCTTTGCGCTTGAACAATATACTGCACATGGTGGGCCTGTAAAACATCTCACCCTTTCTCCTGATGGCCAGCTGATGGTCTCTTCCAGCTTTGATTATTCAGCCGTGGTCTGGTCTGTGTCTGAAATGACAGATGCTGCAACCCTGATAGGTCATGATGCGGCGGTTAATGTGGCGTCGTTCTCCCCGGATGGCCGCTGGCTGGTCACCGGCGGTGATGATGCCCAGATCCTTCTCTGGTCAGTTGATGAAATTCGCAAAAAACAAGATCAGGCAGAGGCCTTCATTCTGAACGGGCATCAGGGCAAGATTGTTGATTTTGCGTTTTCATCTGATGGCCGGTATCTGGCGTCGGCCAGTTGGGACGGCTTTATTGGGCTGTGGGATATGGCTCTTGCCCGCAACCAGCTTGACCAGATCCCCTTTATGCTGCGCGGCCATGACGGGCCTGTGAATGTTGTCCAGTTCAGCACTGATGATGCCCATCTCTACAGCGCCGGTTATGATGGTCATATCCGGTATTGGCGGGTGGCTGATGGTGAATATCTGCGCTCTGTCCTGCGCAATGGCTGGGGCGTGAATGTGATGCTGGCAGATGATACGCGCAACCTTCTGGCCTATGGCTCGACTGACGGGGCGATGGTGATCGCTGCCCTGGATACGGGCCAGGATATCTTGCGCATGGGTGAGGAACGCACGCCTGTTTTGTCTGTTGGGTTGAACAGCTCCGGAAGTCAGCTTGCCTTTGGTAATGCCAAGGGCCAGATCAAAATTGTGGATTTGACGGCCAATATCCTGCTACGGGACTTCCGCGCCGCAAACGGCCCGATTTGGGCGGTGCTGTTTATGCCGCAGAACGGGGATATGATGATCGCCAGCCTGGATGATTTCATCACCAAATGGCAAATCCATGACTTCCCGCCGCAAATTCTGGACACGCCCGGGCCGGCGCGCCGGTTTCAGCCCACCGCGGAAATCACAAATGGGGAACGCCAGTTTGCGCGCAAATGTTCGGTCTGTCATACGCTGGTCCCTGATGGGGCTCGCCGGGCCGGGCCGACCTTATATAATCTGTTTGGCCGCGAGGCGGGAACCTTACCCGGCTATAAATATTCACAAGCTCTGCTGGATTCAGATATCATCTGGGCAGAAGACACCATTCACCGGCTGTTCACGGACGGCCCGGATGTGGTGACCCCGGGCACCAAAATGCCCATTCAGCGGATGAAGAATAAATCCGACAGACACGACCTCATTGCCTATCTGAAACAGGCAACAAAACCTGCTGACTAATATTAAAGGAGAGATGAGATGAAAATCTTTGTACTGAGTTCTGCAATCGGTGTGGCTATCGCCGTTGTCGCTTATTTTGTGCTGACCTCAACAGGCATGGATACAGCCTCTGTGATGTCAGGGGCAGCGGTCCGTCTGTGATCGGGCGTCTGCGCGCCGGTTTAATTTTTTTGCTGGTTTTATCGGCTGGCCAGGCCCAGCTGCAGCCGGCCACAGCTGATCATGGCCCGCACAGCTATTCTGCCATATCCGGGTCTGTGCTGACGGTTCTGCCGACCTGGCCGGGGTATAACCGCCCTGGTTTTGGTGCCCCGCCGGGCACAGCCCCTGAAGGGACAGGTTTTGTGATCACCGCGCCCACAGCGCCAACAGATAACAGCCGCTATCTGCTGACAGCAGCACATGTGATTGACCGGGCCACCCGGATTGAGGTGGTCAGCCCGGAGGGCCAGCGCCGTGATGTCCGGCTTCTGGCTTCTGATCCACAGACGGATCTGGCTCTGCTGGAGATGCCTTTTGCTCTGCCGGCTGTTGATCTGCATATGAAAACGCCTCAAATTGGCGAACATGTCTGTGTGGCGGGCAACAGTTTTGGTCTGGGAATCAGCTTTTCCTGCGGCGTGGTTTCGGCCACGGGCCGGTCCGGCATTGGTTTTAATCCGGTAGAAGATTTTATTCAGACAGATGCCGCTGTGAACCCGGGGGCCTCAGGCGGCCTGCTGGTCAATGCCGCCGGTCAGGCTGTTGGTCTGGTGGATGCGATCTTCACCAAATCAGAAGATAGTGACGCTGGGGTGAATTTTGCCGTCTCAGCAGCCCTTATCAATCAGGTCTTGATGAAATGGGAAGAACAGGCAGATGTTTTTACCCATTGAAATAGATGGACCGGCGCGGCTTGCCTCATCTGGTCAAGCTCATCTATTCTTGACTATGGACAGCTCTGCTCACCAGGCTGTCAGCGTAACCAAAGGATCCGATTGTCATGGATGATGTCACCAAACCTGCGTCACAGATTGCCTCACCCTCTGCGGACAGCCAGCTGATTGACCCGTTCGGCCGGGCGGTGGATTATATCCGCATTTCGGTGACCGACAGATGCGACTTCAGATGTGTGTATTGCATGGCTGAAGAAATGACCTTCCTGCCGAAAAAAGAACTGCTGACCCTAGAAGAGCTGGAACAGGTCTGCCGGACCTTTATGTCAATGGGCACCCGCAAGATCAGGCTGACCGGGGGCGAGCCACTGGTCAGGCGCAACATTATCCAGCTGATCCGCAATCTCGGCGCTGAGGTGAAATCAGGCCAACTGGATGAGCTGACCATCACCACCAATGGCAGCCAATTGACAAAAATGGCTGATGATCTGGCCGAAGCCGGGGTGCGGCGGCTGAATGTTTCTATTGATACGCTGGATAAGGATAAGTTTAAGCTGATCACACGCTGGGGCGATCTGGACAAGGTTCTGGACGGGATGAAAGCGGCGCGTGATGCGGGCCTGTCGATCAAGCTGAATGCGGTCGCTTTAAAAGGCGTCAATGATGACGAGCTGGGCGACATGGTCGCCTGGGCCGGGGATCAGGGCTATGATATGACCATTATTGAGGTGATGCCGATGGGCGATATCGGCAATGAAACCCGTGTGGATCAATATCTGCCTGTCTCTGTGGTCCGCTCGCGCCTTGCCAAACGCTTTACCTTAACTGATTCTGATTATGTCAGCGCGGGGCCGGCCCGTTATGTGAATGTGGCTGAAACCGGCCGCCGTCTGGGCTTTATCACCCCGCTCACGCATAATTTCTGTGAAAGCTGTAACCGGGTGCGGCTGACCTGTACCGGCCAGCTTTATATGTGCCTTGGCCAGGATGATAACGCCAATCTGGCCGGCGCCTTGCGGGAACGTGGTGAAGACGGCTTGCGCGAAGCCATCATCTCGGCGATTGCCCGCAAACCGAAAGGCCATGATTTTGTGATCAACAGGCGTGAGGCCAAGGCTGTCGGCCGGCATATGAATGTGACCGGCGGATAAGGGGCCAGCAGATGACAGAAGTGCGCATGATGCACGGGTCTGCGGCCCTGTTCGGCCTGGCGGGCTGGTCAGGATCAGGCAAAACCACACTTGCTGAACAGCTGATAACAGAACTGACAGCACAAGGGCTGAACATGGCCACGATCAAACATGCCCATCACGAATTTGATGCTGACACGCCCGGCAAAGACAGCTGGCGTCACCGCAAAGCCGGGGCAGCCCAGGTGCTTGTGTCTTCTGCGATACGTTCTGCTCATTTTGTTGAACATCAGGCCGAAGAGCCGGGCCTGGAACAGCTGTTAGCCCGGCTTCAGCCTTGTGATCTGGTGCTGATAGAAGGGTTCAAACGTGAAGCTGTGCCAAAGCTGGAAATTTTCCGCAAATCTGTGGGCAAACCGCATCTCTGGCCAGATGATCCGCAGATTATCGCGGTCGCCAGTGATGATCTGCTGCCGGACTGCCCTTTGCCGGTTCTGAATCTGAATGATATTCCGGCCATTGCCGCCTTTGTGCGAGAGGCAACCGGCCTGAAAGGCAGATAAGGCCATGCCGCATCCGCTCACCACCCCTTATGAAGAGGCCCGCGCCCTGCTTCTGGCGGCAGCAGAGGCCGGGATACCAGAGCTTGAGCATCTGCCTCTGTCTGATGCGCTTGGCCGGGTTCTGGCGGTTGATCAGACCAGCCCGTTTAACCTGCCGCAAACAGATAACGCCGCGGTTGATGGTTATGCGGTGCATGCTGCGTTTCTGGCTGCTCATCCAGACCATCTGTTCGACATTATCGGTACCGCCCGGGCGGGCCACCCGTTTGAAGGTAAGGCTGAACCGGGTCAGGCGGTACAGGTTTTTACCGGCGCGGTGATGCCGGACGGCCCGGATTGTGTGCTGATGCATGAAGACTGCCGCATTTCTGCTGACGGGGTTATCTGTGGCAAACAGCTGAAGACCGGCACAAATATGCGCCCGGCTGGGGAAAATCTGGCCAGAGGAGAGCTTGTTGCTGAACAAGGCACCCGCCTCAGCGCAGCCGATATCGGCCAGCTGGCGGCGGCGGGTTGTGCAGAGGTCCCCGTGTTCAGGCCGCTTCATGTCGGGCTGATCTCAACAGGTGATGAGCTGGTTGAGGCCGGTGATGCCCGCCTCACCGGCCAGATATTTGACAGCAACCGGCCGATGCTGGCCGCCCTGTGCCGCCAGACCGGCGTCCGGCTGACTGATTTCGGTATTGTGAAGGATAACAGGGCCAGCCTAACAGTCGCCTATCAGACTGCACTTGAGGATTGTGACGTGATCATCTCTTCAGGCGGGGCATCTGACGGGATTGAGGATCATACCCAAGGCGCGATGCAGGATATCGGGGCAGAACCTGTGTTCTGGCGGCTGGCGATGAAACCGGGCCGGCCAATGGCGGCTGGCCGGCGCGGGCAGCAGATGATGTTCTGTCTGCCGGGCAATCCGGTTGCGGCCTTTGTCTGTTTCCGCCTTCTGGTCAGCCCGGTATTGGATCGTCTGGCGGGTGCGGCTGTGCGCCTGCCGCTCAGCCTGATGGTGGCCAGTGGTTTTGCTCATAAAAAACAGGCTGGCCGCGCAGAATTCCTGCGGGCTCACCTGACCCTCAGCCCAGATGGCCAGCAACAGGCCTGCCTGCATGGGCGAAAAGGCGCAGGTGTGATCTCGTCATTGACAGGGGCAGACGGGCTTGTTGAAATACCCTTTTCGGCAACTGCGCTTGCCCCTGGCCAGCCGGTCCGTTTCTATCCGTTTTATGAGGTCGCACTATGAATATCCTGTATTTTGCCTGGATGCGTGAACATACCGGCTGTGCGTCTGAACAGATTGACCTGCCGGACAGCATAAACACCGTGTCTGATCTGGTGGCCCATCTGGCTGGCCGGTCTGACGGGCACGCGACCGCCTTGCGCAATCTGAAGACGGTGCGGATCGCGGTCAACCGGAAATATGCCGCTCTGGACAGCCCTATCGGCCCGGGTGATGAGGTGGCCTTTTTCCCGCCGGTCACAGGGGGGTAAGCACAGATGGCTGACATCACCATCACCACAGAGGATTTCAACGCCGGGGATGAAATTAATGCCCTGCGTCTGGCCGGGGTCGGGGCGATTGTGACCTTTACCGGCATTGTGCGCGATAAAGCAGAACATCCCGACCTTATTGCGATGACGCTGGAACATTTCCCGGGCATGACGGAACAGGAAATCCAGACCATTATTGATCAGGCGCGGGAACGCTGGCCGTTACGGGCGGTCAGGGTCATTCACCGTGTTGGCCGGTTGCTGCCACAGGAAAATATTGTCTTTGTCGGCACCGCTTCTGCTCACCGCCAGGCCGCTTTTGATAGCGCCTCTTTCATCATGGATTATCTGAAAACCAAGGCCCCGTTCTGGAAAAAAGAAGAAACGCCGGCAGGGGCTTCATGGGTTGAAGCCCGTGATGATGATGACAAAGCTCTGGAGAAATGGCGGCGCTGAAGACAGGCGGGCCTTGAGACTGTCCCTCATCATGCGGAAAAGGGGATAGCCAAACAAACATCCCCCAAATAAAGTGGAGGTCTCGGAAAGTAGGAAAACCGAGACCTCCATCGGGGGGAAGACTTTTTCAAGTCGTACCTTATACCCACACAAAACTAATTTAGATTTGTGTGGGTATATTTTTTTCAGAAAATTTATCCATATTGTGGAAACTCAACAGCTTAAGGCCGGTCTTTTAGCTACTCAAAATGTGTATTTCAGTTTTTTGAATGCGCGCAGATGGGCTGTACCGGCCAGAAACAGGCTCAAGCGCAGCTGATGCTGGATCCGGCCCAGCTCTTCTGCCAGCCGGTCCGGCTGCAGAACAGCTGCTTCATCTTCTGCGGCACGTAAGATCTGCCCCGCCATACCGACAATATCTGCCCCTAAATACAGGCATTTCGCGGCATCCAGCCCGTGACGCACCCCGCCGGACGCGATCAGACACAGCTGATCAGATACGGCACGGGCCTGGATAATCGCATCTGGCAGCATCAGCCCGGTGGCCAGGAATGGCTGATAGGTTGCCGCATCTTCTGCAGGGCGTCTCTGCAGTTCAATCTCTGCCCAGTTGGTTCCGCCTCTTGCGGCCACATCCATATGGCGCACCCCTATCCGGGCCAGCTTGGCGACCACCTCTGCGGACAGGCCGGCGCCCACCTCTTTGACCAGTACCGGGCAGGGCAGGGTACGGACCGCAGCTTCAATAGCGGCCAATACCCCAGTCCAGTCATGGTCACCTTCTGGCTGGATGGCTTCCTGCAGCGGGTTTACATGTATCGCCAGCGCATTTGCCTTGATATCGGCCACCGCCGCTTCTGCCAGCTTCAGCCCGTCTGGTGCAGCCAGCTGGGCCGCGCCCAGATTGCCGACCAGAACCGCATCAGGGGCCAGACGGCGCAGCTCTGCCTGGCTCTGCCCTGATTCCAGGCTGGCCCTCTGGGATCCCAGCCCCAGCGCTATCCGGTGTGTCTGTGCCGCCTCTGCCAGCACCAGATTGATGTTTCTGGCCCGGTCTGTGCCGCCGGTCATGCCGGTGATCATCAGCGGGGCGGCCAGCTCCACATCAAATAATGTTGTGTTCAGCTGAATGGCGGCCAGGTCACATTCCGGCAAGGCACAATAAGGCAGGGTGATGTCATCCAGCGGATGGGCGGTCATCGGCAGACTGGCTTTGGCCAGGTCCAGATGGCGGTTTTTCCGGTCCGCGGCTTTGGGCGGTTTGTTCTCTTCAGGGGTCATCTCTGGGCAATCTTTTTCAAGGTTGGGCGGTACATGGTATCAACCAGCAGCATATGCGGGACGGTCAGCGCGGCCAGCAGGATAAATACAGTCCGGATAAAGGCCTCATCTGCAGAAAAGCCGCCGCTCAGGGTCTGGCTGGCATACAAGCCGGCCCCCATGGCCCAGGACAAAGCTGTCAGCACCGCCCCGCTGACTATGATGGCCCTTCGGCTGACATACATATGCATCGCGGTCCAGATGCTGGCGAAATGGCGGCGTGAATGCACCACACAGAAATATAATGCAAAACCGGCCAATGGCGGCAATATCCAGACCGCCGCCGCCAGCCCGGCCAGCTCTAGGGCGGCTGGGCCGTATCTGCGGCCGGTCAGCCCGGCCAGCCCATAAACCGATGCGGCCAGCAGCCAGATGATCAGCGCGGGCCGCAACCCGTCCATCAGCAGAACCGCATTTGGTCCGGCCAGTACGGTGAACAGGCGCGCAACCTCTTGTTCATGAAACACAGGCAACAGGATCGTCACCACACCGCCATGCACAAAAATCTGACAGGCGTTCAGCACACGCCCTCTCAATCCTTCCCAGACCAGCGGCAGATGCTGGATATCGCCGCTGCCGAAATGCACCACGGTCAGCCCCAGAAAGGCGGCCAGCGCAAAGACAGGCGATACAGACCAGATCAGCCCAGATAATCCGGCCAGCAACAGATACATGATCAAAAACCCTGTCATTCTGCCGCGGCTGCGCCCGAAGCCCAGGCAAAACGCAATCGCCCCGTCAAACGCCCCATGCGGCAGGCCAATCACCATCACCGCCACAAGGGCGATCAGGTCAAGTGCTGACAACATCTCCATTACGCTTGTCCTGTCATGTTTCGCGCTCCTGGCCATGATCCCACAAGGCCCGCACAAACAGGCCTGTCGGCATCGCTGTGATCAGTTTCGCATAAGTCGTAAAATCCGCAAGGCCGGACATGAAGCGGGCAAATTCATCACCTGTCAGACGGGCAGCTATTCGGGCAAATAAATCTGGGGCGCGTTCAGGGTGGCGGCGGATGACGCGCAGGAAAATTTTATCCAGGAACAGATCAAACCGGCGGACAGGACGCGGCAGGCGGGCCCGGCTCATCCCCCCGCCATCGGTGGCCAGATGCTGGCTGATCTCATCAACCTGTCTCTGGATAAAGCAGAACGCATATCCAGATGACGGGCGCACACAGCCCCCATTCGCCCCGATCGGCAACAGGCCCGGGTCAACAGGAGATAAAAACGCCATCGGGATACAGCCCGCCTCCCGGTGCCGGATCTCATACCCGCCTGTGCTGTAATGTGCGTCTAGATAGCCCTCAATGGCCTGCTCATAAAACGCGTCCTCTTCTGGTGTTGGGGAAAACATAGTGGATTCAACCAACGCCTCATCGGAACTGTAGGGCAGCAGATAGATAAAATGAATGCCGCGGCTCTGATCACATCTGAAATCCATCAAAATTGCGGTCTCAGGGTCAAAACAAGGCCGGTTTGTCTTAATCTCAATACCTCTGAAATGCTGCAGCATGGCCCCGTCTGGCACGGCTGGCGGGCGGCTGTCAAACACCAGCCCGGCCTCAGCCTCAGGCAGGCTCTCCTCATCTCTTGGCACAGAGATATTGATGGTCTCCAGGCACTGGTTCAGCCAGGTCCGGCTGTCCAGGCGGCAATAGGGGTAGGTATCTGCGCTTTGGGTGATTTTCTGTGCAGCTGTGATGATCTGCCATTTCGCCCAGCGTTGCTCTGAAAGGGCGGCCTGTTCCTCCAGCCCCTTTGTGGCCCAGAACCCCCAGCTATGCCCGTTTGTGGTGGCTTTTGATAACGGCCCGTACAGCCGGATATTTGTGAGCCCGTTCAGCGTCAGGCGGCGGGCCAGCGACAGGCCAGCACATCCTGCCCCGATAATTGCCACAGGCCGGTCAGGCGGGGTGGTGTTCATCTGTTCTGGCGCACCGCTCATCTCATCGCCTCTGCCATCAAATCAGCGATCGGCTGATGCAGGTTTTGGTTATGTACAAACCTCTTGCCTGTGTTCACCTGCGTCAGCGCGGTCACGCTCGCGCTCAGCTTTTCTGCCGCGCTTGTCACCACCCGGCCGTCTCCCCAGCTCAGGCCGCGTGCACGCAGGCGCACCCCAATCCGGCGATAGACCTGCCCGGCAACCGCAATGCCGATACGGGCCCTGAACGGCAGATAGCCCAGCCCGGCCCGCCCGCTTTCATAATAGCGGTCAGCCAGCATCAACAGCCTGTCTGCCGCCGCCTGCACCGCTTGATAAGAGGCTGTGTCAGGGTCAGCTGAACAGCTGATAATCTCTTGCGGGGTAAGCGGCCCGCACCAGCTTTGCGGCAGATAGCGTCTGCCCAGATGCGCATCTTCCAAAATATCCCGCGCAATATTGGTCAGCTGCATGGCGATCCCCATATCAACAGCAAAGCAAAAAGCGGCCCGGTCACGGCAGCCCAGAACCGGACACATCAACAGCCCGACCGCGCCGGCCACATGATAGGCATATTTCACCAGCTCTGCCTCATCTTCCACCAGCATCGGGCTTTGATCCAGCAACAGCCCGTCCAGAAGATGGATCATCGGCATCACCGGTATCGCACATCGCCTCATAACGCTTAAGTACCGCGCAAGCGCAGGGTCGACCTCTTCAGGCATGGCGCGGTCATTCAGAATAAGAAGCTGGTTGCGGATCGCGCTCAGCCGGTCTTTCCCGCCATCTGCATCGCCGTCAGCGATATCATCCAGCAGGCGGCAGAAGCTGTATAATTCTGCTGCATCTGCGGCCATGCGCCGTCCCAGCAGCCGGGAGGCCCAGTAAAAGCTCTTGCCGTTTTTCGCCAGCGTGTCCAGCGCCTCAGCGGCGCTGTCCGCGGCCTCGCGCCCGCCTGCTGAGGCTTCAGCTGACAGGCCGGTCATGGGCCGTCTGCCGCTCATCTTCACTGATCAGCGTCTCAACAACCTTGGCTGAACACAACACCCCTGGCATACCGGCACCGGGATGCGCGCCCGCGCCTGAAAAATACAGATTGTCCAGATGCGGATCGCGGTTGTGATAGCGGAACCAGGCAGACTGGGTAAAGCTGGGTGAAATCGAAAATCCGGCACCATGTTCAGATCGGTAATCAGCCTTGAAATCTTCTGGTGTCATGTAGAAATCTTCAACCACAGCCTCGCTCAGCCCGGGCATGATACTGGCCTCAAGGGCCTTGATGATACGGGCCTGCAATTTCGGGCCTTCTGCCTGCCAGTCCACATCTCCCTGCAGATTGGGAACCGGGCACAGAACATAAAAACTGTCACACCCTTCAGGGGCAAAGCTGGCGTCTGTTGCGGTCGGCCGGTGCAGATAGAGTGAGAAATCCTCAGCCAGAATTTTCTTGTTGAAGATATCATTGAGCAGCTCTTTATACCGCTTGCCCATCCAGATGGTGTGATGGGCCACATCCGGATATTGTTTGCTGGTCCCGAAAAACAACACAAACAGCCCCATGGAATAACGTGTCACCGCTTCAGGCAGAACTTTTTTGCGGCGGCCGGCCTGGCTGGGCAGCATCTGGCGATAGACCGTTGGCGGATCAGCATTACAAATCACATGATCAGCGGCGACAAATTCACCTGTGCTGGTTTTAATGCCAGTGACCTTACCGGCTTCTGTACAAATTTCCGCCACATCTGTTTTCATCTGCAGCTGAACCCCTTGCCGGATCATCAGCGCTTTTAATTCCGCCACCAGCTTGCCGGTACCGCCCATACAAAAATACACCCCCCATTTGCGCTCCAGATAATGGATCAGCGCATAAATAGAGGTGGTGTCAAACGGGTTGCCGCCCACCAACAAGGGATGGATGGAAAAGGCCTGCCGCAATAACGGGTGTTTGATATGCCGGTTGACCAGCTGGGCCACAGTCAGATAGCTGCGCAGGCGCAACAGCTGCGGGATCTGTTTCAGCATGGCGGTAAACCGGGTAAAGGGCTTATCAGCCAGCTCGGTAAAGCCGATATCAAAAATCTGTTTTGATGTGTTCACCAGCCGGTCATAATTGGCCGCATCTTCCGGGGAAAAGCGGGCAATCTCGGCATGAGTGTCGGCCAGAGACGGGCGATAATCAAATTCAGATCCGTCATGGAAATGAAATCTGTACCAGGGATCAAGCGGCACGAACTCCAGATGATCTTCGCGTTTCTCACCAAACAGGGCGAACAGCTCGTCAAACAGGAACGGCGCGGTGATCACGGTTGGCCCGGCATCATGGCGAAAGCCGCCCCGTTCAAACACCTGGGCACGGCCCCCGATTTCGGCCAGCCGTTCAATCAGGGTAACGCGGTGGCCTTTTGCGCGCATCCGCAACGCCGCGGCAATGCCGCCAAAGCCGCTGCCCACAACAACTGTATGTGGGGCTGTGTCAGGGGGGAACGGGCGGGCATCATCCATTTGCCGCCTCCTTATTGTCTAGCCGGTTTCGCTTCAGCCTAGCATAAGCTGTGCGGGATTGTCCTGCCCAAAGGGTGTGGTGCCGCATCTCTCAGCTGTGCAAGCCGGTCAGGTCACGGCAGACATGGCGCAGCTGGGCCAGGATAGGGGTGATAATGGCGCGGCAGTCTGCAGGGAACACCGCTGATGAGGCTTCGGCCTCTTCCAGCATGCTCAACAGAGACGCAGAGGTCATCGACAAAGCTGGTGAGCGGCGCAGCCGGTCCTGCCAGGCGTGCGCCTCATGCGTGTCACCAGAGGCCAGCCAGGCTTCAAACGCGGCGGCCATATGTCTGTCCAGGGTGGTCTGGAACATTACGATAACCGCATTCGGGGCCCGCCGCAGCAGATCTGACGCCGGGCTTTCCGCACCGTCTTTGCCGATCACATTCAGCATGTCATTGGCGATCTGATAACAACCGCCCGCCGCGCTGAAAAACCGGTTCAGCGGCATGATCACATCCCGCCGTCCGGCCAGATGCGCAATCCCCTCAACAGACGCAATAAATAACGGTGCGGTTTTGCCTGTGCTGATCTCCATATAGGCAGACCAGTCAGGATAGGATTTCACCTCAAATTCCAGTGCCTGACCTGTGGTGGTCGCCGACATATGCCGCGATAAGATAGACACCAGCTGTGGTGTGTTGCCATGATAAGCGGCTTCTGCGGCCAGCTCAAAAGACAGCGCGATCAGCCAGTCGCCCAGCGCCAGCGCGGTATCCCGGCCATATAATGCCCATACAGATGGCGTGCCGCGGCGCACCATATCCCCGTCACAGATATCATCATGAACCAATGACGCGTTATGCAGAATTTCAACAGCCGCCGCCCAGGGCAGGCTGGCGGTACGGGGCACGCCGAAACTGTCCCCTGCGGCCAGGGCCATCCGGCTGCGCAGCTGTTTTCCGGTGCGTTTGAAATGATGGTTGGCCGCAGGCCCGAGCGGGTGTTTACCAGCCGGCAGACGGCGTTTGATAAAGGCTGAAATGACTTCTGACAGGTCAGGTAAATCAGCTGATTTGGCGGCTTGTGTGGCCGGACTCAGCTGGCTGGTCATGCTCTCTGTCATTTTCTGGCCCCCTTATCCTGATGTTCCCGATTTCAGGTTAATTTGCTTTACATAAATCGTTTAAAAAAATGGCTTATAAAAATGGGGTCTGGCTTAAACTTTAAGGAAAAAAAGGGCAGGCGCGCAGCTGTGCACACCTACCCCTTTCAAAACCTGAACTTAGGCTTCTGCTTCTGTTTCTGTCACAGCTACGTTCCAGATGATCACACCGAACGCAATCTTGTTCAGCACGTCAGCCAGGTTGTAGATGATGTTCAGTGATGCCATATCTGCACCGCCAGCCAAGTAGCCGAAGAAGTAACCCAGCGGGTAAATCGCCCAGCCGATGGTCACAATCCAGCGCATGGTTGAATAGGCAGACTGTACTGATGGCTTGGCATGTTCTGCAGCAACCTTACCGGCTTCACCAGCAAAGATTTCATACAGAATATAGGCCCAACCGACCATACCGATGACAAAGCCCAGTGTTACGTTCATGTAACCGGCTTCACCCAGGTAACCACCGATCAGCATGACCAGTGTACCGATGGTCAGACGCCAGAAGACGCCGCCTGATACATTTGTAATCGCCCGCAGGACCAGATAAAACTCGATCATCAGCAGTGGCACAGTAATCAGCCAGTCGATGTAACGATAGACTGTTGGTGTGTCACCTGTGGCTACCCACACGTCACGCATATAGAAATAGTGAACAGCGGCAACCAGTGTGACCAGCCCTGATACGACAAGAGATGTTTTCCACTTGCCGGCCACACGCTGTGTTTCCAGGAAGAAGAAAGCTGTTGACGCAACCAGAGCCATTGAGATCAGCCAGAAGCTGATGCCAACGAAATCATCTGATTCCAGATTTGCAGCCTGAGCGATTGCAGGCATCATAGACATAAGCGCTGCAGGTGCAGCAAACTTAAAAAGGTTTTTTGACATAGGACACTCCCCAAACGTCGCGTTCTAGAACGTCCTACTTTTTGTCCCTGAACCAGCACCCGCCGGAACAAGGCTCCCCCCGAATTAACGATAATTTAACATATTCGCTCTCATTGGCAACCTTTTATGGTTACATTTCAATGATCGCTAAATTAATTATCTGATATCATTACGGATTAAACAGCTTTTCAGATCATGGAATATCTGCTTATTTTAAGAAAATATTCATTTTACCGGCTGAAAGAGGGGCAAAATGGCACAGGATACAGTATTAATCGGGGCATTTGCCTTTTTCGCGATTGGCGGGGCGATATGGCTCATTCTCAACCGTCTTCAGACCTCAGACCTGCCGGACCGGGTGAAACGTCTGATCACTTATGGTCTGCTGGGTCTGGTGGTGGCTGTCGCGATTTATGTGTTCAGCTGGCATTCCCAGAC
>CALKIF010000041.1:0-1230 GCA_937988715.1 uncultured Alphaproteobacteria bacterium | reverse complement strand
TCAAACCTGTGGCACTGGCCGATATGGCCGCCCGCTATGCCTCAGGCAGCCTGGCTCCCAAAATCTCAGCCTGAACCTGTCATTAATTTAGATTGACGGGCTGACTATTTTTAAATAAGTGTAAAATTATTGGTGACTGAGGCTATAAGGCCGAAGTGTAATAGGGAATCCGGTGCGCTAACCTTTCTAAACATCAGCAAATCCGGAGCTGTGCCCGCAACTGTAAGTGGTTGATGCACGCTTTTATGCCACTGAAACGATCAGGCTGCCTGCCACAGCTGATCATTTTGGGAAGGCGGTGTGTATCGACAACCATGAGCCAGAAAACCTGCCAATGATTTGAAACATCTTTTCGGGGCGGGTGTCCCCATATGGAGCGGAACCTGGCACAAACAGCAGTTGAGGCAGAATCGGTCCCCCCCTGCACGATATCTTCAGCCCCCCCCCAGACATTGCCGTATAAAGCGGTCAGTGCGGAATATAACCTCACCTCTCTCAGCACATTCAGGGCCTGCCTGTTCACCATGGCTGTTGCGGCGCTGGTGTGGATGTCTATTGTTTATATCCTGGCCCGCTAGAGCGTCCTGCCGGTTGCATAAAGAACAGAAACGATGCTGAAAGCATGTGGCATTGCGCTTGGTTATGGCGGCAAAACACTGGTTGAAGGCCTGAACTTCTCTCTTGAAGCGGGTCAGATCTGTGCTGTCATGGGTCATAACGGGGCAGGGAAATCAACCCTGGTGCGTACCCTTCTTGGTCTCCAGCCGCCTCTTGCGGGCTGGTTTGACTGGGCCGGCGGCCAGCCTTGCGATATGGCCTATCTTGGCCAGACTTCTGAACGTGATCACCAGTTTCCGATCCGGGTCAAGGATGTTGTTGCCATGGGGGTGTGGAAAGGGCTTGGGTTCTGGACCGGGATTGACCGTGCCAATGCGGACCGGGTTGATTATGCGCTTGCGCGCACCAGCCTGACCGAAATGGCAGACAGGCCTCTTTATGAATGTTCATCAGGCCAGCTTCAGCGCTGCTATTTTGCACGTGCAATTGCCCAGGATGCGCCGGTTCTGATTTTGGATGAACCTTTTTCAGCGATTGACCAGACAACAGAATCACGCCTGATAGAAATTATCAGAGAATGGCGGAATGAAGGGCGTTCGATCATGATCGTCCTGCATGATATCTCGTCTGTCATCGGCATATCTGATTCCTGTCTTCTGCTTGGTGCGAGAC
>CALKIF010000040.1:0-1964 GCA_937988715.1 uncultured Alphaproteobacteria bacterium | reverse complement strand
TCAGACACTGAAACCAGTTTAAAAAACAGTCAATCAAAATATGATCGCAAGATATGAATTGTTTTAAATCAGGGGCCGCGTTCACTTTCGACAGCCCCCTCAAAGGATGCTAATCTGGCCTAAACCGAAACACTCAGGACCTTCGTCTATGCCCAGCCTTGCCACAGTCCCGCTTGATCAGCTCAGCCTGATTTGTGTTGATCTGGAAACCACCGGCCTGGTCACCGCAACAGACCGGATAATCCAGATTGGCTGTATCAATCCGTTTGACCCCTCCGCCCCTCTTGACCAGCTGGTGAACCCGGCTGTGCCGATTCCCGCGGCCAGTACACAGATTCACGGCCTGACAGATGCTGATGTGACTGCCGCGCCTGTTTTTCCGACTGTGTTTCCCGGGCTTCGTGACAGGCTGAAAGACAAGGTCATTATCGGCTATAATATCGGTTTTGATCTGGCTGTGATCGCCGCAGAGGCTGACCGGCACGGGCTTGACTGGCAACCGGGCCCGGCGTTGTGTGTACGCCAGCTGGCCACCTTGGTGCTGGGCCGTGACACCATGCTGATGATGGGGGATTTGGACAGCCTGTCCGCACATTACGGCATCAGCGGTGACGGCCGCCATACCGCCCTTGGGGATGCCCGGATGACAGCTTCTCTGTTCCGTGCCCTGCTGCCGGATTTACAAAGCCGCAACATCACCACCCTTGCTGATGCCAGACGCGCGGTCTCAACCCTTGATGATCAGCGTCTGGTCACCACCAAGGCGGGCTTGGTTGATGTGGCCGCTGCCCCGGAAACCGCACCAGACCAGATGCGCCTCGCCCGCATAGACCCGTTTCCCTACAGCCACCGTGTGGCAGAAATTATGCATACCCCGCCTCATATTCTGCCGCCGGACCATACCGTTCTGGATGCGGCCCTGCTGATGGGGGATAAGCGGCTGGACTGCGTCTTTATCGGTTCCGGCCCTGACCAGATTGACGGCATTGTGTCTGAACGCGATATTGTGCGCTGTATGGCCCTGCCAACGGACACAGTCATCAGGGCAAGGGATATCCCGCTTCACCAGATCATGTCAGCCCCGGTGATCACGGTCCTGGCTGATGATTATCTGCATGTGGCGTTGGGCCGGATTCATACCCATGATATCCGTCATCTGGGCGTAAGGGCTGCCAATGGCGCGCTGGCAGGCTGGATTTCGGTTCGTGATCTGACCCGCCAGCGGTTAACAGAAGCGATGATCATTGGTGATGAGCTGTCTGGGGCCGGCAATGCGGCGGATATGCGCGCGGCTCTGGCGGGGCTGCCGTCACTGTCTGCCTCTCTTCAGGCAGAAGGCATAGCGGCCTATGATATCGCCGCGGTCATCTCTGGCCAGTACCGCGCCGCGCTGGTCCGGGCAGCTGAACTGGCTGAAGCGGAATTGGGCCCGGCCCCGGGCAGATGGTGTCTGCTGATACTTGGCTCAGGCGGGCGGGATGAATCTCTGTTGGCCCCTGATCAGGATCATGCGCTGATATTTGATGATCTGCCGGAAACCGCCACAGACGGCGAACACCAGGCTGCTCTTGACTGGTATTTAGGGTTTGGCAAGGCCATAGCGGATAGGCTGGATGCGGCGGGTATCCCTTATTGCACCGGCGGGGTGATGTCTTCATCTGCTGACTGGTGCAAACCGCTTACCGGCTGGAAACAGACCATCAACAGCTGGGTTGCCCATGGCCGGGCAGAAGATGTGTTGGCGGTGGATATCTTTTTTGATTATCAGCCTGTTTGCGGCGATTTCGGGCTGGCAGACCAGCTGCAAAACCATATTCAGACAGCGGTTGACGGCCAGCATGATTTTTTGAAAAGTCTGGCCCGCAATGTAAAGGCCCATGCCACAGGCACAACCCTTTTCGGCGGGCTGAAGACCGAAAATGGCCGGTTGCATCTGCTTCTTTTTTTGCTGCTGGCGACCACCG
>CALKIF010000039.1:0-40590 GCA_937988715.1 uncultured Alphaproteobacteria bacterium | reverse complement strand
TCTGTGGTTGAAGCCACCGTGGCCAAATGGATGAAGGCTGCGGGTGACGCTGTCACGGCTGATGAAGCAGTTGTCGAGCTGGAAACAGACAAGGTGACGCTGGAAGTCCCGTCTCCGGTCACCGGCGTGTTGTCTGATATTGTTGCCGGCGAAGGCGCGACAGTTGGGGTTGATGCGTTGCTGGCTCTAGTTGAAGAAGGGGCGGCGGCCTCGGCAAAAGCCACAGCAAAACAGGAAGCCCCCGCCCAAGCTGAGGCCCCGGCCCCGGTGAAAGCGGCTGCTCCTGCACCCGCCGCCGCACCGGCTGCTGCGGCGATGCCGCTCTCTCCTGCGGTCAGAAAGCTGGTTGAGGAAAACAACCTTGACCCGAAAGCGATTCCGGCAACAGGTAAGGATGGCCGGCTGACAAAAGCAGATGTGTTGCGCGCTGTTGAAACAGGTGTTGGAAAGGCTGCGCCGGTTGTTCCGGCGGCCCCGGTCAGCACACCGGCGGCCCCGCGACAGGTTGATAACCGTGAAGAACGGGTACCGATGTCACGTCTGCGCCGCCTGATCGCCAGCCGTCTGAAAGAGGCCCAGAATACGGCGGCGATGCTGACGACCTTTAATGAGGTGGATATGAGCGCGGTGATGGCACTGCGGGCGGAATATAAAGATGATTTTGAAAAGACCTATGGTGCGCGTCTGGGGTTCATGGGGTTCTTTGTCAAGGCTGTGATTTCGGCATTACGTGAATATCCGGCAGTGAATGCAGAAATTTTTGAAGATGATATCATTTACAAGAATTTCTATAATATCGGGGTGGCTGTCGGCACACCGCAAGGCCTTGTTGTGCCTGTTGTCAAAGATGCCCAGACCTTGTCTCTGGCCGAAATTGAAACCACGATCAGCGATTTCGGCAGCCGGGCCCGTGACGGCAAGTTGAGCCCGACGGATATGGCTGGCGGGACGTTTACGATCTCAAATGGCGGTGTGTATGGCTCGTTGATGTCCACACCGATCCTCAACCCGCCACAAAGCGGCATTCTGGGGATGCATAAGATCCAAAAGCGGCCAGTGGCGGTAGGCGACAAGGTTGAAATCCGGCCGATGATGTATCTGGCCTTATCTTATGATCACAGAATCATTGACGGGCGAGAGGCGGTCTCTTTCCTGGTGAAGGTCAAAGAAGCTATTGAAGACCCGCGGCGTATGTTATTGGGCGTTTAAAGGCTGAATCATTAAGGCCCGTGCGGGGCTTCCAGCAAAAAGAGATAAACATGGCTGATACAAAATTTGATTTGATTGTCATTGGCGGCGGTCCGGCCGGCTATGTGGCCGCGATACGTGCCGCACAGTTAGGTATGACGGTGGCATGTGTGGATAAACGCGAAACGCTGGGCGGCACCTGTCTGAATGTGGGCTGTATTCCTTCAAAAGCGTTGTTGAATGCATCTGAAAAATATGCAGAAGCCGCCTCTGGCCATCTGGCTGGTCTGGGTATTGGTGTCGGCAAGGTCAAGCTTGATCTGGCAGAGATGATGGCGGGCAAAGACAAGATTGTTTCTGGTCTGACCGGCGGCATTGATCATCTGTTCAAGAAAAATAAAATCACCCGCCTTACCGGAACAGCCTGTCTGAAAGGTGAGGGCAAAGTTGAGGTCAGCTCCAAGAACATGACCGAGACCTATACCGCCGAGCGGATTTTGATCGCCACCGGCTCTGTGCCGACCTCGCTACCAAATGTTGAGATTGACGAGAAGAAAATCGTGTCGTCAACAGGCGCGCTGGCCCTTGATAAGCTGCCGAAATCAATGGTGGTTATCGGTGCGGGCTATATTGGTCTTGAAATGGGCACAGTCTGGTCACGGCTGGGCACAAAAGTTGAAGTGGTTGAATTTCTGCCGCGGATTCTGCCCGGCATGGATTCAGAAGTGGCGAAAAAATTCAAGGCGATGATGACAAAGCAAGGCCTGTCTTTTCATCTGAACACAGCGGTGAAATCAGCTCAATCCACCGGATCAGGGGTAAAGCTGGTGCTGGCGGATGCCAAAACCGGCGAAGAAACCGAAATGAGCTGTGATATCGCGCTTGTGTCTGTCGGCCGCAAGCCGAACACAGACGGGCTTGGTCTTGAAGATTTGGGTGTCGAGATGACAGATCGCGGCCAGATCAAGGTTGATGCGGATTTTGAGACCAATATTGACGGCATTTTTGCGGTTGGTGATGTGATCCCCGGGCCGATGTTGGCCCATAAGGCAGAAGAAGATGCGGTTGCAGCTGTTGAAATTATGGCCGGACAGGCCGGACATGTGGATTATGATCTGGTTCCGGGCATTGTCTATACCGCGCCTGAAATCGCCACATTAGGCGCCACCGAAGACGCCCTGAAAGAAGCGGGTGTCGACTATAAAAAAGGCATCTTCCCGTTTCTGGCCAACAGCCGGGCAAAGGCAACCGGCCATACAGATGGTTTCGTGAAACTTCTGGCAGATGCAAAAACAGATCAGGTTCTGGGCTGTCACATCATTGCGCATGAAGCAGGCACATTAATCCATGAGGTTGCTACCGCAATGGCGTTTGGCGCGTCATCTGAGGATATTGCCCGAACCTGTCATGGTCATCCCACCATGAATGAGGCGGTGAAAGAAGCCGCGCTGG
The DNA here is from genome assembly GCA_937988715.1 of uncultured Alphaproteobacteria bacterium. Taxonomy (GTDB): domain Bacteria; phylum Pseudomonadota; class Alphaproteobacteria; order Puniceispirillales; family Puniceispirillaceae; genus JADHLI01. The sequence goes on along the minus strand of CALKIF010000039.1, from coordinate 37,950 downwards.
CTGTTGACGGGCGGGCCATCCATATCTGACAGCCTGTCTGAAATCTGGCTATTTCGCCCGCGGATGGGTTTGTTTGTGAACATCCAGAAGCTGGTCTGAATCCACATGTGTATAACGCTGTGTGGTGGACAGGCTGGCATGACCCAAAAGCTGTTGAATCGCCCGTAAATCTCCGCCCCCAGCCAAAAGATGAGTGGCAAACGCATGCCGCAGCGTGTGCGGGGTGACATGCGCCGGCAGACCCAGCTTCAGTCTTATCGCCTCTACCATTCTTTGCACTGCACGGGCGTTCAGCGGCCCGCCACGGTTAGACCGCCAGAACGGCTCGTTTCCTTCTGGCTGGAACGGACAGGCCTCAGCTGCCTTATTTACGGCCTTCGCCACCTCTTCCAGGACAGGGACATCACGTGTTTTGCCGCCTTTGCCTGTGATTTGCAGCCAGTCTGACAAGGGAACATCTGCAGCCGTCAGGCTCAGCGCTTCTGAGATTCGCAAACCGCAACCATAAAGCAGCATCAAAAACCCGATATCGCGTTTTTGCTGCCATTCTTGTTGCCCGCTGTTTTCTATGATGTTCAGAATGCCTTTGATATCTGTCTGTGGCAGGTCTTTTGGGATCACATGCGGCCGCTTTGGTGGCTTCATCCAGCTTATATCAGAATCGCCGAGATAGCCGTTGCGGGCGCCGAAGCGGTAAAAATTGCGCACCGCAGATACCCGTCTGGCCAAGGTTGCATGACCCAGATCATCAGCTTGCTGACTGGCCAGAAAGGCTCTGAAATCATGCCTGTCCGGCGGGGTGAGCACACCTTCATTAGCCTGCAGAAAAGACAGATAGATATCCACATCACGGGCATAGCCATCAAGAGTATGATCAGCATAATTACGTTCAGCACGCAGCCAGTTCAGCCAGCCTTCGCGCCAGGACAAAAGCTGTTCTTTGCTGGTCTCTGCTGACATGCTGATTACCCGATATCCGCCAGCAGGCCATGTGCCTCCAGCTTTGCCAGCAGGCTGACACCTGCAATTTCTGCCAGATTGGTCAATAGGGTCTGGCCCTGTTCCGGGGTAAAGCTGGTTTCATCCCGCCCCGCCAGAACCAGGGCAGAACCAGCAATCGGAACTGGCAGCTGGTCTGGCAGCGCAATCGCCGCCATGCTGGCAACCGGGGCAGAAAACAGGCCGCTGGCCCGCGCCGGCCCCAGATAGATGGACCCTGCAGACAAAATCGTCTGAATCTGTGCTGCAGGCAGAACCAGGAAGCCTAACTCCTCAGCCTCCTGAAGCGCTGTTTCAGCTGGCATCAGAAGACGCGCCCCGGCAAGCCCAAAGATTACCGGCAGTTCTTCATCAACCATCTGCGCAAAGCTGAGCAAATCATTACAGGCCAAAAACCCCAGCGTGGCATGATGCAACGCCTGCCAGTGCAGCATATTTGTTGCCGCCGCATCCAGAAGCGACTGATTGGCCTTTGACAGTCGTCTGGCTTCAGCTCTGGCATTGGCCGCAATTTTTCCGGTCGCATCAAACAGGCGGACATCTGAAGACGGGCGATCGTCTGCTGTTGTTTCAAGATAACGGGCGATCAAATCTGGCCGCTCATCCAGATAGGCAAGAATTTGTTCATCTGACAATCGGGCGGTCATGTCTTGTCTCCGGCAGAGGGGCTGCGTTTCCGGCCGTCTTGCATCAAATGATGGATTGGCCCGTTTTTTCCCAGTCACTGAGGAAAGCGGCAAGGCCCTTATCTGTCAGCGGGTGTTTATACAGCTGGGCCAGAATGGCGGGCGGTAATGTGATCACATCCGCGCCCAAAAGGGCGGCGTCAACGACATGCTGTGGGTGCCGGGCAGAGGCCACCAGAACTTCTGTTGAAAAATCATAATTATCATAAATGGCGCAAATGTCAGAAATCAGATTCATGCCATCAGCCCCCAAATCATCCAGCCGTCCGACGAACGGAGAAATAAAGGCTGCACCAGCCTTGGCCGCCAGCAAGGCTTGGGCAGCGGAAAAGCACAAGGTGACATTGACCATAATGCCCTGATCGGCCAATTCGCGGCACAGAGTCAGCCCGTCCTGGGTCAACGGCACTTTGATGGTTACATTTTTGGCCAGCCCGGTCAGGATTTTTGCTTCCTCGCGCATACCATTCAGCTCTATCGCGGTAACCTCTGCGCTGACCGGCCCGTCAACAAGCCCGCAAATCTCTGCAATGGTCTGTTTGATATCCCGGCCTGATTTGGCAATCAAAGACGGGTTGGTTGTGACCCCGTCAATCATGCCTGTTGGCAGCAGGGCCCTGATCTCATCACAATCTGCTGTATCCAGAAAAATTTTCATCTATCCACTCTTTTATGGTTGTGGGTTTTCTCATCTCTCGGCAGAGCCGGTCTGATCGGTTCATGCAGTTCTGACAGGCTTGCCTGTAAATCAAATCTTCAGATCACTCAGCAGCCCTCTTGATCAGGCTTGGCCTGTTGGTGTTCAATGTACTGTCTTCAGGGCCAGAATGGCAATGGTAAAAGCCGTCCGGCATATTTCCAGACAAAAAAGGAGCCCCCTCTCGTGGATACACCCAGCGATCAGGCAGACGGCATGAAGGACAGCTCTGCCCTTTGCCAGGTTGCTGTACCTGTCCCGATCCGCCGGGGCCAGATGCAGATTTATGATTATGTTGCCGGTCCGGCCGCAAATTGTGCGGTGGGCAGCATTGTAAAGGCCCCCTTAGCCGGGCGCGAGATTTGGGGCATTGTTGTTGGCCATGATCAGAAAGCTGATATCGCGGCGACCAGGCTGAAAGCTGTTATCATTCTGGCTGATGTGCCGGCTTTGTCAGACCAGACGCTTCGTTTCTTGCAGGCTGTCAGCCGCTGGACCCTTGCCCCCTTCGGTTCTGTTATGCGGCTGATGCTGAACACGCCGTCAGCTTTTTTGCCGCCACCTGAACAAACAGTTTTTCATTTATCTGCGCAGCTACCAGACGGGGTGCGGTTGACGCCGCAGCGCCAGCGTGTGCTCAGCTTTCTTCAGTCAGCCCCGCCGCTGCCGCTGGCTGATTTATCGCGTGAGGTGGGTGTTTCGACCTCTGTTATCAAAGGGCTGGCAGATGATGGTGCGCTGATCCGATCCAGCCAGCCGCGCCTGGCTGCACCTCACAGAGGAGTTATGCCCTCAGGGGCTGAATTGCGGGCGAATTTTACCCTGACCTCTGCTCAGCAACATATCGCTGACGGCATTGACAGGCTGGCGGATAGCTTCAGCGTTCATCTGATTGACGGCATCACCGGCTCTGGCAAAACAGAAGTTTATTTTGATCAAGTGGTCAAACAGGTGGCCGCAGGCAAGCAGGTTTTGATTCTGCTGCCGGAAATTGCCCTGACAACATCCTGGAAAGCCAGATTCGAAAAATGGTTCGGCTATGCGCCTCATATCTGGCATTCATCTGTATCGGCGGCGCGGCGGAAATCAATCTGGCGGCAGGCAATATCCGGCCAGCCTATGGTTGTTGCGGGCGCGCGCTCGGCTTTGTTTCTGCCGTTCTCCAGCCTTGGCCTTGTCATTGTGGATGAAGAACATGACGGCAGCTATAAACAAGAAGATCATGTCAGCTATCAGGCTCGTGACATGGCTGTCCTGCGCGCAAAAATGCACAATATTCCGGTGCTTCTGGCCAGCGCGACACCGTCACTGGAAAGCTGGATACATGCAGGGAGCGGCGGAGAGCTGGCTTCAGCTGACGGGTCCTCTGAAGGGGGGCACAGCAGCTGGCACCACTGGCCGTTGACCAGCCGTTATGGGTCTGCCCATCTGCCCCAGGTCAGCCTTATTGATTTGCGCCTGTCCAAGCCGGAAGCCGGAAAATGGCTGTCTGCTGAGATGATGGAGGCTGTGATGGCCCGGCTTGAGGCAGGAGAGCAGTCCTTGTTATTTCTGAACCGCCGCGGCTATGCGCCGATGACGGTCTGCGGCGATTGTGGTCACAGGCTGATCTGTCATCAATGTGATTCGCTGCTGGTCACGCACAAGCTGGCTGGCCGTGTTCAGTGTCATTTCTGCGGTATCGGCCAGCCGATTACACAAACCTGTCCTTCTTGTGAAGCCACCGGCAGTCTTCGGGCTGTGGGCCCTGGGGTAGAACGGCTGCAGGAAGAGCTCAGCCAGCGCTTTCCAGATGCGAGAATCGCTGTGCTGTCCAGCGATACCGTGCAGACCAGTGAGGCTGATGCGTTATTTGCGGACATTCAGGCCGGCGAAATTGACATATTGATTGGCACCCAAATGGCAGCCAAAGGACATCATTTTCCGTTTCTGACTCTGGTTGGGGTTGTTGATGCTGATCTGGGGCTGGGCGGTGGTGATTTAAGGGCGGCTGAACGGACCTATCAATTATTATGGCAGGTGGCCGGGCGAAGCGGCCGTGGTGAGCGGTCTGGCCAGGTTCTGATCCAGACGTTTCAGCCGCATCATCCGGTGATGCAGGCACTTGTGGTCGGGCCGCAGGACAACCCGAATGAAGCCAGAGACAGGTTTATGCAGGCCGAAGCAGAGGCCCGCCAGGCCGCCGGAATGCCGCCGTTTGGCCGCCTGGCTGCCCTGATTCTGTCTGGCAGCGATATCGTCAAGCTGGAACAGGCGGCGCGGCATCTGAATGACATCAGACCCCAATTTGCAAAAGTTGATATTTTTGGTCCTGCTCAGGCCCCGCTCAGCCGGGTAAGAGGGCAGTTCAGGATCAGATTTCTGATCCGCTCTGACCGTGAGGTGGCGATCGGAAAGATTGTTGAGGGCTGGTTGTCTCAGGCTGAGCTGCCTTCCGGGGTTCGCCTTGTCTGTGATATTGATCCCTACAGTTTTCTGTAAACCGGCCGGCCGGGCCCGGGCTTTGGGTTTTCTGCAGCTTGGCGGCGGCTGTACTGCTGTTGTGCAAAGTTATGTATATTATTGCCGCAGGGTGTTTTTTTGCCGGTCTCAGACTTGCGTTTCGGTAAGGGGTATGATAACTCCCAGACTGAAAAATGACCAATGGCCGGTTCACCGGGGATAGCCTCGGTTTGCGATGATGAACATCAGCACGCAGCGGCATGCGGTCAAGGGCCCAGAGAGTATGTTAAAAGCGATGAGGACAGCGTCGTGAGTTCAAATGCAAAAGGTCTTGCTGGCCGTTACGCGGGGGCATTATACGATTTGGCTGTTGAGGCGAAAGCCACAGACGCCGTTCTTTCAGATCTGACAAGCCTGAGAGATATGATAGCCGACAATGATGATCTGAAATCGCTTGTCAGCTCTCCTGTTTACACCCGGTCTGAACAGTCCAAAGCCATCATGGCGATCATGGACAAAGCCGGGGCAAACAAACTGACCAACAAATTTTTAGGCGCGGTTGCCGATAATGGCCGCCTGTTCGCGCTTCCCCAAATCATTCAGGCCTTTGCTGAAGAGGTTGCCCGGCGTAATGGCCAGGTCTCAGCAGAGGTCATCTCAGCCGTCACTCTGGATGAAAAGCGGCGCAAAGCTGTTGAGGCCACTGTGGCCAAACTGGCTGGATCAAAGAATATATCGCTTGAAATGAAGGTTGACCCTTCTTTGTTGGGCGGTCTTGTCGTGCGTATCGGCTCTCGTTTGTTTGATACGTCTGTAAAAACGAAACTTAACCGGCTTGAAGCCGCAATGAAGGGTGTAGCGTGATGGATATTCGTGCCGCTGAAATTTCAGCGATCCTGAAAGATCAGATTTCAAATTTTGGCAGCGAAGCTGAAGTTGCCGAAGTTGGCCGTGTGCTGTCAGTTGGTGACGGCATCGCCCGTGTATATGGTCTTGATCAGGTTCAGGCTGGTGAGTTGGTCGAATTTGACGGGGGCATCAAAGGGATGGCCCTTAATCTGGAAACAGACAATGTCGGTATTGTTATTTTCGGCAGTGACCGCGGCATTAAAGAAGGGGACACGGTTCGCCGGACCTCATCAATTGTTGATGCACCGGTTGGCAAAGGTCTGCTTGGCCGCGTGGTTGACGCTCTGGGGAACCCGATTGACGGCAAGGGCCCGATTAAAGATGCGACCCGCTCACGTGTTGAGGTAAAAGCGCCTGGCATTATGCCGCGCAAATCTGTGCATGAGCCCATGCAGACAGGCCTGAAGGCGATTGACAGCCTGATCCCTATCGGCCGTGGTCAGCGGGAATTGATCATTGGTGACCGGCAGACAGGCAAGACAGCGATTGCTGTTGACACTTTTATCAACCAGAAGGCCGTGAATGAGGCAGCTGGTGATGATGAAGGCAAAAAGCTGTTCTGTATTTATGTTGCTGTTGGTCAGAAGCGCTCAACTGTTGCCCAGATTGTGCGCTCGCTCGAAGAAAATGGCGCGATGGATTATTCTATCGTGGTTGCGGCTACGGCGTCTGACCCTGCTCCGATGCAGTTCCTGGCGCCTTACACAGCCGCAGCGATGGGTGAATATTTCCGTGATAACGGCATGCATGCGCTGGTCGTGTTTGATGATTTGTCAAAACAGGCCGTGGCCTATCGCCAGATGAGCTTGTTGCTGCGTCGTCCGCCAGGCCGTGAAGCCTATCCTGGTGACGTTTTCTATCTGCACTCACGTCTGCTGGAACGGGCAGCGAAGATGAATGATGAAAATGGCGCAGGTTCGCTGACCGCTCTGCCGGTGATTGAAACACAAGGCGGTGACGTTTCAGCCTTTATTCCGACCAACGTGATTTCAATCACGGATGGCCAGATTTTCCTGGAAACAGACCTGTTCTACAAAGGTATTCGTCCTGCGGTGAATGTGGGTCTGTCTGTGTCTCGTGTGGGATCTGCTGCGCAGATTAAGGCGATGAAACAGGTTGCCGGTACCATCAAGCTTGAGCTTGCCCAGTATCGTGAGATGGCCGCGTTCGCGCAGTTTGCCTCTGATATGGATGCCTCAACACGCCAGCTTCTGGAACGCGGTGCGCGTCTGACTGAATTGCTGAAGCAGCCGCAATATTCGCCAATGCTGGTTGAAGAACAGGTTGCGGTCATCTTCGCAGGTGTTAAGGGCTATCTGGACAGTATTGACCTGGCGGATATCGGCCGTTTTGAAGCTGGCCTGCTTGATCAGCTTCGCGGGTCAGGAAAGAAGATTTTGGCTGCTATTCAGAGCGAAAAATCGATCTCTGAATCAACAGACAAAGAGCTTCATGATCTGATCGGGTCTTACGCGAAGAGCTTTGCCTGAGGAGAGATGTGAGCTGTGCCTCTGGCGCGGTTGGCATGATGTGAGGAGCATACCAGATGCCGAATTTGAAGGATCTGAAAACACGGATTAACTCCGTGACCTCAACGCAGAAAATCACCTCTGCGATGAAGATGGTTGCGGCGGCTAAGCTGCGCCGGGCACAGGAAGCTGCTGAATCCGGCCGCCCCTATGCGTCGCGTATGCAGGCCGTGATTGCCTCACTGGCGGCAAAGGCAGACAAAAACTCTGCTTCTGAGCTGCTGGTCGGCCGGGCAACTGTAAAATCGCATCTTCTGGTGATCGTCTCTGCTGACAAGGGTCTGTGTGGCGGGTTTAACGGATCTGTTGCGCGGCTTGCCAAACAGGAAATTGAACGTCTTGAGGCTGCAGGCAAATCTGTTCAGGTCTATATTGTTGGCCGTAAGGCGGCAGACGCTCTTGGCGGTCTGATCACACAACGCACATTTGCCCGGGTTGAAGGTGTGCAAGGCACCAATCTGGGCTTTGAAAGCGCAGGTGAGATTGCGGCAAAGATCATTACCGGTTTTGAAGATGGCCAGTTTGATGCGGTGTCTGTCATTTATAACCGCTTTGTGAATGCGATTACCCAGGAAGTGACGCATAAGTCACTTATTCCTGCCCAAATTGATGAAGAAGAGGCGGGTGCTGATGACACCGCCGCCTTTTATGATTATGAGCCTGAAGAGGCAGAAATTTTGAGCGCCCTTCTGCCCCGCAATCTGTCTACACAGATTTTCAGTGCTCTTCTTGAATCCTCAGCTGCTGAACTGGCAGCCCGGATGACGGCGATGGATAATGCGACCCGCAATGCGGGCGATATGATCGATCGCCTCACACTCGTTTATAACCGAACCCGTCAGGCGAACATCACCAAAGAGTTGATCGAGATCATCTCTGGTGCTGAAGCGTTGTAACGGATTTTTGAATAGGCAAAAGACGCTGGAGTTGCAAACAATGGCAAAAAATGCAGTTGGAAAAGTCAGTCAGGTTATCGGGGCGGTTGTCGATGTTGAATTCGACGGCGCCATCCCGGATATCCTTAACGCCCTTGAGGTGGATAATAACGGCCAGCGTCTGGTTCTGGAAGTTGCCCAGCATCTGGGTGAAAACACAGTCAGAACCATCGCTATGGACGCGACCGAAGGGTTGGTCCGTGGCACAGAAGCAACAGACACAGGTGCACCGATTACGGTTCCTGTCGGCCCGGAAACACTTGGCCGGATCATGAACGTGATTGGTGAGGTTGTCGATGAAGGCAAGCCAATTAAAGCCAAGAAGAGCTATGCGATACACCGCGCAGCCCCTGAATATGTTGACCAGTCGACAGAATCAGAAATTCTGGTGACCGGTATTAAGGTGATTGACCTTCTGGCCCCTTACGCCAAAGGCGGTAAAATTGGTCTGTTCGGTGGTGCCGGTGTGGGCAAGACCGTGACCATCATGGAACTGATTAACAACGTGGCGAAAGCCCATGGCGGTTATTCTGTTTTTGCCGGTGTTGGTGAGCGGACACGTGAAGGGAACGATTTGTACCATGAAATGGTCGAATCAGGTGTTATTAAAACTGATGGTGACGGCTCTAAGGCTGCTCTAGTGTATGGCCAGATGAACGAACCACCAGGTGCGCGTTCACGTGTGGCGCTGACCGGTCTGACCCTGGCGGAATATTTCCGTGATGAAGAAGGCCAGGACGTGCTGTTCTTTGTTGATAATATCTTCCGCTTTACACAGGCGGGCTCAGAAGTGTCAGCTCTGCTAGGCCGGATTCCATCTGCGGTGGGTTACCAGCCAACATTGGCGACTGATATGGGCGCGCTGCAGGAACGGATCACCTCAACCAACAAAGGGTCAATTACATCTGTTCAGGCGATTTATGTGCCTGCTGATGACTTGACTGACCCGGCACCGGCCACATCCTTTGCTCACCTTGATGCGACCACAGTTCTGTCTCGTCAGATTGCTGAGCTGGGGATTTATCCGGCGGTTGATCCGCTTGATTCAACCTCACGGGTTCTGGATCCACGCGTTGTGGGTGACGAGCATTACAACACTGCCCGTGAAGTACAAGAAGTGCTGCAGCAATATAAGTCACTGCAGGATATCATCGCCATCCTGGGTATGGACGAGCTGTCTGAAGAAGATAAGCTGGTTGTGGCCCGGGCACGCAAGATCCAGCGTTTCTTATCACAGCCGTTCCATGTTGCTGAAGTCTTTACTGGCACACCTGGTGTGTTTGTGAGCCTTGAAGAGAACATCAAAGGCTTCCAGGGCATTGTCCGCGGTGATTATGATGACCTGCCTGAAGCAGCCTTCTATATGGTCGGCACAATCGATGAAGCGATTGAAAAAGGCAAGAAACTGTCTGCTGAGGCAGCCTGACGATAATTTTTCAGACTGCAGCATCAGCGCGCAAAAGATAAAGGTGAGTGGGCTATGGCCGAAACAACAATGATGGAACTTGTGACCCCGGGACGTGTTCTGGTCTCCAAGTCTGTTGAGATGGTTGTCATTCCAGGCAGTGAAGGATTCTTTGGTGTTCTTCCCCGCCATTCGGCCCTACTCGCCAATCTTCAGCGTGGTGTGGTTGAGGTCTATGAAGGTGGTAAAGTTGTCGACAGGCTGATGATCGATGGCGGCATTGCTGACGTCACCCCAGAAGGGGTGACCATCCTGACCGAACGGGCAGAAGATCTGGGCAAGGCAAATGTCCAGGAAATCGCCGAGCGGGCTAAAGGTGCAGCAGACGCAGAAGCTGATTTCTTAAAAGAGGTTGAAGCCGCACTTTAAGTGCCAACCGTCAGCTATATTTATATCAAATGAAAACTGGCCGGATGTCAGGGGCTGATCAACAGGTCCTTGAATTCGGCCATTATATTTGTATACACATCGCGTTTAAACGGCACCGCCCGCTGAATAAGCTCATCCGGGGACAGCCATTGCCAGCTGATAAACTCAGGATCTTCGGTCTGGATATTGATATCGGTGTCTTCACCTGTAAAGCGCAGGGCCACCCATTTCTGGGTTTGGCCGCGATAGGCCCCTGACCACAGATTGTCAGCGAGAGGCCGCGGGATATCATAATTCAGCCAGTCCGGGTGAAGACGCAGGATATCGGCTTTATTTGTGCCTATCTCTTCGCGCATCTCGCGGAAACAGGCGGTTTCAACATCCTCACCTTCATCAATACCGCCTTGCGGCATCTGCCAGGCTTCCGCCCGGTTATCCAGCCTCTGTCCGCCAAAAATATCCCCTTGCTGGTTAATCAGCATTATACCGACACAAGGCCGATAGGGCCGGTCCTGATAGCGGATCGAGGATGTGTTTGTCTGTTTCATATATGCTGATACCCTTGCCTTATGAATTTGCTGCCAGGGCAGAAAATACAGTTAACCCCCGCAACAGATCAATGGCCCGGGCCAACTGATAGTCAACCTCAATCGGGTCTGCTGGCGGCTCAGGTGTATCCTCTGATGAGGCTGAGTTCTCGTCCTTGCTGTCCAGAGCCCCGCGCAGATCTTCCTCTCTGACCGGCCCGCCTTCCAGCTTTTCGATCCTGGCCAGGGCCACTTCAATATCAGGGCTGATGCCCTTGGCCTGAATAGACACACCAGAAGGGGTGAAATAACGGGCTGTGGTCAGCCGCATGGCCCCGTGTCCGGGCATCGGGGTGATGGTCTGCACAGATCCCTTACCGAATGAACGGGTGCCCATCACAATGGCCCGTCTGTGGTCCTTTAACGCGCCAGCCACAATCTCTGAGGCAGATGCTGACCCAGAATTAATCAGCACGACAATCGGCAGCCCGTCGCTGATATCGCCAGGGCGGGCATAGGCATGCTGGATATCACTTTCACCGCGACCGCGTGTAGAGACAATTTCACCTTCTTCTAAAAATGCATCAGACACTCTGATGGCTTCTGACAGTAACCCGCCTGGATTGTTGCGCAGGTCGATCACCAGCCCGGTCAGCCCTTCACTTGATTCGGCCTGCAGATCATCGAGCGCCTTTTGAAGGCCAGGTGAGGTTTGCTCAGAAAAGGTGGTGATCCGCACATAACCGACACTGTCATACAGGCGCGAGCGCACAGACCGGATTTTGATCTCATCTCTGGTGATATCAACCTCGAACGGCTCATCCTGAGCCCGCTGAACGGCGATTTTCACATTCGAGCCGATTGGCCCGCGCAGCTTCTCGACAGCTTCATTCAGGGTCAGCCCGACAATACTGATCCCGTCAACAGAGATAATCAAATCTTCAGGCTGCAGACCAGCTTTGTCTGCAGGCGTATCATCAATAGGCGAGACCACTTTGACAAAGCCGTTTTCCATCGTGACTTCAATACCCAGCCCGCCAAACTTGCCTTTGGTCTGCACTTGCATTTTCTTGAAATTATCATCAGGCAGATAGGCTGAATGCGGATCAAGAGAGGTTAACATCCCATTGATGGCCGCTTCAATCAGCTCCTGATCAGAAACCTGTTCAACATAATCACTTCTGACCCGCTGAAACACATCACCGAACAGGGTGAGCTGGCGATAGGTTTCGTCATTATTTGACTGGGCCCTTGTTGTGTAAGGTGCCGCCAGAAACAGCCCTGACGCTAGGATACAGATAAACAAAGTAACCACAAAAAATCGGTGTCTGGATATGAAAGTCATCGCAAAGGGGCCTTTTTTAAAGCTGCTGTTTTGTCAAAACGATCCGCGTAGACCTGGCCGGTCTGGTCATCATAGCTTCTGGTCTCTGTCCTGTCAGCGATAAAACAGCCCGGCTGTGTTCAAGCCGGCTGAATCAGTGACTGTCCGGTCATCTCCTCAGGTTTGGCGATACCCAGCAGATGAAGGATTGTCGGGGCCAAATCAACCAGACTGCCATCCTGCAACTTCTGTGCCGCCGCATCTTGTGTGTGTGAAACCAGAATACAGGGAACCAGATTGGTTGTATGGGCTGTATGTGGCGAATTTGCGGCCGTATCCCACATCACCTCACAATTACCATGATCAGCGGTTAACAGCAGCGCGCCTTTGGCTGCTGTGACGGCTTCGGCGATTTGGCCGACCGCCTTGTCAACGGTTTCAACAGCCGTAACAGCTGCGCTCAGATCACCTGTATGCCCGACCATATCGGGATTGGCGAAATTCACGATAATCAGGTCATGAGAGCGGCTGTTGACCGCGTGAAGCACTGCCGCCAGAACCTGCTGGGCAGACATTTCAGGCTGCAGATCATAAGTGGCCACCTGTGGAGAGTTCACCAGATGCCTGTCCTCTCCGTCAAAGGCGGCCTCATCCCCGCCATTGAAAAAGAAGGTCACATGCGGATATTTTTCGGTTTCGGCTACTCTCAACTGGCGCAGCCCCGCCTTGGATACAGTCTCGCCAAGGCCGTTGCTGAGGTCTGGCGGCAGAAACAAAGGTGTCACCTTGTCTGTCAGGTCATCTGCAACAGGGGTCAGGCTGAGCAGGCCGGCTGAAAACAGCGTCTTACCGGCTGCATCAGGCAGATGACAGCCGGTTTGTTCAGGCCTCACCAGTGCGCGGAAAATCTGGCGTATGCGATCTACGCGGAAATTGGCAACAAACAGCCCGTCCTCAGGCCCGGGGCCGGGATAACCATTAATACAGGTCGCGCTCACAAACTCATCTGTCTCGCCGCGCTCATACGCCTGGTGCAGCGCATCCAGCGCATCTGTGGCCTGATAAGGGGCGTTTGCCGTGACCATCACATCATAAAAGGCCTGTGTTCTGTCCCATCTGTTGTCTCTGTCCATGGCGAAATACCGCCCGGTCACACTGGCGATGCGGCAGGTCTCAGGCAGGCTGGCCAGAAAGGCCGGCAACTCGTCACCTGCTGCCTTGGGCAGGGTATCGCGGCCATCTGTGATGATATGCAGCCATACCGGCACACCGGCCTGTGCCATGACCTCTGCAATCGCGGCGATGTGCTGGGTATGGGCATGAACACCGCCTCCTGAGGTCAGTCCGGTCAGATGCAGGCTGCCGCCGCTGGCGGCTAACTGGCTGGCCAGCTGAACAAGGGGCGCAAGACGGGCTAATTCCCCAGATATGCAGGCTGCAGAAATGCGCGGCAAATCCTGTTGAATCAGACGGCCTGAACCAATCGTCAGATGCCCGACCTCAGAATTGCCAGGCTGGCCTTCTGGCAGGCCTACGGCCTGTTCTGAGGCCCGTAACAGGCTGTTGGGGCAGGTGCGAATCAGCTGATCAAACACAGGCGTGTGCGCTTGTGCCACAGCATTAAAGGCCTGGCCTGAGCTGTTGCCCCAGCCATCCATGATACATAAGATTACCGGCGGTTTTGCTGTCATCTTTGTCGGTCCTGCCTTTTCCGCTTTATGGCTGGTTTTGGTTATATCGCCGGTTAAGGGTTCCAGCAAGAGATCACAAAAATCAGGGTGTGCCCCTGGGTCAGGCCCGGTGATAGGGATGCCGGGCCAGAATCATCTCTGCTCTGTAGAGCTGTTCAGCCAGCATCGCGCGGCAGAGCATATGCGGCCAGGTCACCCGGCCGAAAGAGATCAGCTTATCACAAGCATCCAGCAAATTCTGGTGATGTCCGTCTGCCCCGCCAACAGCGAAAAAACAGTGCGAGATGCCATCTGCCCGCCAGGTTCCGATGATGTCTGAAAGGTCTTCTGAGCGGATATTCACGCCGTTCGGATCAAGGCCGATCAGCTTTTTTGCTGAGCCCTGGGCCTGCTGAACATAATTCAGCATCTTGCGGCTTTCCTCTTCTGTTCTGGCTGGACCCGGGGGCAGGCGGGAGTCAAATTCCTGTAATTTGGCGGGAAAAGGGCATCGCTTCAGCCAGTCTGCCCAGAGCTCAGCCTCAGGGCTTTTGCGGGCTTTGCCGATCGCCAATATCGTCAGTTTCATATGACCAGATGCCGGTATCGGCTAATCAGCATGTACGTGAACAATTTCATCAGTTGGTGCTGCGCTGTCCCACATCCGCTCTAGGGCATAGAATTCGCGCACTTCAGGGCGGAACAGATGCACGATCACCTCAGCGGTATCCAGCAAGACCCAGTCGGCCTGAGAAAGGCCTTCTTTGCCCAGAATAGACACGCCAGATTTTTTCAAGCGAACTTCAAGATGTTCTGCCAGGGCCGCGACCTGACGCGACGATCCCCCAGAGGCAATGACCATGAAGTCAGCCATCGAAGATTTACCGCTCAGGGGAATGGAGACAATATCGATCCCTTTATTATCGTCAAGCGATTGCACCACCAGATCTTTGACCTGTTCAGGGGTTAGGTGCACAAAGACGTCTTTGGTAATGGTTTATCTCCTCATTTAAGTCTACCGATCACCGACTTGTACCTTCAGGGTATCGTTTTTTCGCGTCTGGGGCAAGATATCATGCATCTGTCCGCCGCAGCGCGGTTGATGAGGCAGGATTACGGGCACCATGCACAAAGGCCCATCCGCGTGACTGACGGGCCAGACGGCGGGCTGTACGCCGCCGCCGCCGCCCCAGCAGGGCCGCCCCGCGGGACGTCAGGCTCTGATAGCTATAAGCTGGCCGGTTGATGACCAGAACCGGAACCTGTCTTGCCAGACCAAAAGCGTGATGCCAGTCAGGAAACTGAATCAGATTATCTGCACCCATAATCCAGACCAGCTCTGCCCGGGGGCAATGGCGGGCCAGTTTTGTCAGGCTGTCGGCTGTGAATTTCAACCCGTGCCGTTGTTCGAAATCAAGAATTTTTATCCAGCGATGAGGCTTGGCCACAGCCTGCGCACTGGCAATTCGGCGTGAAAAAGAGGCCATCTCATCAGAAGGTTTCAGCGGGTTTTGCGGGCTGACCAGCCACCACACCTCATCCAGTCTGGCGGCGCGCCGGGCATGAACAGCACTTTGCAGATGCCCGTTATGAGCCGGATTGAATGAGCCGCCCATAATGCCGATTCGCCGCCGGTAGCTGTAATGAGGGCAGGCGGCTGATAACGGCGGCCGGCTGTCAGGCACGTGTCTGCCCTGTGCCGCGCACAGCATATTTAAAGCTGGTTAACTGCGCCGCCCCGACTGGTCCTCTGGCATGCAGGCGGCCGGTGGCAATGCCGATTTCCGCGCCCATACCAAATTCACCGCCATCAGCAAACTGGGTAGAGGCATTGACCATCACGATCGCGCTGTCCACTTCATTTAAGAACCGTTCTGCTTCAGTTTCATCTTCTGTAAGGATGCTTTCTGTATGGCCGGACCCATAGCTGCGGATATGTTCAATAGCATCGCTCAGCCCAGCAACAGGTTTCACCGCAATCACCGGGGCCAGAAATTCACATCCCCAGTCAGCCTCTGTTGCCGGAACAACACGGTCATCACAAGCCGCAATCGCTTCTGTGCCGCGTACCTCGCAACCGCCATCAATCAAGCGGCTGATAATCGCTGTGATCTCAGCTTCAGGCATGGCGCTGTCCATCAGCAGGGTTTCGGCAGCCCCGCAGATGCCCACCCGTCTCATTTTTGCATTAAAACAGATCTCAGCGGCTTTGGTCATATCGGCCTTGGCTGATACATACATATGGCAGATGCCCTCCAGATGGGCAAAGACAGGGACACGGGCTTCGTCCTGAACACGGCCCACCAGCCCTTTACCGCCGCGCGGAATAATCACATCAATCTGACCGGACGCGGCCAGCATCGCCCCGACCAGAGCCCGGTCAGGTGACGGGACGGTCTGAACCGCATCTTCTGGCAGCCCTGCGGCGGCCAGCCCGTCACGCATCAGACGGCACAACAGCTGGCTGGTTTCATGCGAATCACTGCCCCCGCGCAGGATCACAGCGTTCCCTGATTTGATACATAAGCCAGCAGCATCGACAGTCACATTCGGGCGTGATTCGTAAATCACCCCAATCACGCCCAGCGCGGTTGATATGCGGGTGATATCCAAACCGTTCGGACGGGTCCATCTGGCCAGCTCCACCCCCAGCGGATCAGCAAGCCGGGCGATATCTTCAAGCCCGGCCGCCATCGCTTCAATCCGGTCTTCGGTCATGGTCAGCCGGTCAATAAAGGCGTCTGTCAGCCCCGCCCGTCTGCCGCGATCCACATCTGTCTGATTGGCAGCCTCAATCTGCTGGCTGTTTTTGCGAATCAGATCAGCCGCCAGCATCAGCGCTTGGTTGCGGCGTTCGGTGTCAGCCTGGCCAAGCACAGCCTGTCCAGTTCTGGCCTTTGTTGCCATCTGGCTGATAAGCGCTGCCGCCTCTGACAGGCTGATGGGGGCTGTTTTGGTCTGAAGGTGACTGCCTGACATATCAAACGCCTCTTTTATCTTGGTCGAGTATCCATCTATTCATGATGCAGAACAAGATCATCTGCATGAATCAGCTCTGCCCGGCATTCATAGCCCAGTATCGCGGCGAAATCTGCGCTTTTCTGGCCTTTTACTTTCTCAGCCTCTGCTGAAGAATAGCCGGCCAGCCCGTGACCCAGTTCCTGGCCTGACTCCGCAACGATAACAACCAAATCACCTCTGTCAAACTGACCAGAAATTCCGGTTATGCCCACCGGCAGAAGGGATTTTCCCTGCCGCAGGGCGGATTGGGCACCAGCATCAACAGTGATGGTTCCTTTGGGATCAAGCGCGCCGGCAATCCAGCTTTTGCGCGCCTTGATAAGAGAGGTCTGCGGGTGAAAAAAGCTGCATTTCGCACCATTCATCAGCGCGGACACAGGCCGGCTGTCAACACCTTTACAGATGATCATGCCCACACCGGCAGCAGAAGCAATACGGGCGGCGGCCAGTTTGGTGGCCATACCGCCTGAGGCAAATTCGGCATTGGCATCACCGCCCATCGCCAGAATATCAGGTGTAATCTCAGGAATATCAGCAATATGCCGGGCGGTGTCTGTGCGATGCGGGTTGGCGGTATAAAGCCCGTCCACATCAGACAATAAAATCAGCAGATCAGCAGACACCATGGCAGCCACCCGGGCGGCCAGCCTGTCATTATCCCCGAAACGGATCTCATAAGTTGTGACTGTGTCATTTTCATTGACCACAGGCACCACCCCCAGATCAAGCAGGGTCTGTATCGTGGCCCGGGCATTGATATGACGACGCCGGGTTTCAGTATCATCCGGGGCCAGCAATATCTGGCCTGCCCGCAAACCCACATCTGCTAGCGCTTCTGACCAGAGCTGGGCCAGTTCCACCTGGCCGGTGGCCGCGGCGGCCTGTTTTTCTTCCAGCCGGATGGACCGGGCGGTCAGGCCAAGATGACGACGGCCAAGCGCAATAGAGCCTGAAGAGATCAGAACCACCTGCGCGCCTTGTGCACGCAATTTGGCGACATCTTCTGCCAGCGCGCGCATCCAGTCTTTCCGGGCTTCTCCTTTTGCCGGATCAAACAGCAGGGCAGAGCCGATTTTGATAACAATCCGGCCAGCTTTGGCGATACGATCAGTAATCATGGTCATGATCTCTAGCCCTGTTCATGTGGCGTCCAGGCCACCTTATCAGCGGCGGCCTGTTCTGCCTCAGCCTTGCTTTCGGTAATCATTTCCTGGACGGCCCGCAACACCTCAGTCACCCCGTCATGGCTGACAGAAGACATATACAGGATTTTGCCTGCTCCTGCTGCTTGCAGCGCATCACGCACTTCATCAAGATAATCTGTCGGCGCGGTGTCGCATTTCGATAAGACCAGCACTTCAGGCTTGTCTGCCAGCACATCTGCATAGGCTTCAACCTCACGCCGGACAATCTGCCAGCTTTCCACCGGATCATAGGCTGAGGCATCAATAAGATGAAGCAGAACACGGCACCTTTCCACATGGCCTAAAAACCTATGGCCAATGCCTGCGCCCTGATGCGCTCCTTCGATAAGACCGGGAATATCGGCCATCACAAATTCCTGGCCGTCAATCCCGACCACCCCCAGATTCGGGTGCAGAGTGGTAAAAGGATAATCAGCGATTTTCGGACGCGCAGCAGAGACCACAGATAAAAAAGTCGATTTTCCGGCATTTGGCAGACCCAAAAGACCGGCATCAGCGATAAGCTTCAGCCTGAGCCAGATCCACATCTCGCTGCCTTTTTCACCAGGCTGGGCTCTGCGCGGTGCCTGATTCGTCGAGGATTTGAAATAGGCATTTCCTTTTCCCCCGATACCGCCTGAGGCCAGAATCACTTCCTGACCTTCTTTGGTCAGATCAGCCAGCACAGCCTCACCATCATCAGAGATAATCTGGGTGCCCACAGGCAGGTTCAGAATCACATCCTTGCCGCGCCCCCCTGATCGGTTACGGCCAGCCCCGGGGATGCCTGAATCAGCCTTGAAATGTTGCTGATAGCGATAATCAATAAGGGTGTTCAGACCGCCAACGCAACGGGCAATAACATCGCCGCCCCGCCCGCCATCACCGCCGTCAGGACCGCCCATCGGCACATTCGCTTCACGCCGGAAACTGACAGAACCTGGCCCGCCATTTCCAGAGCGAATAAAAATCTTTGCCTGGTCCAGAAATTTCATAAAACATGCCTTTATCATAAAGGGTGAGGGGCTGCGGGTAGTCCTTTATCAGACACCAAAAATTAAAAAGGGGATTTGCCCTGTAATGGGCCATCCCCTTTTGATCTCGCTTGCCGCGCATATATTGCGCAGACTTTGTGTGATCGGCGTCTCAGCCTCTATTCAGCGGCTTTTGCCTGATCCTGAACAGATACAAACATGCGCTTTCCGGCTCTCTGGCGGAAGCTGACATGACCGTCACATAAGGCGAACAGGGTATGGTCCTTGCCCATGCCCACATTTTCACCCGGGTGGAACTTTGTGCCGCGCTGCCGGACAATGATGTTGCCCGCGATTACGGACTCGCCGCCAAATTTCTTCACGCCTAACCGGCGTCCGGCTGAATCACGACCGTTTCTGGAGCTACCGCCTGCTTTTTTATGTGCCATGCTCTGCTCTCCTTAACCTTAATCTGACTTCTTAGCCGCTGCCTTTTTTGGGGCAGCAGCCTTCTTAGCAGCTGTTTTCTTCGCTGCGGTCTTTTTTGCAGCTGGTGCCTTTTTGGCGGCTGCTTTCTTTTCCGCTGCAGGTTCAGCTTCAGCTGTTTTCGGTGCAGCCGCTTTTTTCGCTGGCGCAGCGGCTTTTTTCGCTGAGGTGTTGATATCTGTGATCTTCAGCAGCGTCAGGTCCTGTCTGTGACCTTGCGTGCGGCGATGATTCTTACGACGCTTGCGGCGGAAGATAATGATTTTCGGCCCGCGGGTCTGGCTGACCACCTGCGCTTCAACAGACGCATTGGCCACAACAGGCGTGCCAACGGTTACATTGTCGCCTTCACCCAGCAGCATCACGTCAGACAGAGTGACTTTCTGGCCCTCTTCTGCATCCAGCTTTTCCACAAGGATGGTGTCATCCTTGGCTACGCGGTACTGTTTTCCGCCTGTTTTCACCACAGCGTACATGGCGATCATCCTATTCCTAATTCAAAATTATTGTTACCTGTACAGCCTTGCTGTGCAGATATCTTATGCTGACCATAGTGTTAATATTCAGGCAGCAAGCCATATTGAGGGCTCGGAATACACGCCTTTGCCCCCTGATGTCAAGTCAGAACTGTGGTTCAGGGGCAACAATATAGCCCAAATCTGAAGAGGAAGAGCATGGTGATGCTCAGCCTCCGGCGAAATGCCTGTTCCGGGCCGGATCAAACGGGGTCTGGCCCATTTCCAGATGCAGCTGATCACCATGATAAGGATGGGCGCGTGCCACCTCTTCATTCAGCTCAACCCCCAGCCCCGGGGCAGTGGGAATCAAAACACGGCCCTTGTCTATCTCTATCTTGCTGGACAGCAGCTCGGCATGAAACCCGTCCATCTTGTCGATCATTTCAATAATCAGGAAATTTGATGTGGCCGCAGCCAGCTGGATATTGGCGGCAGCCACTATCGGCCCGCAATATAAATGCGGGGCAATCTGGACATGTTTAACCGCGGCCATGGCCGCGATTTTAGCCCCCTCACGCAGACCGCCCGCCCGGCCCAGATCAGGCTGCAGAATGGCCGCCGCGCCATGATCCAGGATAGCGGCGAATTCAGCTACACTGCATAAGCGCTCACCAGTGGCCACCGGAACAGATGAGGCCCGGGCCACCTTCGCCATTTCAGCCGGATTATCCGGCGGAACCGGTTCTTCAAACCAGAGCGGGTCATAAGGTGCGATCTGCTCGGCCAGACGGATCGCTCCGGCGGCTGTGAACTGGCCATGTGTGCCAAACAGCAGATCAGCCTTATCCCCAACCGCCTCGCGGATATGCCGGCAAAACGCAGCAGACCGGCTTAAGGCCTCTCGGTCAGGCATCCGCCCGTCAAACACGGTATATTGGCCGGCAGGGTCAAATTTTACAGCTGTAAAACCTTCGGCGACTTTCTCAGCAGCCCGTTCAGCAGAAGCAAGGGGATCAGCATAAAAAGCGGCCGCATCCTGGCTCTCATCAGGGTAGAGATAGGTATAGCAGCGCAAATCATCATGCACCCGCCCGCCCAGCAAATCATAACAGGGCATATCATGGGCTTTGCCGATAATATCCATACAGGCCATTTCCAGGCCGCTGACCACCCCCATCACGGTGGGATCAGGCCGGTGGGTGAAGCCGCTGCCATAGGCCCGCCGCACAAACTGTTCAATCTGGTGCGGGTCAGCCCCAGCCAGATAACGGGCGAACATATCTTCAGCCAGCTTTGCGGTCAGATGAGGCGAGAAGCTGGCCGCGTAAATTTCGCCATACCCGACAATGCCGCAAGCTGTTTTCAGCTTTACAAAAATGAAATAGCGCCCGCCCAGTGATGGCGGCGGATTACCGACCACAAAACTCTCACAATTCTCCAGTTTCATGAATGATGCGCCCCCTTGTCTGAACAGGCCGTCTGACCACAGCTTTTTGCCTCAAAGTCTGAAGCGGGCCCTACCGGTTGTCAATTGCTCAACAAGGGCTGGCCGCGGCCACCTGATTTCAGGTTTGATTTCAGTTTGAAAAAGTGGTTAATGCGGTTACGGTTGACGTTTAGACATCAGCTTGAAACGGCAAGGAGCTTTGTTCATGAACACACTTATCGCCTTTGCCCGCCAGCATATTTTTTTATTCGGGGCGGCAAAATTTCTGGCTGGACTGGCCATCGGCTTTGCGCTGGGTATTTATACACTGCCTATCCTCACAGCTGAAACCGGCCTCAGCACAACTGAACTTGTTCAATTGAAAGCGAATGCACAAGAAACCGTTCGCACCGGTGAATTCAGCCGTCAAAATCCCGGCTCGGATTTTCTGCATTGGGGGGAAGGGACCATTCATGTGACAGACAGCCGGATTTGGCTGGATGGCGAAGTGGCCCCCGGCCCGGATTACCGGCTCTATCTGACCAAGATGCAGGTTTCTTCAAAACAGGAATTTCTGGACATCAAGGATGATGCGCTTCAGATCGCGCCGATTAAAGCGTTTCGGAATTTTTCGGTCAGCGTGCCTGCAGGTGTGGCCACAGGTGATTATGGCGGCATCATTGTCTGGTGCGAGAGGTTTGGCGCGTTCATCACCTCTGCGTCACTGAACTAGCGTCTCCATCAGCCAGAACGCGGCCCGTTCACCAGACAGAAACGCATCTTCTGCCCGGGCCCCTGATCCGCGTCTGCTGTTGTCACCTTCTGCAGGATGCCAGTCTCCGGCAACGGTTATGGTCCCGCCTTGCTGGCGCGAAAAGAACGGGTCTTGTTCTGCACAAGGCTGTTCAACTTTGGCATAACGCCATCTGTGTGCGGCCTGATAGGATGGTTCAGGCAAATTTATCTCACATTCAGCTGCAAAGGCGGCCAACAGGGAGTCGCAAATAACCTCACGCGGATCTTCAAGATGGGCTGTTGAATAGCTCGCGCTCGCCTGAAGTGTCAGGGCAGATAGGCCGTTTGCGTCCGGCCGTTGTCCTTCATAAGTGGCCCAGCCCAGCACGCCGGTTTGCTTCTGAACAGGGGCGGCAGGCAGGTCAAGCGGGTCTGCAAAGCCCGCCATTACGGTCCAGCAGGGAGCATAGATAACCTCTGCTGCCGCTGCCGCCAGGCTGGGGGCCGCTGTGGCCAGCAGGCGGGCTGTTTGCGGGGCCGGGCAGGTGACCAGCAGATGCGGGCACATGATCTGTTGCTGGTTTGACAGGCTGAGGATGGTCAGCCCGTCCGGGCTACGGGTAATCTGCTCAACTTCAACATCTTGTGTGATTTGCAGACCTTGTCCCATAAATTCAGCCAGGCCGCGCATGGCCGGTGTGCCGGATAAGGCCCCCTCGCGCCCGTCAAGCGGCCATTTGGCCAGCTTGCCAGCAGCCTCTGCAGCCTCACAAACAGCAGCAAAGCTCTTGGTTCGGGCGGTGATAAACTGGGCGCCATGATTAAACAGGAATCCGTCTGCGCGCCGGGTTGACATCCGCCCACCTATCCGGCGGCCTTTATCAAGGATCACGACCTGATGGCCGGCCTCCTGCAACAGCCGTCCGGCTCTGAGCCCGGCAAGGCCTGATCCGATAATTACAATTTTTTCTGTCATGGGGATGTTTGGCATCCTGTCTGTTTATTGTCTGCTCTTGACTGTAAAGATAGATAGCAACAGGATGAGGGCAAGATGGCGGCCGGATCAGACTTAACGCCTCGTCGCTATCTCCTTTTTTGTTATTCTTTACATGGCCTGATGATGATCCCTGACCTGCCTGATCTTGCGTCTCTTGAACTTCCCGGACCTGCAGGCCTGAACGCGGATGTCACTTTGCAGATATATCAGGCCCTGCGCCCGTTGCTGCCTGATGCCCGGCCCGCTTCTCATCACAAGGCTGACCGCCTGATCGACTGTCTGGACGCGTTTGATGCGTTTATTCTGGATGGGTTTGGTGTGATTAATGTGGGGATGGATAAGATCACCGGTATTGATGAGTTTTTTGCTGCTGCCAAAGCCAAAGGCAAACCTGTTGTGATTCTTACTAACGGGGCCAGCAACCCCTCAGATATCGTTGCACAAAAATATCTGAACTGGGGGCTGCCGGTCACAATTGATGAGGTTATCTCCAGCCGGGATGCGCTGGCTTGCTCTCTGCCTGCTGATCAGCCGCACCGATCTGGTTTGCTGCAGCTTGACCACACCACCGCTGCTCTTGACGGCGTGAAGGTTTTGCAGGCTGGTCAGTACCGCCAGTTTGATGAGGCAGAAGGCTTTGTCTTTCTTGGCAGTGTCGGCTGGGCAGAACAGGACCAAGCCCAGCTTGAAGCCAGCCTGACCCGGAAACTACGGCCGGTATGGGTTGGCAATCCTGATGTCAGTGCCCCGCACCCGACTCAGTTTTCATCAGAGCCGGGCTATTGGATGGCCAGAGCCATGCAGGCTGTCCCTGACCTGCGGCCGCGCTGGTTTGGCAAGCCGCATGCCCCTGCCTTTCAGCTGGCCATTGATCAGGTTAACCGCCTTGCCGGGCGTCCGCTGCCGATGCGCCGGATCGCTATGGTCGGAGATTCGCCGCATACCGATATTCTGGGTGGGTCAGCCTGCGGGCTGGGCACAATATTGGTGACCGCCTATGGCTTGCTGCGGGACCATGATGCTGATCATATCTGCAGCCAGACCGGCATTTATCCTGACTGGCAGGTCAAATATATCTGAGCCCGGGCACTGTTCATCCAGTCTGCTGACTGGTCTGTATAATAAGTAAGCTGTCTGTCACTTCAGGCAGGCGGGCAGACAAAACAAACAGGAGCAGAAGATGACGAGCCCAGGAAAAATTCTGGTGACGGGCGGTGCAAAACGTATAGGTGCAGCCCTGTCCACAGCCTTGGTGGCGTCAGGCTGGAAAGTGGTTCTGCATTATAATCAGGCGGCTGAGGATGCGGAAATGTTGTCACGTGAGCTGCTGGCAAAAGGCGGTCTGGTGGAGACAGTTCAGGCTGATCTGGCAAATCCGGCAGATCTGTCTTCTTTGATGGATCAAGCAACAAAGACCGGGCCTTTGGATGCGGTGATCAATAACGCCTCTCTGTTTTCCTATGATGATTCGCGCACGGTGTCTGCTGGCCAGATTGACCAGCATATGGCGGTCAATCTTACCGCCCCTGCTTTGCTAACCCGCGCGCTGTTTGATCAGATGCCCCCAGATCGTCAGGGGGCGGTCATTAATATGCTGGATGCCAAGCTGTTTGGCATTAACCCGGATTATTTCAGCTATACCTTGTCAAAAGCAGCCTGCCATACATTGACTCAAATCGCGGCTCAGGCCTATGCACCGCGTGTGCGCGTGAATGGCATCGCCCCGGGCATTGTGCTGCCGTCAGGAGGCCAGACTGAAGCTGAATTTCGCCGCTCACACAAACGCAATCTGCTTGGACAAGGCGCGCAGATAAAAGAAATTGTCGCTGCAATGCAGTTGCTGCTTGACACAGCCTCTATCACGGGAGAAGTCATCATTCTGGACGGCGGCGCCCATCTCCAGCCGCCCGCACGTGATGTTGCGTTTTTATGATGAGGCTTGTTGTTTTTAAGGAGCAGGATAATGGCTGAGGCACTGACAAGGCGGTTTTTGCTGACCGGAATAGAGACCACCTGTTCGATTGGTATTCATGACTTCGAACGGGCCGCCCCGCAACGGGTGCTTGTTGATGTTGAAGTTCTGCTGGCCGCTGACAAAGAACCTGAAGCTGACCATATTGACGATGCGCTGAATTATGATGATATCCGCCAGACAGTTGTTGATATTGCTGAATCACGGCATTTTGATCTGCAGGAAACATTGGCCAGAGTTGTGTTTGATGCGGTCAGATCGATGAAAACCGTAACCGGGGCGCGGGTGCGCACAGCCAAGCCGGATGTCTATAAAGATGTTGCTGAAGCGGCGTATCAGTTATCTGATCTGCCTGGCTAGGCTGGCCGGCCTTCTGTTCAGGCGATCATTTCCTTGCGATGACCGGGTCTGTTATGATGTCTTGATAAGGGCTGCGGCCGCTTAAAAGAATAGGCACCAAAACATGAGCTGGGACATTACAGATACTGACAATTATTACCGGACCCCGGAAGGCCGGCTTGTTGCTGATATTCTGATTACAGATTTGGCCGCTCTGC
Organism: uncultured Alphaproteobacteria bacterium; assembly: GCA_937988715.1. Classification (GTDB taxonomy): domain Bacteria; phylum Pseudomonadota; class Alphaproteobacteria; order Puniceispirillales; family Puniceispirillaceae; genus JADHLI01. The sequence continues at coordinate 12,588 of CALKIF010000039.1, read as the reverse complement.
AGGGCGGCGATGCGGCCGCGCTGGACCCGGATAAAACAGATCATCTGGCCGTTGGCTATCCGTTTCCCCTGATCCCTGAAACCGCCTGCCCGCCTGTCTTCATGCTGTCTGAAACAGGTGTCCTGTCCTGGGCAGGCGAGGCAGGGGTGATCACCGCCTGTATAGACAGTGTGTCCTGGCCATGTGCAACAGATATGTTTGACCGGATTTTCATCAGCCATGCGCTGGAACATGTGGCGGACAAGGGTGCGTTTTTAGCTGAGGTCTGGCGGTGTCTGAAAGGTGAAGGGGAGGTTGTGCTTGTTGTGCCGCACAGACGAAGCCTGTGGGCGCGCGCAGACAAAACACCCTTTGGCCAGGGCACCCCTTTCAGCCGCCGCCAGCTAAAGCTCGCTCTTGATCAGGCCGGGTTTGATCAGATCAGCATAAAACACAGCCTGTATATGCCGCCATTTGGCCGGCGCCTGCCTCCGGCGATGCGCAGGCGGTTACATCATGCGGGCCGCATCGGTTGGGCTATGTTTGGCGGTGTATTGCTGGTCAGGGCAAAAAAACGACTTTATTCAGCACATCAGCAACCCAGTCATGCATTGCGGCGCAAAGTCAGGCAGTTTATGGTAAGACAGCCTGCCGGGGCTGTAACGCCGCTTCGCAGGGATAGTAAAGGGTTGTGAAGGGGCTTAAGGCGGTAGGTGATGGATGATGATCTGACGCGCTTGCGCACGCAAATTGACCAGATTGACCAGCAAATTCTGACGTTGCTCACCGACAGGCTGTTGATGGCTGAACAAGTTGCCGCGGCGAAACAAAATGGCTCGTCTGTGTTTCGGCCAGAACGCGAAACTCAGCTTCTGGCCAGCTTATGTGTTCAGGCAGACTCGCGCCTGCATCCGGTGATCCAGGCGGTCTGGCGGGCAATTATTTCTGCTGCGATTGCGCGTCAGAAACCTGACTTCACAATCGGGGCGATTGCCAGCAGCGAGCAGACCGCCCGTCTGTTTGCAGCTGGCCAGCTTGCGGTCCAGATGACCGCCAGCCCGGCTGAATTGTGCCGGCAGATTGAAACGCATCAGCTGGATGTCGGCATCATACAGGCAGCTGATCTGGCGGCTGTGCATGGACAGCTTGGGCTGGACAAGCCGGTGAAGATTATCGCTGCCCTGCCTTTATATAAACAGGCTCTGCAGCCCCCGGCGGCGTTTGTGCTGGCCGCTGACCGGCCGGAACCCTCAGGCCATGACCGCTATGTGGTCTATCATCAAGACAAAGCAGAGAGTGAGCTGATCACAGCAGAACAGCTGGCCGCCTCTTCTGATCTGTCTGTGCTTGGCATCTGTACATCTATTGGCTAAACTCGCCTCGGTCAGAGGGTCAGACGGTCTGTGGCCATCAGATAAGATTACAGCATAACCTACAGGCAGTCAGATGATGCACCCGTCAAAACCGCAACCCAAAGAGTCAATCCGTTCGCTTTTGTCTTACCGGCCGTCTTTTGGTGAAGCCAAACAGGGGCGGTTGATCAGATTGTCGGCCAATGAAGGCGCGTTGGGGGCTTCACCTCGTGTCTATGAAGCCTTGCAGGCAGAAGCGCTGACCCCGTTCCGTTATCCTGAGGTGCAGGACCAGAAGCTGAATGAGGCTATTGCAGAGCGCTATGGGCTTGAGGCGTCTCGGATTTTATCATCAAACGGGTCTGATGAGCTGATCAGCCTGATTACCATGGCTTATCTTGAACCTGGTGATGAGGTGGTGATGAGCCAATATGCGTTTCTGGTGATCCCCCAGGCCACACGTATCGCAGGCGGCACAGTGGTGCAGGCTGATGATGTCGATATGGTGACCAATGTTGACAATCTTCTGGCCGCGGTTACGCCGAAGACAAAGATTTTATTTCTGGTCAATCCGAACAACCCGACCGGCACCATGATTGAGATGGATGAGGTGCGCCGTCTGCACGCTCATCTGCCGTCTCATGTTTTGTTGGTTCTGGACTGGGCTTATGCTGAATATCTGGATCAGTCTTTTTCTGATGAAGCGGCCCGGCTGGTTGAAGCTAATGACAATGTGGTGATGACACGGACCTTTTCAAAGCTGCATGGTCTGGCAGGGTTACGGTTGGGCTGGGCCTATTGCTCGCCTGATCTGCTGACAACGCTGGCCTCTATACGCGGGCCGTTTTCCGTGAATCAGGCGGCGTTCCGTGCAGGGATTGCGGCGGTTCAGGATCGGGAGTTTCAGGAAAGATCAGTCGCGCATAACGAAAAGTGGATATCTGCGATGGTCCCGTTTCTGGAACAGCTTGGCCTTCAGGTTATCCCCTCATCAACCAATTTCATCCTGTTTCGGTTTGATGAGGCAACAGGACCGTCTGCCCAGCAAGCCTCAGAATTTTTTGCTTCAGAAAATATCCTGCTGCGGACAATGGCCCCTTATGGTCTTGGTGATTGTCTGCGCATGTCGATAGGCACAGACGAAGAAATGGCTGTTGTGAAAGACGCCTTTATCCGGCTGATGCAGCCATCGTCCGCCACGTAAGGCTTCAGAAAGGGACAGTACCGGTGTCAGCCCCCTCTTCATTTTCGCATGTCGCCATCATTGGGATTGGCCTTATCGGGGCATCCATTGCGCATGCCGTCAGACATAAAGATATTCCTGTCACGCTGTCTGTCTATGACAATAATGATGAGGTGCGGGCCACCGCAGCACAGCTTCTGCCTCATGTTCAGGTGTGTGACAGCCTGCAACAGGTTGTGGCTGAAGCTGATCTGGTTATATTGGCTGTTCCGGTGGGTGTGATGGAAGATGTGATGAAGGCAATCTCGCCTTATCTTCAGCCCGGTACTGTGATTACCGATACCGGCTCAACAAAACGCTCTGTGATACGTGATGTTGATCCCTTTGTGCCGCAGGGCTGTTATTTCCTTCCCGGACACCCGTTGGCAGGTACCGAATTTTCCGGGCCGGCAGCCGGGTTTGCCAGCTTGTTTGAACAACGCTACTGGCTGTTGCTGCCCAATGGCTCACCAAAGGACAAGGTCGCTGGCCTGGCTGATTTTCTGTCTGGTCTGGGGGCAATGGTTGAATATATGGATGCTGATTATCATGATCGCGTGCTGGCGATTACCTCGCATCTGCCGCATCTGATTGCCTATACCATTGTCGGCACAGCGGTTGATCTGGAACAGGATCTGAAAAATGATGTGATCAGATATTCAGCTTCAGGGTTCCGGGATTTCACCCGTATTGCGGCGTCTGATCCGGTGATGTGGCGGGATGTGTTTTTGAACAATGATGAAGCTGTTCTGGAAATGCTGCAGCGGTTTTCTGAAGATCTGACCTATCTGCAGCGCGCGATTCGCTGGAAAGAAGGGGACAAGCTGTTTGATTTGTTCACGCGGACCCGTGATATCAGACGCTCTATTATTGATGCCGGCCAGGATTAAGCCCGCCATCTCTGACAAGCTGAACTAGCTCTGAATCAGCGCAAACAGATATTTTGCATATTCACGCGTCAGCAGCCGGACCGTCGGCCAATGCCAGTACCAGTCCCGGGCCTGAAGATCAGGCGGCGTCACCGGCCATCCTGTCACCTTATGATGTGGCAGCAACCGCGAGAATTCCAGATGCGCGCGCGGCAGATGATAATTTGCTGTCACCAGCCGTAAGGTTGAAAACTGGCGGGCCTCTGCCCAGATGAGGGCCGCTTTTGCATTGCCTTTGGTATCCAGGGCAACTTTGTCGATATCCACACAGCAAGTGAATGTCTGCAGATGATCAGCTGTCAGCTTCAGCTCAGTCGCCAGAACCTGTTTTGACACATCCTGACCGACACCTGTAATCAGCATCCGGCTGGCGGCCCCGCTATGCAGCAGGCGCAGCCCTTCTTGAATCCGGGCCTGACCGCCTGTTGGCACGACCAGCCCGTCTGTTCTTCCAGGCAACAGGCTTTCAGGCTGCGGCAGGGTCAGGGCAAAATGCTGCAGACAGGCCAGCACAACCAGCAGGCCCATGACACCCAGCTTCAGAACCCGCCTTAGCTGGGCCCTGGCTTTATGATGGTGAGTCTGGCTTGTCTGTTCAGGCTGTGTCACTAGGCATTCCTGTTTTCCTCAGCATTTTTGCCTGACCGCAGAGAGAGGGCAAAAACGTCTGGTCTCCCCGCGTGGTTTAAGCTAATTATGCTACCAGATAGATGAGCAGAGTATAGTTATATGTTGTTAACATGTGAAAATTGTCAGACTATTTTCCGTGTAGATGCAAAAGCGATTGCCCCGCAGGGCCAACGGGTCCGCTGTTCGGTCTGTAAACATGTCTGGCGGGCTGAACCTGGAAAGCCTGTTGAAAAACCGCAGACAGGATTGCTGAAAGAAACCGCCAGAGGGCTTCGTTATCCTGCTCTTATCATTGCTGTTCTGATGCTTGTCAGTGGCGGGCTATACAGCTTTCGGGGCCCGCTGACCGCTCATTTCCCGGCTCTGATTTCTTCATTTGACCTGGCCGGCCTTACCATTATGCCCGATCCGTCTGTGCTAGAGGTGCGCGATCTGAAAGCTCAATATACAGAACCCCTTCTCAGGGTCAGAGGGGCGTTGTTCAACATCAGTGATTTCCGTGCTCATGCCTCAATGCTGCAGTTGCGGGTTCTGGACGCAGACGGCACAGAATTATACCAGCAGAAAGTCACCCCTGACGGTTATTTCATTGAAACCGGATTGTCTGTGCCGTTTTTTGCGCAATTTGAGGTGGACGGGGCAAAACAGGCCCAGGTCATTGTTGAACCTGTTGCCGAACGGCTGCCGCCCCGCCTGTTCTGATGCGCAAGCGCTCAGCTGAACGGGTTATCTTCACAAGCCAGCAGATCCTCAACAGACCGGCGCGCTCTCAGCACATGAACCTTGCCGTCATGAACCATTATTTCTGCGGCTTCAGGGCGGGTGTTGTAGGTCGACATCATCACCGCCCCATAAGCGCCAGCTGAAAACACAGCCAGAACGTCACCTTCGGCAATATCAGGCATATTGCGGGCCTGGCCCAGATAATCACCTGTCTCACAGACCGGGCCAACAATATCGGCCTTGCCTGTTGCGGGCTGCAGGGGGTCGGCTGGCTCAATTCTGTGCCAGGCTTCATAAAGAGTTGGCCTGATCAGATCATTCATCGCGCCGTCAACAATGATAAACCGCTTATCCTCACCTTGCTTCACAAACAAAGTCCGGGTCAGAAACACGCCATTATCTGCAGCAATTGACCGGCCGGGCTCAAACCCTAATTTATAGGCCCGGTTGGCAAAAATGCGGGTGACCATCTGGCCATAGGCGTCAAAATCGGGGGATGTTCCGGTTTCATAATCAATCCCCAGACCGCCACCTAAATCCAGCATGGGCACATCAAGGCCTTCTGCGCGCAAACCATCTGCCAGCTGCAACAATTCTTGATAGGCGCGCTCAAACGGGGCCAGTTGACGCAATTGCGAGCCAATATGAACAGCCAGCCCGCGCGGGATCAGATTCGGATCAGCACAGACCTTGCGGTACAGCGCGGCCGCTTCTCCGCCCGCCACAGGAATGCCGAATTTGGTTGACCGCTGGCCGGTGGAAATCTTGGCATGGCTGCCCGGGTCAACATTGACATTCACCCGCAAAGCCACCGGGGCGCTGACGCCCATATCTCCAGCTATGGCGCTGATATGCACCAGCTCTGCTGCTGATTCGGCATTAATCTGGCCAATACCGGCCTGCAGCGCTTCTTTGATCTCAAGATCTGTTTTGCCGACACCTGAGAACACAATTTTTTCTGCAGCTATGCCAGCGGTCAAGGCCCGCTTCATCTCTCCGCCAGACACAATATCTGCCCCGGCCCCTTGCCGGGCCAACAGGCCGAGCACACCCAAAGATGAATTGGCCTTCACAGCATAATGCACTGTGCAGTCAAGCCGGGAGACAGCAGAAGTAAAGGCTGCGAAATGGGCAATGAACCCGTCTCCTGAATAGACATAGAGCGGGGTGCCATAGGCCTCGGCCAGTTCGGCTGCTGACTGGCCACCTATGGTCAGATGGCCTTGTTGATCTCTTGTAATCTGGGTCATGTCTGTCGCTAGCGTCAGCTTTGTTGTTCGGTCACTTCAGACGGACGCAACGGATCGCCGCGCTTGCCGCAAGCTGTCAGCGTACCGGTTAAAACCAGAGCACACAAAAGAAGAATTGGTATACGCATGATAGGTGTCATCCTCACTTCTTGCCGTTACGGCGCGTCATTCTTGTCTAAAAACCGGGTTCTGGCCTCAGCCAAACGGGCCCGCACCTCAGCAGGGGCTGTGCCGCCATAGCTTGTTCGTGCCGCAACCGCATTGTCAATCAACAGAACAGACCTGGCCTGTTCTGTTAACTGGGGCTCAACGCTCTGCAGATCAGCAAGAGACAGCTCTTCCAGCCCGCATCCGTTCTGATCCGCCAGCGCCACCAGCGCGCCGGTGATATGATGCGCGTTCCGAAACGGAATATTCAGCTCAGCGACCAGATAATCTGCCAGATCAGTTGCCGCCGGATGGCCCTTGCTTAACGCCTGCCGCATCGCGTCTGGATGGGCGGTTAAATCTTCTATCATGCCGGTCATCGCCATCAGACTGATAGACAAGGATTTTTCAGCATCAAATACAGGTTCTTTATCTTCTTGCATATCCTTGCCATAGGCCAGAGGCAGGCCTTTCAGGACGGTCAGCAAGCTGACCAGATCACCGATAATCCGGCCGGGCTTGGCCCTGATCAGTTCTGCGGCATCAGGGTTGCGTTTCTGCGGCATGATGGATGAACCTGTGGTATAGGCATCAGACAGGCTGACAAAGGCAAATCTGTCTGTTGACCAGATCACAATCTCTTCTGCCAGCCGCGACAGATGAGTCGCACAAATCGCTGCAGCAGACATGAACTCAACCGCAAAATCACGTGCTGATACCCCGTCCATCGCGTTCGCCATCGGCCTGTCAAACCCCAGCAGGGCGGCGGTCTTATGCCGGTCTATCGGGTGAGATGTTCCGGCAAGAGCAGCAGAGCCCAGCGGCGATTCATTAACCCGCTTGGCACAGTCAGCAAACCGGCCCCGGTCACGACCGAGCATTTCAACATAAGCCATCAGATGAAAGCCAAAGGTGATCGGCTGAGCGGTCTGCAGATGGGTATATCCCGGCATCACTGTTTCTGCGTGGGTATCTGCCTGATCCAGAAGAGCCTTTTGCAAGCCTGTCAGCAACTTGTCTGTTTCCGCAAGGGCTTCACGCAACCACAGCCGGATATCTGTGGCCACCTGATCATTTCGCGAGCGGGCAGTGTGCAGACGCCGTGCCGGGTCCCCGATCAGCTCCGCCAGCCGGGTTTCAACATTCATATGAATATCTTCCAGCTGTTCTGAAAATTCAAATGTGCCGGCCGCAATCTCTTGTTCTATCTGCTGCAGGCCGGTGATAATCTGATCTCTGTCCTCAGCGGTCAGGATATTCTGGTCAGCCAGCATGCGGGCATGCGCAATGGACCCGGCAATATCCTGCCGGTACAGCGTTTTATCATAGCTAATTGAGGCGTTGATATCCTGCATCAGCTGTGATGGCCCGCCAGCAAACCGTCCTCCCCAGATGGAAGAAGCCTTTTTTTTGCCAGATTGATGTGGTTTAGATGATGTCATACGAAATCCCCATATATGGGTGTCCCGGAATTTTATAACCTATAAGGCTGTGCTAGGGTGAACCCTGCTGACCTTAACTGTGAACTCAAAGGTGCCTGTTTTATGTCTTATAGGACAGAAATGAGAAATGATCAGCCCCAAATCTTTACCCGGCGCCGTCTGGCCTGTCTGCTCGGGGCTTCAGCTGTTCTGGGTCTGCCGTTGTCCGGGGTGCGCTCAGACGCGCTTCGCCTGAAGCTGGATGCCGGAGAGCAACCGCTTCCGGGCAGCTCTCTGCAGACAAAATCTGGCCAGCCTCTGCGTCTGGCAGAAGCGGGGTCACAAGCCTTACTGGTGAATTTCTGGGCGACCTGGTGCGGGCCTTGTGTGGTTGAACTGCCGGCTCTTGAAACAGCAGCAGCTCATTTGCGTGAACATAGCATTAAGGTTGTTCTGGTCAATGTGGATCGCGGCGGGGCAGAGGTGGCCCAGCCATTTCTGGATAAACGCCAGATCAACACGCCTTTATCTGCTTATGATCCGAACGGTGAATGGGCGCGCGCGCTCAAGCTGCGCGGTCTGCCGACAACCTTACTGATCAAGCAAGGTCTGTCCGGCTATGCCTCTCATACAGGTCCGGCTGAATGGGCCTCGCCGGCTGTCCTTGATCAGGTCACAGATTATCTGGGCTGAACAGAACAGGGGGCCGGCAAGGCCGAGAAGTATCGCTGTCTTAGCCGAGTTCTGAATCCAGTTCAGGAACAGCGTCAAACAGATCAGCAACCAGCCCGTAATCAGCAACCTGGAAAATCGGGGCTTCATCATCTTTGTTGATGGCCACAATCACCTTGCTGTCTTTCATACCAGCCAGATGCTGAATCGCACCGGAAATGCCCACAGCCATATATAAATCAGGGGCCACAACCTTGCCGGTCTGGCCGACCTGATAATCATTTGGCACAAAGCCGGCATCAACCGCTGCTCTGGACGCCCCAACTGCGGCACCCAGCTTGTCAGCAACCTTTTCCAGCATCACAAAGTTAGCGCCATCCTGCATGCCCCGCCCACCTGACACAACAATGCCAGCTGAGGTCAGCTCAGGCCGCTCAGATTTTGACAATTCTGATTTCTCGAACTTGGACAGACCGGCATCACCAGCGGCATCTGCCTGTTCAATGGCAGCAGACCCGCCTGTCTCCGCAACCGGCTCAAAAGCTGTGCTTCTGACCGTGATAATTTTCAGCGCATCACCTGACTGGACCGTGGCCAGTGCGTTACCGGCATAAATCGGCCGCTGGAATGTATCCGCGTCAATCACTGCGATAATGTCAGAAATCTGGGCTGTATCTGTCAGCGCCGCAACCCGTGGCATGATATTTTTGCCATATGTTGTGGCCGGGGCCAGAATATGTGAATAGCCCTCTGCCATACCTGCGATCAGAGGCGCGATATTTTCCGCCAGACCATGGGCGTTCTCAGGCGCATCTGCAACAATCACCTTGGCAACACCGGCGATCGCCGCTGCAGCAGAAGCCGCATCACCGCACCCGTGCCCCGCAACCAGCGCATCAATATCCCCGCCGATAGCCTGGGCCGCGGCAATGGTGTTCAGTGTCGCTGCGTTTACAGCACCATTATCATGTTCAACAACAACAAGAATGCTCATCATATCACCTTTGCTTCATTTTTCAGTTTATCGACAAGTTCAGCAACAGAACCAACCTTGATACCGGCAGACCGGGCGGCAGGTTCTTCAACCTTCACCACTTTCAGACGCGGGGCTGTGTCTACGCCCAGCTCATCTGCGCTCAGGCTGTCAATCGGCTTTTTCTTTGCCTTCATAATGTTTGGCAAAGACGCATAACGCGGCTCATTCAGGCGCAGATCAACAGTGATCACAGCCGGCATGGACACTTCAATATGCTCAAGTCCCCCATCCACTTCGCGGATGATCTTCGCTTTATCGCTGCCAAGTTCCACACCAGAAGCAAATGTAGCCTGTGACCACCCCAGAAGCGCAGACAGCATCTGACCGGTTTGGTTGCTGTCATCATCAATCGCCTGCTTGCCGCAGATCACCAGCCCCGGGGCCTCTTTATCAACAACAGCCTTCAGCAGCTTGGCAACCGCCAGCGGTTCAACATCCTGGTCAGCTTCAATATGAATGCCGCGGTCAGCGCCCATGGCCAGACCTGTGCGGATGGTTTCCTGCGCTTGTGTCGGGCCGACAGAAACCAGAACAATCTCATCTGCCTGACCGGCTTCTTTAATGCGCAGGGCCTGTTCCACAGCGATTTCATCAAACGGATTCATCGCCATCTTCACATTGGCCAGCTCAACACCAGACTGGTCCGGTTTCACACGGACTTTGACGTTGTAATCAATGACCCTTTTCACAGGTACCAAAATTTTCATGTGCTTATCCTTTTCCTTACTTCAGCTGATAAACATGATCTGCTTTATCAGCCAGTCGTCCCAAAATATCCGCTATCAGCTTGCCTGGTTATCCCCGGGAACCCACAGAACATCGCTTTGTCCGTCACCATTAGCATGACGGGCCAGCACAAACAACAGATCTGAGACCCGGTTAATATACTGCATTGCCGCTTCATTAACAGGTTCTTCAACAGCTAATTCCGTCATTTGGCGTTCGGCACGTCTGGCCACAGTCCGGCCCAGATGCAACCAGGCCGCCAGCTCTGTGCCACCAGGCAGAATGAATGAGGTCAGCGGCTGCAGATTTGCGTTCACAGCATCGATTTCCTGTTCCAGCCGGGTCACCTGATCAGTTGTGATTCGCAAGGCCGGGGCGGTCTCTTCCGCGGTGGCCAGATCCGCGCCCAGATCAAACAGATCGTTCTGGATGCGGGCCAGCTGGGCGTCCATACCGGCCATATCTGCTCCATTTTTACAGTGCAGGCGCGCCAGACCCAGAACAGAGTTCAGCTCATCAACCTCACCAAAGGCAGACGGGCGCCGGGCATGTTTGGACACACGGCCGCCGCCAACCAGACTGGTGGTTCCGTCATCACCTGTACGGGTGTAAATTTTGTTCAGCTTGACCATAGGTAAACCGCCTGTTTATTCATCTTGTTGTTGTGCCTCATCTCAGGCTTCACGTTTCAGCCATAACAAGGTGACAAAGACCAGCAAAACAACCGCCTGAGCGATGATACGATAGCGCATAATCTTATTGGAATGACTCTTATTATATGCACCGCCGCGGCCCATTGTAATTACGCCCCAAAATAAAATGCCAGCGACACCAGCCAACCCGACCACCATCACAAATTCGGACCAGCCGAATTCAGATACAGAAAACGGACCCATAACGATTATCCTTTCAAGGTTGACTGACCTGTCAGCCGGTTATATTCAGCTGTTCTCATAACCATCTAGTGCGATATTCCGGCGGCGACACCCGGCAACAAGGGTATTTCTGAGCAGGCAGGCGATTGTCATTGGTCCAACCCCGCCAGGCACAGGTGTGATGGCACCGGCAACCTCTGCAGCAGAAGCAAAATCAACATCACCTGTCAGCCTGAATTTTCCGTCCCCGCGTTCAGGCGCGGCAACCCGGTTGATGCCCACATCTATGACTGTGGCCCCTGGTTTGATCCAGTCACCTTTGACCATTTCTGGCCGGCCAACGGCAGCAACCAGAATATCAGCCTGCCGGCAGATCGCGGCCAGATCGCGGGTACGCGAATGCGCGATCGTCACGGTCGCATGTGCTGAGGTTAATAACTGGGCCATTGGTTTGCCGACAATATTGGACCGGCCAAGCACAACAGCATTGGCCCCGGACAGATCACCAAGATAGTCCTGCAGCAACAACAGGCAGCCCAGCGGCGTACAGGGCACCAACCCGCGCTGACCAGTCGCCAGCAGACCCGCATTGACAACATGAAACCCGTCAACATCTTTTTCAGGGGCAATTGCCTGAATAACAGCTGCTTCATCAATTTGATCAGGCAGCGGCAGCTGCACCAGAATACCGTCAATATCAGCATCTTTATTCATCTCATCGATCAAAGCCAGCAATGCCTCTTCAGAGGTCTCTGCAGGCAGCCGGTGTTCAATTGACGTCATGCCTGCGGCTCTGGTCCGCTCTCCTTTATTGCGGACATAGACCTGACTGGCCGGATCCTCTCCCACCAGAACAACCGCCAGACAAGGCGTAACCTGATGAGCTGATTTCAGCTGTGTAACTGACGCGGCTATTTTGTCTACCAGACCAGCAGCAAAGGCCTTCCCGTCAATAAGATGTGCGCTCATGATACCGGCATCCCCCTGTTCGGCTCAGATCTTTTTCTCAAAATTCAGTCGCTGCATCATGCGCCTGACCGGCGCCCAGGAATTAGCTGAGGGCGACTCATTACGCCACATATTCGAACAACAGATTACGGGCAAACTGAACCGCAAGCAGAACAATGATCGGGCTGATATCAATGCCGCCCAGATCAGGCAGAACAGATCGAATGCGGCCCAGCAGCGGTTCATGCAGGCGGCCAAGTGCCTGCAGCAGCCAGCGCACGAAAGGCTGCCAGGGATTGATGATTCTGAACGCCACCAGCCAGCTGGCAATCACATAAGCCAGAAGCGTGAAAATATAGATATCAACAATGTTGTCTATCAGGATCAGAACAGCGGTCATCACTCAGTCACCAATTATGTCAGTAAATAAGGCCTCTGCAACAGAGGCCCGTCCCCTGTCCTTCTCCAGATCAAGGCCAGGTATGTCCAGCGGTGCGCCCACAATAATCTGTTCAGTGTCAAATGACAACACAAACCCTTGCCTGCCAGAGGGGCCCGGCATCCTCTGAACAGATAGCCCAGAGAGATGATCTGATCCTTCAGAAGGCATTCTGGTGACCGTTCTGATCAACTATTTAATTTAGAAATATTTAATAAATTTAACACTGTTTTTAATAC